>NZ_JBWJPF010000029.1:0-39351 GCF_056393265.1 Stenotrophomonas sp. Steno-C15
AATCGACGTGGAAGGCCAGGGTGGCGGCGACCGCCTGCTGCCACCCGGCATACAGCGTCTCGCGCCGTGATGCCGGCATCTGCGGCTCGAAACGGCGGTCCAGTCCCCATTGCGCGGCGATCTGTTCGCGGCTTTCCCAGAATCCCACCGCCAGCCCGGCCAGGTAGGCCGCGCCCAGCGCCGTGGTCTCGGTCAGCCGTGGCCGCAGCAGCGGAACGCCCAGAATGTCGGCCTGGAAGCTGGCAAGGAAGTCGTTGCCGATCGCGCCGCCGTCGGCACGCAGCTCGCTCAGGCCGATACCTGCATCGGACTGCATGGCATCGAGTACATCGCGGGTCTGGTAAGCCATTGCTTCCAATGCTGCACGCACGAAGTGCGACCTGCTGGTGCCCCGGGTCAGGCCGAACATCGCTCCACGCACGTCGCTGCGCCAGTAAGGCGCACCCAGGCCCACGAACGCCGGCACCAGATAGACGCCAGCGCTGTCGCCGACCTTCGCGGCCAGCGCCTGGCTGTCGCTGGCCCGATCGATCATGCGCAGGCCGTCGCGCAGCCACTGCACCACCGAGCCGGCGATGAAGATCGACCCCTCCAGTGCGTACTCCACGCGCCCGTCCAGGCCCCAGGCGATGGTGGTCAGCAGGCCATTGTGCGAACGCACGGCCTGCGTTCCGGTGTGCATCAGCATGAAGCAGCCGGTGCCGTAGGTGTTCTTCACCATGCCCGGCTGGAAGCAGGCCTGGCCGAACAGCGCGGCCTGCTGGTCGCCAGCGATGCCGGCGATCGGAATCGGGTGGTCGAAGAAGAACTGCGGCCGGGTGTGCGCGTACACCGCGCTGGAGTCACGCACCTGCGGCAGCATGGCGCGCGGAATGTCCAGCAGCGCGAGCAGCTCGTCGTCCCAGTCCAGGGTGTGGATGTTGAACAGCAGCGTGCGTGCGGCGTTGCTGTAGTCCGTCACGTGTGCCTGGCCGCCACTGAGATTCCAGACCAGCCAGCTGTCGATGGTGCCGAACAGCAGTTCGCCACGCTCCGCGCGCTGTTGTGCGCCTTCCACGTGATCGAGGATCCAGCGCACCTTGGTGGCCGAGAAGTAGGCATCGATCAGCAGGCCGGTGCGTTCACGGATCAGCGCTTCGTGCCCCTGCGAGCGCAACCGCTCGCAGATGGCCTGGCTTTGCCGGGACTGCCAGACGATGGCGTTGTGGATCGGCTGGCCCGTGGCGCGTTCCCAGACCACGGTGGTCTCGCGCTGGTTGGTGATGCCCAGTGCGGCGATGTGGCGCGGGTCGATCTGTTCGCGGCTGAGCAGCTCGGTCAGCGTGGCGTAGACGCTGGTGAGGATCTCGCGCGGGTCATGTTCCACCCAACCGGGCTGCGGGAAAATCTGGGCGAACTCACGTTGCGCGCTGCCGACGATGTCGCCGGCGTGATCGAACAGGATCGCGCGCGAACTGGTGGTGCCCTGATCGATGGCCAGCACGTAGCGGGGCGTCATGCGGCGTCTCCGGTAGCGATGGGGAAATCCTACTGCATCGGCAGCGACGGGCCATGCAGGGTGTCACCGCGATCGGCCGGGCATGGCCTGGTGCTGCTGTTCCTCCAACCAGTCCTGCAGGCGTGCCACCTGTGCGGTGTCCAGCCGCAGTCCCAGCTTGCTCCGCCGCCACAGTATGTCCTCGGCGGTATGCGCCCATTCGTGATCGCGCAGGAACACGACCTCATGGGCGTGCAGCCCACCGCCGAAGTGTTCGCCGAGATCGTCCATGCCCTGCACCCCGTGCAGCAGCTCGGTGCTGCGGCTGCCATAGGCCTCGGCCCAGCGCCGCGTAGTGTCCTCAGGCAACCACGGTGCGAGTCTCCGCAGGTGAGAGCGTGCCTGCACGGCATCGCCCCAGTCGCTGCCCGGCAGCGGCGTCCCGGCTGCCGTCCATGCCGGCCCCATCTGCGGCAGGTGGGGCCGCAGCAGATCCAGCGCTTCTTCGGCCAGAACGCGGTAGGTGGTCAGCTTCCCCCCCAGCACGTGCACGGCGGGCGCGCCCTGCACCTGCAACTGCAGGCGATAGTCGCGGCTGAGTCGTGCCGCGCGCGGATCCGGGTCGGCCAGCAGCGGGCGCACGCCGGCAAACTGCCAGACCACCTCCGTCGCCGTGATCGGCTGGCGCAGATAGCGGTTGGCCGCCTCGCACAGGTACGCCACTTCCGAAGGCAGCACGTGGCAGCGCGCCGGATCGCCTTGATAGTCGGTGTCGGTGGTACCCACCAGCAGGTGGTCGTGGGTGAAGGGCAGCAGGAATACGACCCGTCCGTCGGGCTGCTGCAGCAGGCAGGCGCTGTCATCGGGCCAGGGCCGGCGCAGCACGATGTGGCTGCCCTGCACCAGGCGCAGGGCCGGTGTGCCGCTGCGCGCCTGCATGCGTTGCAGCAGGCCTCCGGCCCAGGGACCGGCCGCGTTGGCCACGGCATGTGCATGCACCGTCTGCTGCTGTCCCGCTGCATCGACCAGTACCGCCCGCCAGTGGCCCTGCTCGCCGCGCAGTTCGACGCAGCGGGTGCGAACCTGTACACGCGCGCCGCGTTGCGCGGCATCCAGCGCGTTGAGCAATACCAGGCGTGCATCGTCCACCTGCGCGTCGGCATAGCTGAAGGCCTGGTGCAACGATGGCGACAGCCACGTGCCCAACGGGTCGTGTGGCAGGTGCAGTGCGCGCGAAGCCGGAAACGCTGCGCCGCGATGGCCGAGGTGGTCATACAGCCACAGGCCGAGCCGCAGCATCCAGCGTGGCCGCAGGTGGGGTTCCCAGGGCAGCACGAAGCGCAGCGGCCGGACCAGGCAGGGCGCCTGCCTGCGGAGTACATCGCGTTCGCCCAGCGCCTTGCGCACCAGGCCGAACTCGCCCTGTTCCAGGTAGCGCAGCCCGCCATGGACCAGCTTGCTGCTGGCGCTGGAGGTATGTGACGCAAGATCGTGCTGCTCGCAGAGCAGCACGCGCAGGCCGCGGCCTGCGGCGTCGCGTGCGATGCCGGCGCCGTTGATGCCACCTCCGATCACCAGCAGGTCGACATTGTCCATCCCGATCACCGGCCTTCCGTCCTTTGCAGAGTCAAGCCCTGCTCGACGTCCGGAAAAAAGCAGTCGAGCACGACCCGACTCTACACAGAGCGCGGGTGACGAAAACGACGACGGGCCCCGAAGGGCCCGTCGCGTACAGACAGTGAAGCAGGCGATGCTTAGAAGCGGGCGCCGATACCCACGCCGACAGTCCACGGATCCAGCTTGGCTTCGCCGATCTTCTCGCCACCCACCTTCACGTCCGGGCGGGCGCGCATGTAGCGGGCATCAGCACGGGCGAACCAGGTGGAGTTGATGTTCATGTCGACGCCGACGGTGCCGATCACGCCCTTGGCATCCTTCAGGCGGATGTCGGAGCTGCTGCCGTCAGCCAGCGATTCGTTGCTGAAGGCCGACTGGAAGTAGCCCACGCCCACGAACGGACGGAACACGTTGTCGGCCTGGCCGAAGTGGTACTGGCCGCTCAGCGCGACCGGCTGCTGCTCGACGCTGCCCAGGCGGGTGTTGCCCGGACCCTTGACGCGGTGATCGAACTTGTCGGCAGCGCCCCACAGCTCAACGGCCCAGTTGTCGTTGACGTAGTAGCTGAAGCTGACGGTCGGCGCCGGGCCGCCATCGAGCTTCTTGACGCCGGTGATCGGATCATTCTTCGGCTGCAGCAGCGTGACGCCGCCAACCACGGCAAAATGCTTGCCCGAGGCGGTGTCGGTGGTGCTGCTGTCCTGGGCGAAAGCGGCCGGCGCGAAGGCGGCGGAGGTCAGCAGGGCGAGACTCAGGATACGGATGGAGCGCATGGGGGTATCTCCTAATGTTTCTTGTTTTTGGGCCCCCGGTTGCGGGGCGAGCACACCGTAGTCGCCTCAACATGAATCGAATCCGACGCGCGTTAAAAAATAGTTCGCTCTGTTCAGCGATGAGTTCGAAAAGCCTGTTTTCATGGGGTTTTTGCTCTGGAGGAATGTTCATGCAGTTGCACAAACCGTGAGCGCGCCAACGCTCTGCACCGGCCTGCCCGCGCAGGTGAACGCGCGATCGCGCGTGTTGCTGCTTGGTTCGATGCCGGGTGCTGCGTCGCTGCACGCTGGCCAGTACTACGCGCATCCACGCAATCGTTTCTGGCCGCTCATGTCCGATATCTGCGGCTTTGACGCTGGTTTGCCCTATCCGCAACGCATGCGCGCCCTGAACGCCGCCGGTGTCGGGGTGTGGGATGTGATCGGCCGATGCGAGCGCCGGGGCAGCCTGGATGCGGACATCGTGCGTGGCACGGAAGTGGCCAACGCGCTGCCGGAACTGATCGCCCTGCTGCCTGAGCTGCAGCTGATCGGCTGCAATGGTGCTGCGTCGATGCAGGCATTCCAGCGCTGGGTGCTGCCTGTCCTGGGGGAGCCACCGCGTGTGCTGGCGCTGCCCTCGACCAGCCCGGCCAATGCGGCCTGGTCGCTGCAGCGCCTGCGTCAGGCCTGGCAGCCGGTGGCCGATGCACTGGCGACATGAAGCGGACATCGTGCGGACAATACGCTACCCACTGGAGGTGCCTGCGCCCCATGGGCAACAGCGTGTCCCGGCTGCGTGCGTACTGAAAACACCTGTAACGGTTGGCGCTGGCCCCCGCTGGCCGCACAATAGACGTTTCCCTACACCAGATTGCCGGAGTTATCCCCATGGCCGAAATCAAGGAAGCACTTGTCCCCGATATCGGTGACTACAGCGATATCCCGGTAATCGAGGTGCTTGTCGCCGTTGGCGATACGGTCAGGAAGGACCAGGGCCTGGTGACGCTGGAAAGCGACAAGGCGACCATGGAAGTGCCGTCTTCGGTGGCCGGTGTGGTCAAGGAGATCAAGGTCAAGGTGGGTGACACCCTGTCCGAGGGCAAGGTCGTGGCGCTGATCGAAGTGGCGGCAGACGAGGCCGCAGCGCCGGCCGCTCCGGCCCCGGCCCCGGCCAAGGCCGCTGCCCCGGCGGCTGCCACCCAGAGCGCCCCGGCCCCGGCGGCTGCCGCGCCGGCCGCCCCGGCTGCCGGTGGCGGTGCGGTTGAAGCCCGGGTGCCGGACATCGGCGATTACACCGACATCCCGGTCATCGAAGTGCTGGTCGCCGTGGGCGACACCGTCAAGAAGGATCAGGGCCTGGTCACGCTGGAAAGCGACAAGGCGACCATGGAAGTGCCGTCCTCGGTGGCCGGTGTGGTCAAGGAACTGAAGGTCAAGGTGGGGGACACCCTGTCGCAGGGCAATGTGGTGGCCATCATCGAAGCCGAGGGTGCTGCTGCGCCGGCGCCGACCCGCGAAGCGGCTGCGGCGGCCCCGGCCGCTGCCGAGACCGCCACCAAGGTCGAGCCGGTCGCTGTGCCCGCTCAGCCGGACAAGCTGGCGGCTCGTGAGATCGCGTCGGCCGGCGCTCCGTCCAGCCCGCCCGTACAGTTCAACGCCGATGGCGTGCTGCCGGCCAAGGTGCCGTATGCCACCCCGGCGGTGCGCGTGTTCGCCCGCGAGCTGGGCGTGGACCTGCTGCAGATCAGCGGTACCGAGAAGGGCGGGCGCATCACCAAGGGTGACGTGCAGAAATTCGTCAAGGCCGCGCTCAGTGGTGGCGTTCCGGCCGCGGGCGGCACCGCTGCCGCCGCAGGCGGTGGGCTGAACCTGCTGCCGTGGCCGAAGGTCGATTTCAGCAAGTTCGGCGAGACCGAAGTGCAGCCGCTGTCGCGCATCAAGAAGATCTCCGGCGCGAACCTGGCCCGCAACTGGGCGATGATTCCGCACGTCACCCAGTTCGACCAGGCCGACATCACCGATCTGGAAGCACTGCGCGTGGCACTGAACAAGGAGAACGAGAAGGCCGGCATCAAGCTGACCATGCTCGCCTTCCTGATCAAGGCCAGCGCCGCAGCGCTGAAGAAGTTCCCGGAGTTCAACGCCTCGCTGGACGCCAGCGGCGAGAACCTGACCCTGAAGAAGTACTTCAACATCGGGTTCGCCGCCGATACGCCGAACGGCCTGGTCGTGCCGGTGATCCGCGACGTCGACAAGAAGGGCGTGGTGCAGATCGCGCAGGAAACCGGCGAGCTGGCCAAGAAGGCGCGCGACGGCAAGCTGGGCCCGGCCGACATGAGTGGCGGCTGCTTCTCGATCAGCTCGCTGGGCGGGATCGGTGGCACCGCGTTCACCCCGATCGTCAATGCCCCGGAAGTGGCCATCCTGGGCGTGTCCAAGTCCTCCATCCAGCCGGTCTGGAATGGCAAGGAATTCGCACCGAAGCTGCTGCTGCCGCTGTCGCTGAGCTACGACCACCGCGTCATCGATGGCGCCCTGGCCGCACGCTTCACCACGTACCTGTCGCAGGTACTGGCCGACATGCGTCGCGTGCTGCTGTAAGGCACCCGCTTCGCCCCCACCGTGTGGCCGTCGCCCTTGGCGCGGCCGCCTGACGAAACGCAGTGACAGCCCGCCGGCCACCCCGGCCGGGCATGAGGAAAACCACCATGGCCACGATTGAAGTCAAGGTTCCCGACATCGGCGATTACAGCGATGTGCCGGTGATCGAAGTGTTGGTCGCCGTCGGCGACACGGTGAAGAAGGACCAGGGCCTGGTGACCCTGGAGTCGGACAAGGCCACGCTGGAAGTGCCGTCCTCGGCCGCCGGTGTGGTCAAGGAACTGAAGGTCAAGCTCGGCGATACGCTGTCCGAGGGGGCCGTGGTGGTCCTGCTGGACACCGAAGGAGCCGCCGAGGCCCCGGCCAAGGCAGCCGCACCTGCGCCGGCGGCCGCCGCCCCGGCCAGCAAGCCGCCGGTGACCCCGTCGCATCGTGCCCCGGCCGAACCGGCCGCACCGAAGCCGGCACTGGCCAGCGGCAAGCCGGCCGACATCGAATGCGAGATGGTCGTGCTGGGCTCCGGCCCGGGCGGCTACACCGCCGCGTTCCGCGCAGCCGATGTCGGCCTGGATACGGTACTGGTCGAGCGCTACGCCAGCCTCGGCGGCGTCTGCCTCAACGTCGGCTGCATTCCGTCCAAGGCACTGCTGCATGCGGCGGCGGTCATCGATGAAGTCGCCCATGCCGGCGATTTCGGCGTGGAGTTCGGCAAGCCGACGATCACGCTGGACAAGCTGCGCCAGTACAAGGAAAAGGTCGTCAACCAGCTGACCAAGGGTCTGGCCGGCATGGCCAAGCAGCGCAAGGTGCGCAACGTGCAGGGTGTCGGTCGGTTCCTGTCGGCCAACGAGCTGGAGATCACCGCCGCTGACGGCAGCACGCAGCTGCTGCGCTTCCAGAAGTGCATCATCGCCGCCGGTTCGCAGGCGGTGAAGCTGCCGAACTTCCCGTGGGACGACAAGCGTGTGATGGATTCCACCGACGCGCTGGAGCTGGCCGAAGTGCCGGGTTCGCTGCTGGTTGTCGGTGGCGGCATCATCGGCCTGGAAATGGCGACCGTGTACGGTGCGCTGGGCAGCAAGGTTACCGTGGTCGAATTCATGGACCAGCTGATGCCGGGCGCCGACAAGGACCTGGTCAAGCCGCTGGCCGACCGCCTGAAGAAGCAGGGCATCGACGTTCACCTGAAGACCAAGGCGTCGGGCGTCACCGCCGATGCCAAGGGCATCACCGTGACCTTTGAGGCGGCCGAGGAAGGGCAGTCGCCGGCGCTGGCGCAGGGGACCTTCGACCGCGTGCTGGTCGCCGTGGGTCGTTCGCCGAATGGCAAGAAGATCGATGCCGAGAAGGCCGGCGTGCAGGTCACCGAGCGTGGCTTCATCCCGGTTGACCGGCAGATGCGTACCAACGTGCCGCACATCTTCGCCATTGGTGACATCGTCGGCAACCCGATGCTGGCCCACAAGGCCACGCACGAGGGCAAGCTGGCGGCTGAAGTGGCGGCCGGCCACAAGAAGGAGTGGGTGGCCCGCGTGATTCCGTCGGTGGCCTACACCAATCCGGAGATCGCCTGGGTGGGCGTGACCGAGACCGAGGCCAAGGCCAAGGGCCTGAAGGTCGGCGTGGCCAAGTTCCCGTGGGCGGCCAGTGGCCGCGCGATCGGCATCGGTCGCACCGAGGGCTTCACCAAGCTGATCTTCGATGAAGAGACCCACCGCATCATCGGTGGCGCGATCGTCGGTGTGCATGCCGGTGACCTGCTGGCCGAGATCGGTCTGGCCATCGAGATGGGCGCGGAAGCCGAAGACATCGGCCACACCATCCATGCCCATCCGACGCTGAGTGAATCGGTGGCGATGGCTTCGGAAATCTACGACGGCACGATCACCGATCTGTACATGCCGAAGAAGAAGTAAGGCGCTTGCGCCGGGCCATGCCCGGTGAAACGGAAAGCCCGGCTCAAGCCGGGTTTTTTGTTGGTGGCTTCTGTGGCTTCGGTGACTGTGGTCGCGAGCTTCCGGGCCGCTGCGCGGGTGGCAGGCATTTGGACACATGTCCCCCGTCGTCCGCCTGCGGCGGTCGCCTCCTCCTTTACTGTGTCCAAACGCCTGCCACCCACGCAGCGGCTCGGTGTACGGACACTCCAGCAGAGCCACTTCAACGACGCGTGGAGGCCTGACACGCGGAGGGAGAGGGGGCTGCGTGCGAAGTAAAGGAGGAGGTGACGGCCGCAGGCTGGCGCCGGGGGACATTCGCATGCAGCTCCCTCTCCCTCCAGCGCGCCAGCGATCCTGCGAGTGCGGCCTATGTGATCGCGAGCTTCCGGGCCTCTGCGCAGGCGGCAGGCCTTTCGACACATGTCCCCCGCCGTCCGCCTGCGGCGGTCGCCTCCTCCTTCGCTTTGTCCAAACGCCTGCCACTCACGCAGCGGCTCGGCTTGCGGAGGGTCCAGCCGCAGAGCCACTTCAACGACGCGTGGAGGCCTGACACGCGGAGGGAGAGGGGGCTGCGTGCGAAGTAAAGGAGGAGGTGACGGCCGCAGGCCGGCGCCGGGGGACATTCGCACGCAGCCCCCTCTCCCTCCAGTGCTCGACCATGCCGCTTTTACCCCGGCAGGACAAAGCAGCACAAAAAAACGCGGCCCCCGATGTTCCGGAGGCCGCGCCAGGAGAGAGTGCGATGGAAGGGGCAGGAATCAGAACACGAAGCTGACGCCGGCCACTGGGCCCTTGAATTCCTGCTTCAGACCGATGGTGCCGTCGCTGCCCTTCTTGTCCGCATCCAGCTTGAACCAGTCGTAGCCGGCGAACAGGCCGAAGTTCTTGGTCAGGCGGTAATCGACGATGGCATTGGCCCGGCTCAGGTCACCCTTGTAGTCGTCGAAGCTGCCCCAGCGGGTGTTGAGGTACTGACCCTGCAGGGTGATCATCCACTTCTCGGACGGGGTGAAGCTCAGGCGCGCACCGACTACGGGCGCCACACCGTCGGTCTTCTCGTCCAGGAACTGGCCTTCATACACGGTGCCCAGGTCCGCATAGCCCTTGGTGCTGACCTTGGCGTACTCCGCACCCAGCTGCAGGCCCAGATCGAAGGTGTCAGTGTCGACGACGGAGTAGTCGTAGACCAGGCTGGCCACCTGGTACTTCAGCTCCGCCTTGACGAAGCTGTCAGCCGGCACGTTGACGCCGCCGAAGGAGATGTCCTGGCCCAGCGTCTCGCGGCGGTCCTTGTCGTACTTGAAGTAGTTGAACAGGAAGCGCTGGCGGTCGCTGAGGCGGAACATGCCGTCTACCCGCGGTTCCCATTCCTTGCCGCCGAGCTTGAAATCTTCCGAGAAACCGACGTCCTGGCCGGCGACAGTGGTGTTGCCGCGCAGCGTGTTGTCCGAATCGATGTTCATCGCACCCAGGCGCAGGGCGAAACGGTCATCGCCTTCGGCGGCATGGGCGGCGCTGGCGAACGATGCGCCGGCGGCAAGCAGGGAGAGGGCGAGCAGGGTGGGGACGGAGCGCATCGAAGAGTCCTTGCAGTGGTTCATCAGAATGAAGCCCACTGTGCAGGACGCACTCGTCCACCATGCGTGAACGTATGGTCGATGGCGTGTGCACGGTTCAGCGCTGTCACGACCATGAAAAAGGATGGCCCCGGAGCCGGGCTTCGGGGCCATCGAGGACCTGCGGGGCGAAGCGTCGACGAGGTTGCTGCAGGCAGGTCGGAAGGTCGGACCGGCAAGGTCGCGGAAAGTTCCCAGGCGTGCGACCAAAGTTCAATGCGCTGCACCGCAGCATCATGTGGACGTCATTGTCCCTTGGGCGGCACGCAAAAATGTAACCGTTACCGCAACTTGCGCCCTTCCGGGATGAACAGGCAGCGGTTGTCTCGCAAATTGTCCCATTGCTATAATTTGGCGGCTCGATGAGGCCCCCCTGCTGTAGCCGCCTCAGCCCTCCACTTGCAACCACGCGGGACGTCCTGTGCTGAACTCCGTTGAAGCGGGTCGGCGACTGATGCTGCGCGCCGCGGTCTACCCGCTGGCCGCAGTGGCTGTCCTGGCCCTGGCCTTCCTGCTGGTAGGGCCGAAGTACGCGCTCGGTGCCCTGGCATCCGGCGTGGCGATCTCGGCCGGTGGCTGGGTCGCGGCACGGATGGCGCTGGGCGGGGGTGCCCTGGCTGCGGGGTCGGCAATGGCACGGCTGATCATTGCGATCGTGGCGAAGTGGGTAGTCGTTTTCGGCGTCCTGCTGGTGGGGTTCCTGGTCTTCAAGCTGCCTGCATTGGCGCTGTTGGCCGGTATCGCCGTCGGCTTGATGTTCCAGGTCCTGGCGATGGCCAGGCGTTGACAGAATTCAATTAACTAAGGTTCCGGACACATGGCGGGCGAGGCTCTAACCCCTACCAGCTACATCCAGCATCACCTGCAGAACCTGACCGCACCGGTCGGCAACGGCGACGGGATGTTCTGGCATATCCACGTCGATACCTTCCTCACCGCGGTCCTGATGGGCCTGGTGATCGTGGTCGCCTTCTGGCTGGGCACCCGCAAGGCCACGGCTGGCGTGCCGGGCAAGTGGCAGGCCTTCGTGGAGATCTGCCTGGAGTTCGTCGACCGCCAGGCCAAGGACACCTACCACGGCAAGAGCAAGCTGGTCACGCCGATCGCCATCACGATCTTCTTCTGGATCCTGATGATGAACCTCATCAAGATGATCCCGGCCGACTTCATCGCCAAGCCGCTGGAGCTGGCGGGCATCCATTACTGGAAGCCGGTGCCGACCGCCGACGTCAATGCCACCCTGGGCATGGCCATCAGCGTGTTCTTCCTGATGCTGTTCTTCGCGCTGAAGTCCAAGGGACTGGGCGGCTTCATCAAGGAGTTCCTGACGGCTCCGTTCGGCAAGTGGATGATGCCGTTCAACCTGATCCTCAACATCGTCGAGTGGCTGAGCAAGCCGATCTCCCTGGCGATGCGACTGTTCGGCAACATGTTCGGCGGCGAAATCGTGTTCCTGCTGATCTGGGTGCTGGGTGGTGCCGGTTTCTTCGGCGCCATTGCCGGTGGTGCGTTCGGCCTCGGCTGGATGCTGTTCCACCTGCTGGTGATCCCGCTGCAGGCCTTCATCTTCATGATGCTGTCGATCGTGTACCTGAGCCTGTCGGAAGACGCTCACTGAGTTTCAAGCTTCAACGCGTTTCAACCTTCATCCGTTTCATCACCCTTAGCAACTTAAGTTCCTGGAGATAACCATGTACTTCGCCGTCCTGACCAACTTCGCGCAGATTCAGAGCTCCACCGCCCTCGCCGTCGGCATCATGATCGGCCTGGCCGCGCTGGGCGCCGGTCTGGGTCTGGCCATCATGGCTGGTAAGTTCCTGGAGTCGGCCGCCCGCCAGCCGGAACTGATCCCGGTCCTGCAGGTCCGCATGTTCATCACCGCCGGCCTGATCGACGCCGCGTTCATCATCTCGGTCGCCGTCGGCCTGCTGCTGGCCTTCGCCAACCCGCTGTCGGCCGCCTTCGCCGGTGCCGTCACCAAGGCTCTGGCCGGCTGATACAGCGGTTTGAGACGACCGGGTGCTGATGCACCCGGTTTCGGATGAAGGCCGGATGCGCCGCCCCGGCGGCGCGTCCACCCCGAAACCAGCGATCGAGCTAACCATGAATATCAATTTCACCCTTCTTGCGCAGGCGCTCGCCTTCGCTGGTCTGATCTGGATCATCGCGACCAAGATCTGGCCGCCGCTGATGAACGCGATCGAAGAGCGCCAGCAGAAGATTGCTGAAGGCCTCGCTGCTGCCGACCGCAGCCAGAAAGATCTGGCCCAGGCGCAGGAGAAGGTCAACGAAGCGCTGAAGGAAGCCCGCACCAAGGCCAACGAGATCATCGACCAGGCCCACGCGCGCGCCAACCAGATCGTCGACGCAGCCCGTACCGAAGCGATCACCGAAGCCACCCGTCAGAAGGAACTGGCCCAGGCTGAGATCGACGCCGCCGCCAACCGTGCCCGTGAAGATCTGCGCAAGCAGGTGTCCGCGCTGGCCGTGACCGGTGCCGAAAAGCTGCTCAAGCGCGAAATCGACGCCAACGCCCACAAGGCGCTGCTCGACGAGCTGGCCTCGGAGATCTAAGGATGAGCCAGGCCCTCACGCTTGCCCGCCCGTACGCCCGCGCCGCGTTCGCGACCGCGCGCGACGAAGGCGCGTTCGCGCCGTGGTCGGACGCCCTGGCGTTCTCCGCCCACGTCGCCGCCGACCCGCGCGTGGCGGCCCTGCTCGCCAACCCGGAGCTCGGTCGTGACGACGCTGTCGCCCTGCTGGCGCCGGCGACCCACGGCGAAAGCTTCTCGCGCTTCCTGGCCATCCTGGCCGAATCGCATCGTCTGCCGCTGCTGCCGGAGATCTCCGGCATGTTCGACGCCCTGCGCGCCGAAGCCGAGCACGTGGTCAAGGCCACCGTGACCTCGGCCGCCGAACTGTCGGCCGGCGAGCTGGACGCGATCAAGGTCGCGCTGCGCAAGCGCTTCAACCGCGAGGTCGATGTGACCACTGCGGTCGATGCCTCGCTGATCGGCGGCGCCGTGATCGACGCCGGCGACGTGGTCATCGATGGTTCGCTGAAGGGCAAGCTGGCCCGCCTGCAGACCGCGCTCGCTAACTGAATTCATTTAACGTCCGGCCCCGCTGCCGGCACTAGGACTTGACGATGGCAACCACGCTCAACCCCTCCGAAATCAGCGAACTGATCAAGAACCGCATCGAGAAGGTCAAGCTGGCCGCGGAATCGCGCAACGAAGGCACCGTGACCAGCGTGTCCGACGGCATCGTGCGCATCTTCGGTCTGGCCGACGTGATGCAGGGCGAAATGATCGAACTGCCGAACAACACCTTCGCCCTGGCCCTGAACCTGGAGCGCGACTCGGTCGGCGCCGTGGTCCTGGGTGACTACGAGCACCTGCGCGAAGGCGACGTCGCCAAGACCACCGGCCGCATCCTGGAAGTGCCGGTCGGTCCGGAACTGCTGGGCCGCGTCGTCAACGCGCTCGGCGAGCCGATCGACGGCAAGGGCCCGCTGGGCACCGACGTGACCGCTCCGGTGGAGCGTGTTGCTCCGGGCGTGATCTGGCGCAAGTCGGTCGACCAGCCGGTGCAGACCGGTTACAAGTCGGTCGACTCGATGATCCCGATCGGCCGTGGCCAGCGCGAGCTGATCATCGGTGACCGCCAGACCGGCAAGACCGCCATGGCGATCGATGCGGTGATCAACCAGAAGGGCACCGGCATCAAGTGCGTGTACGTTGCGATCGGCCAGAAGGCATCGACCATCGCCAACATCGTGCGCAAGCTGGAAGAGAACGGCGCCCTGGCCCACACCATCGTCGTGGCCGCCACCGCGTCCGAATCGGCTGCGATGCAGTACATCAGCGCCTACTCGGGCTGCACCATGGGCGAGTACTTCATGGACCGCGGCGAAGACGCGCTGATCGTGTACGACGATCTGTCCAAGCAGGCCGTTGCCTACCGCCAGATCTCGCTGCTGCTGAAGCGCCCGCCGGGCCGTGAAGCCTACCCGGGCGACGTGTTCTACCTGCACTCGCGCCTGCTGGAACGCGCTGCCCGCGTGTCCGAGGAGTACGTCGAGAAGTTCACCGAGGGCAAGGTCACCGGCAAGACCGGTTCGCTGACCGCGCTGCCGATCATCGAAACCCAGGCCGGCGACGTGTCCGCCTTCGTTCCGACCAACGTGATCTCGATCACCGACGGCCAGATCTTCCTGGAAACCGACCTGTTCAACGCCGGCATCCGCCCGGCCGTGAACGCCGGTATCTCGGTGTCGCGCGTCGGTGGTTCGGCGCAGACCAAGATCATCAAGAAGCTGTCGGGCGGCATCCGCATCTCGCTGGCCCAGTACCGTGAGCTGGCTGCGTTCGCGCAGTTTGCTTCGGATCTGGACGAAGCCACCCGCAAGCAGCTGGAACGTGGCCAGCGCGTCACCGAGCTGATGAAGCAGAAGCAGTACGCGCCGATGTCGATCGCCAACCAGGCGCTGTCGATCTACGCCGTCAACGAGGGTTACCTCGACGACGTGCCGGTCAACAAGCTGCTGGCGTTCGAAGAGGGCCTGCACGCCCACTTCGCCAACACCCAGGGCGAGCTGATCAACAAGGTCAACGCCACCGGCGGCTGGGACAACGATATCGAAGGTGCCTTCAAGAAGGGCATCGCCGACTTCAAGACCACCGGCAGCTGGTAACAGCGCATGGGGAACGGGGCCTGGCCCCGTTCCACCGTTGAACAACGCGGGGCATCAGCCCCGCGCCACGGGAAACAAGAGATGGCAAGCGGACGCGAAATCAAAACCAAGATCAAGAGCGTGCAGAACACCCGCAAGGTGACGCGCGCCCTGGAGATGGTCTCGGCCTCCAAGATCCGCAAGGCGCAGGATCGGATGAAGACCTCGCGTCCGTACGCGCAGGCGATGAAGCAGGTGATCGGCCACCTGGCGCAGGCCAGCACCGATTACCAGCATCCGTTCCTGGTCGAGCGCGAGCAGGTCAAGCGGGTCGGTTTCATCGTGATCTCCTCCGATCGCGGCCTGGCCGGCGGCCTGAACAACAACCTGTTCCGCAAGATGCTGGGCGAAGCCAAGGCATGGCAGGACAAGGGTGCGGAAGTGGATCTGGTGACCATCGGCCAGAAGGCATCGACCTTCTTCCGCCGCGTCAAGGTCAACATGGTCGGCAGCGTGACCCACATCGGCGACGTGCCGAAGCTGGAATCGCTGATCGGTGTGATCAAGGTCATGCTCGACGCCTTCACTGAAGGCAAGGTCGACCGCGTGTACCTGGTCTACAACCGCTTCGTGAACACCATGACGCAGAAGGCCAGCTTCGATCAGCTGCTGCCGCTGCCGGCGGCCGAGAAGCAGGTCGCGCACCACGACTGGGATTACCTGTACGAACCCGATGCCGCGACCGTGCTCGAGCACGTGATGACGCGTTACATCGAGTCGCTGGTGTACCAGGCATTGCTGGAAAACGTCGCCTCCGAACATGCCGCACGCATGGTCGCGATGAAGGCGGCGAGCGACAACGCCAACAAGCTGATCGGTACGCTGCAGCTCGTCTACAACAAGGCGCGCCAGGCAGCGATCACCCAGGAAATCTCCGAAATCGTCGGCGGCGCGGCAGCAGTCTGACCGCGTTCGTTCAAAGCACACATTTAGAGGATGCAGCAATGAGTCAGGGCAAGATCGTTCAGATCATCGGCGCGGTCGTCGACGTCGAATTCCCGCGTGAGTCGGTGCCGAAGGTGTACGACGCACTGAAGGTCGACAACACCGAAATCACCCTTGAAGTCCAGCAGCAGCTGGGCGACGGCGTGGTGCGTACCATCGCCCTCGGTTCCACCGATGGCCTGAAGCGCAACCTGGTCGCCACCAACACCGGTCGTGGCATCTCGGTGCCGGTCGGCGCCGGCACCCTGGGCCGCATCATGGACGTGCTGGGCCGTCCGATCGACGAAGCCGGCCCGGTCGCTGCCAGCGACAACTGGGAAATCCACCGTGCGGCACCGTCGTACGAAGACCAGTCCCCGGCCACCGAGCTGCTGGAAACCGGCATCAAGGTCATCGACCTGATGTGCCCGTTCGCCAAGGGCGGCAAGGTCGGCCTGTTCGGCGGCGCCGGCGTCGGCAAGACCGTCAACATGATGGAACTGATCAACAACATCGCCAAGGCGCACAGCGGTCTGTCCGTGTTCGCCGGCGTGGGTGAGCGTACCCGTGAGGGCAACGACTTCTACCACGAAATGAAGGACTCCAACGTCCTCGACAAGGTGGCGATGGTGTACGGCCAGATGAACGAGCCGCCGGGCAACCGCCTGCGCGTCGCGCTGACCGGCCTGACCATGGCCGAGTACTTCCGCGACGAGAAGGACGAGAACGGCAAGGGCAAGGACGTGCTGCTGTTCGTCGACAACATCTACCGCTACACCCTGGCCGGTACCGAAGTGTCGGCACTGCTGGGTCGTATGCCGTCCGCCGTGGGTTACCAGCCGACCCTGGCCGAGGAAATGGGCGTCCTGCAGGAGCGCATCACCTCGACCAAGAACGGTTCGATCACCTCGATCCAGGCCGTCTACGTTCCCGCGGACGACCTGACCGACCCGTCGCCGGCGACCACCTTCGCCCACCTGGACTCGACCGTGACCCTGTCGCGTTCGATCGCCTCGCTGGGTATCTACCCGGCCGTCGATCCGCTGGACTCCACCAGCCGCCAGATGGACCCGCTGGTCATCGGCCACGAGCACTACGACACCGCCCAGCGCGTCCAGCAGACCCTGCAGAAGTACAAGGAACTGAAGGACATCATCGCCATCCTGGGCATGGACGAACTGTCCGAAGAAGACAAGCAGGCCGTGTCGCGCGCCCGCAAGATCGAGCGCTTCTTCAGCCAGCCGTTCCACGTGGCCGAAGTGTTCACCGGTTCGCCGGGCAAGTACGTGCCGCTGAAGGACACCATCCGTGGCTTCAAGGCCATCGTCGATGGCGAGTACGACCACCTGCCGGAGCAGGCGTTCTACATGGTCGGCGGCATCGAAGAAGCGGTCGAGAAGGCCAAGAAGATGGCCGAGAAGGCCTGATCCGGGAGGGGCGGGAGCGATCCTGCCCCACCTGACGCCGGCGCCGGGCAGCCGCCCGGGCCGGTGGACCTCCACGGTGGCATCGCGCCACCGCGAACAGCGAAGAGATTTGCATGAGCACGATCCGTTGCGACATCGTCAGCGCCGAGCAGGAAATCTTCCGTGGCGAAGCGACCCTGGTCGTGGCCACCGGTGAGCTGGGCGAACTGGGCATCGCGCCCAAGCACGCACCGCTGATCACCCGCCTGAAGCCGGGCAAGGTGGTGGTGACCACGCCGAACGGCGAGCAGCTGGATTTCGCCATTTCCGGCGGCATCCTGGAGGTTCAGCCGCAGGTGGTGACCGTGCTGGCCGACACCGCGATCCGCGCGCAGGACATCGACGAAGCCTCGGTCCGCAAGGCCAAGGAAGAAGCCGAGCGCATCCTGGCCAACCGTGGTGAAGCCATGGAAGTGGCCGAAGCCCAGCAGAAGCTGGCCGAGGCCGTGGTCCAGTTGCAGGCGCTGGAGCGCCTGCGCAAGAACCTCAAGCACTGAGGCTCGCCACACCCACAGGAACGCCGGCCTCGTGCCGGCGTTTTTGTTTGTGCGCCATCACCGCCGGTCAGCGGTAGACCACGTGGCGCATCAGCAGGAACGACACCGCCGCCAGTCCGCCCTCGACCAGCGGCTTGGCCAGCCACGCGTAGCGCAGGCCCAGAGCCTGGTCGACCAGGCTGACCAGCAGCGTGCTGGCCGCCGTCAGCAGCAGCCACAGCGCGCAGAAGCGCGCAAAGCGCTTCCAGCCCAGCTTGTGCGTGCCCGGCTCGGCGAACGTGTAGCGACCGTTGAGCCAGAAGCCCAGCAGCATCCCCGCCAGCCGGCCCGTGACGTTGGCCGGTGCAACCGGCAACCCCAGTGCGGTGGCCGCCACGAAGACCACCCAGTCGACCAGCAGCTGCACGAGCCCGATGACGAGGTAGGTGCTTCCCTGGCGGATGAGGCTCATCGGCATGCTGAAGAAGGAGGGGCATCCATGTTAACGGGCCACGCTCTAGAATCGGTGTCATCGAACCACGGATTCCCCCCATGACCCAACCCCTGCACGTGATCATCCTGGCCGCAGGTGCCGGCAAGCGCATGAAGTCGGTGCTGCCGAAGGTGCTGCAGCCGATCGCCGGGCAGCCGATGCTCGCGCATGTCATCGCTGCCGCCCGCGAGCTCGACCCCGCTGCGATCCACGTGGTGTATGGCCATGGTGGCGAGGCAGTGCGGCGCCACTTCGCCGACCAGACCGACCTGCAATGGGCCGAGCAGGCACAGCAGCTGGGGACCGGCCACGCGGTCGCGCAGGCGATGCCGCAGGTGCCCGACGCCGCGCAGGTGCTGGTGCTGTACGGCGATGTGCCGTTGATCCGCGCGCAGACGCTGCGCGACCTGCTGGCGCAGCCGGGCCGGCTGGCCGTGCTTGTGGCCGATGTCGATGACCCGACCGGTTATGGCCGCGTGCTGCGCGACGCCGAGGGACGGGTCGGCGCCATCGTCGAACAGAAGGACGCCAGCGATGACCAGCTGCGCGTGCGCACGATCAATACCGGCATCATCACCGCCGAATCGACCGCGCTGCGCCGGTGGCTCTCGCAGCTGTCCAACAGCAACGCGCAGGGCGAGTACTACCTGACCGACGTATTTGCCTTTGCAGCCCGTGAGTTCACCCCGGCCGAGATGGCTCTGGTGGCCGATGTGCAGGAAGCAGAAGGGGCGAACGATCCCTGGCAGCTGGCGCAGCTCGAGCGCGCGTGGCAGCGCCGCGCAGTACGTGCGCTGTGCGCGCAGGGCGCGCGCGTGCTGGACCCGTCACGGCTGGATATCCGCGGCAGCGTGACGGTCGGCAGCGATGTGCTCATCGATGTCGATGTCATTCTTGAGGGCAAGGTGGTGCTGGGAGATGGCGTGACCATCGGCCCGTTCAATCGACTCAAGGACGTGACGCTCGGGCCGGGCACCGAAGTGCGCGCGCACTGCGACCTAGAAGGGGTGGTCACCGAAGGTGCCGCATCGGTCGGTCCGTTCGCCCGGTTGCGCCCGGGCACCGTGCTCGCCGATGGCGTCCACGTAGGCAACTTCGTGGAGACCAAGAAAGTGACCCTCGGCGTGGGCAGCAAGGCCAACCACCTGACCTATCTGGGCGATGCGGTGATCGGCAGCAAGGTGAACATCGGCGCCGGCACCATCACCTGCAACTACGACGGCGTGAACAAGTCGACCACGACCATCGGCGACAATGCCTTCATCGGTTCCAACAGCTCGCTGGTGGCGCCGGTGCTGATCGGCGAGGGCGCCACCATCGCCGCCGGTTCGGTCATCACGCGCACCGCGCCGGACGGCAAGCTGACGCTGGCACGCGCACGGCAGGAAACCATCGATGGCTGGAAGCGGCCGGTCAAGAAATCCTGAGCCACGGATTCCGCATGCCGACGAGCTCGGCGTGCTGCCGGCGATCGAACAGCGTGCCGGCGAACTGCTGAAGGGCCACGAAGCCTATCCGGTGTTCGCCGGCCACGGCCTGGATCTGCAGGCGCTGCGGGACGGCCTCCGGCGTGGACAGCTGTGGGTGGTGGATGACGCCGAGGGCGGCGGCATCGCCGGTTACCTGCTGGCAGGCGGGCTGTGCGGCGAATTCCATGTGCTGCAGATGGATGTGGACCCGGCGCATGCGCGTCGTGGCCATGGTCGTGCTTTGCTGCGGCACGCGTTGGCAATGGCCAGGACCCAGGGCTATCGCTCTGCGGTGCTGACGACGCTGGCAGACGTGCCGTGGAATGCGCCGTTCTATGCCGGCGAGGGATTCGTGGGGCTTGCGCAGGAGGAATGGGGTGACGGGCTGCAGGCCGTGATGGCGGAGGAAGCCGCATTGGGGTTTCCGATGCATCTACGGGTGGCGATGCGGCGTGTCCTGTCTTCGATGGATGGCTGAAGGTCGTTCCGGGGTGCCTTCGCCAATGATGTCGGGCAGCGCCGGGTCATGCCCGGCGGGCGGAGCGGCCGCTTCCGCTTCCCGGAGCGTCACCTCACCCCGCCGGCAGCAGGATCGAAACACACAACCCACCCTCACTGCGGTTCTGCAGCGACACCCGTCCACCGTGCGCCTCCACGATCTCCCGGGTCAGCGCCAGTCCCAGCCCGGTGCCGTTGCGCTTGGTCGAATAGAACGGCATCAACGCATTCTGCAGTACCTGCTCGTTCATGCCTTTGCCGCGATCAAGCACATCCAGACGCAGCCACTGGGGCAGGCGGGTCAACTGCACCTGCACGTCATCGTTGGGCGGATCGGCTTCCGCGCAGGCTTCGTGCGCGTTCTTCAGCAGGTTCAGCAGTGCCTGCCCGAACTGCGCGATATCGATGCGGCTGCTCATCTCCTCGTCCGGCTCCTGCTCCATGCCGAACGGAATCTGCTGGCGCAGGCTGGACAGGAACGGGGCCCAGTGCACGGTCTGCAGCTGGGGCTGTGGCAGCTTGGCGAAGCGTGCGTATCCGCGGATGAACCCCTCCAGGTGGCGGGCGCGATCTTCGATGGTGGTGAAGATCTCCGGCAGGCGGTCGAACCGCTCACGCTTGACCAGTTCCCCTCCGGAATGCGCCAGCGAGGCAATCGGTGCCAGCGAATTGTTCAGCTCGTGGCTGATCACCCGGATCACCTTCTTCCAGGTCTGGACTTCCTGCCTGCGCAGCTCGGCGGTGAGCAGACGCACCAGCAGCAGATCATGGGGCCGTCCATTGAGATGGAACGCGCGCCGCGACAGGTGGTAGACCTGCTCGTCATCCTCGTCGCCGTCCTCGCCTTCGGCCTGCACCGCGAACAGGCTGTCGCCGCCGCGGGCGATGGCGTCGCGCAGTTCCACCGGCACCTGCTCCAGCACCTCCTCCAGGCGCTGGCCCTCCAGCTTCCAGCCACCATGCAGCAGCTTGCGCGCAGCCAGGTTGGAGAACACCACACGGGCGATGCCATCACCGCCTGATGCGATCAGCAGCATCGCCACGGGCGTGTTCTGCACCATCGTGTCCAGCAGCAGTTCGCGTTGCACCAGACCCTGGCGCTGCTCGCGCAGCACGTCGCCCAGCTCGCGATGCGCCTTCACCAGGTCACCCAGTTCGTCATTGCCTTCCCAGTGAACGCCGAAGTTGTACTCGCCATCGCGGTAGCTGCTGGTGGTGCCGGACAACGCACGCATCAGCGAGCGGACCGGTGCGGTGGCGCGGCGCAGCGCCCACCACATCAGGGCAAGCAGGATCACCGTGGATACGATGGCCACCGCCCAGCCGTGGTCGAGCCAGTAGGCCAGCAGCCAGGGCAGCGCGGCAGCCAGCGCCAGCACCGGCAGCAGGCGCAGGAACAGGCGGAAGGTGAACGAGCGTCGCTTCATTCGCGCGGAATGCCGTGGCGGTCCATGCGCCGGTACAGTGCCTGGCGGCTGAGACCGAGTTCGGCGGCCGCCTGCGCGATGACCCCATGATTGCGCGCCAGTACCTCCTCGATGCGCGTGCGGTCCGGATCGTTGCCGGCGCTCGGCGCCGGGCGTGGCGCAGCCGGAGCGCGTGGCAGGTTGAGATCGGTCACTTCGATGCGGTTGCCGGTGGCCAGCAGCTCGGCGCGCTGGATGACGTTGCGCAGTTCGCGCACGTTGCCCGGCCACGGGTGCCGTTGCAACGCGGCAGCGGCGGCGCTGGACAACGGCTTGCCACCCGCCAGGAAGCGTTCGGCCAGCGGCAGGATGTCGCCGGGCCGCTCGGCCAGCGGCGGCAGCACCAGCTCCACGGTGTTGAGGCGGTAGTACAGGTCCTCGCGGAACGTGCCGTCGCGGATCATCGCCGGCAGGTCGGCATTGGTGGCGCTGACCACGCGAACCTTGACCTGGCGTTCGCGGTTGGAGCCCAGGCGCTCGAAGCGACCGGTCTCCAGCACGCGCAGCAGCTTCATCTGCCCGCCCAGCGACAGGTTGCCGATCTCATCCAGGAACAGGGTGCCTCCATCGGCCGCCTCGAACTTGCCTTCGCGCGCCTTGTTGGCACCGGTGTAGGCACCTGCCTCGGCGCCGAACAGCTCGGCTTCGATCAGCTCGGACGGCAGCGCACCACAGTTGACCGTGACGAACGGTCCCTTTGCCACCAGCGAATTGGCCTGGATGATCTGCGCGATCTTCTCCTTGCCGGCGCCATTGGGTCCGGTGATCAGGACCGGCAGTTCGGAGCGTGCGACCTGGCAGGCCAGGGCGATCACGCGTTCACTGGCGGGATCGGCGAAGACGGCACCACTGAGGTCGTACTTCTGTTCCAGCGCGGTGCGCTGACGCTGCTCGCGTTCGCGCCGACGGTCCAGTTCGCGACGTGCTTCGGACAGTTCCAGCAGGTTGTTGACCGTGGTCAGCAGCTTGCGGTCGTCCCAGGGCTTGGCCAGGTAATCGGCCGCGCCGGCCTTGACCAGGTCCACCGCGCTGCTCAGATGGGTCCAGGCGGTCAGCAGGATCACCGGCAGGTCGGGGTGGCGTGCGCGGATCTGCGCGAACAGGGCTTCGCCTTCCTCGCCGGAGGTGGTGTCCTCGCTGAAGTTCATGTCCTGGATCACCAGGTCCACCGGCTGCGATTCGAGCAGGGCCAGGCCTTCGGCCGGGCTCTGTGCCTGCAGCGTGTCGATGTCGTGCAGGGAGAACAGCACGTCCAGCGCGGTGCCCACGCTGGCGTTGTCGTCGATGATGAGGATCGCGGGCATGGACCGGTTCTGGAAAAAGGGATGGGCAGCGCCGGAGAGAGCTGTAGGTTCCAGGGCGCCGGCAGGAGCCGGCGCCACCCATCAAGCATAGCTAAAAGCTGCCGCCCTGCAGCCGGTGCCGGATCACCGTCGTGGCGGCGGCGGAGCCGGCGGCGGTGGTGGTGCGGTGGGCGGTGACAGCAGGGGCCGCCAGCCAGCCAGGGACACCGGCACGGTCAGCGTCTTTCCATCGCGCTGCAGCAGCAGCCGTACGCTGGATGCGTCGGTGGCCTGCATCGCGGCTGTCAGCTGGTCGACCTGCTGCACGGCGGTATCGTCCACGCGCAGGATGCGGTCGCCACGGCGCACGCCGAAGCGCGCCTCCGGATGCGCCGCATCGACCCGCACGTGGCCACCCGAGGACGCCAGCGCCACATGGGCGCCGTCGTCCTGCCAGCTCATGGTCTGCTGGTTGCTGCTGCCGGCAAGGGCCGGCAGCGGCAGCATCAGCATCATCGCCAGGAAAGGTGCGCGCATGTCAGGCCCCCCGCGTGGCGACGGCCGGAGGCACGGCGGCCGCCCGGCGCGCAGGGCCGAACACGGCGATCTGGCCCAGTGCCCACAGCAGCACCGCACCCAGCGGCAGGTACAGCAGCGGCATGCGAGGCAGCTCGTACATGTTCATCAACCACAGATTGATGGCGTAGGCCGCCAGCATGCCCAGCACGATGCCCAGCGAGGCCAGCAGGAAGTTCTCGGTCTGGAAGTAGCGCAGCACCTGGCCGCGGGTGGCACCGAGGGCACGGCGGATGCCGATCTGCTTGCTGCGCTGCTGCACCCAGAAGCTGGCCAGGCCGACGATGCCCAGCGCCGTCACCACCAGCAGGGCGATGCATACGGTGACCAGCAGCCCGACCATCGCCCGGTCGTTCTTGAAGTAGTCGTTGCGCTGGTCCTCATAGCTGAGCTTCTCGCGCACCAGGCGGTTGGGATCGTTGCGTTCCAGAGCCGCCAGGGCACCCTTCAGCACTTCATCGCGGCGTTCGGGCGTGGTGCGCAGCATGTACGGGCCGCCGCTGGCAAAGTCGGTGCGCACCGGCAGGATCATCGACAGGGTGGTGTTGTTGTTCCAGTCCGTCGGCGGCGCGAGGTGGGCAACCACGCCCACCACGTGCAGCGCCTGCCGACCCATGTAGAAGGTCTTGCCCAGCGGGTTCTGGCCCGGGAACATCTTCTCGGCCACGGCCTGGTTGAGGATCACCGCCGATGCCTTGTCCGGTGTGGTGCTGGCCGACTTGCGTGCGTCCTCGAAGTCGATGTACTCGCCGGGCAGGAAGTCACGGCCGGCCACCAGCTGCAGGCCCAGGGTGGACAACGCACCTTCGTTGAACATGTACAACGTCGCCGAGGTCGTCGGCCGTTCCTGGTCGCGCTCGCGCGAGATGCTGGTATTGGACGAGCTGGGGCGGAACGGCAGCTGGTTGACCTTGGTCACGCTGGTCGCACCGGGAACGGCGCGCAGCGCGGCCAGGTCTTCCTGGGTACGCGCCATGGCATTGGTCTGGGTACCGATGCCACTGGTACGGACGATCACCAGTTCGTTCTCGGCCAGGCCGCTGGGCTGGGTGATCTTCTCCACGCGCTGGCTGACCAGGAACAACGCGTTGCAGACGATGGCGCAGGTCAGCGCGATTTCCAGCACGATCAGGGCAGCGGCGGTCTTGTGCCGGCGCAGCGTGCTGAGGATGGGGCGGATATCCATGGCAGTGTCCTTGTGCTTACTGCGACTTGAGCTGGATGGCGGGGGTGACCTGCATGGCACGCCAGGCCGGAAGGAATCCGGCGGCCAGGCTGGCCAGCAGGGTCAGGCCGAGGGCGAGCAGCAGCATGCTGCCGTCCAGATGGGCCAGCTGGGCGTACTCCACCGGCTGCCTGCGCACTGCGGCCAGACCGATCAGGGCCAGGCCGATGCCGAGCACACCGCCGACCACACCGATGGCACCGGCTTCGACCAGGCACTGCAGGAAGATCTGCCCACGGCTGGCACCCAGCGCACGCCGCACGCCGATCTCACCGCTGCGGCGCAGGAACTTGGCCAGCAGCAGACCGACCGTATTGACCAGGCACACGCCCAGGAAGCCCAGCGCCAGCCACATCTGCAGGCGCACGTCGCTGGGCACCGCACCGTTGAAGTCCAGCCACTCCATGACGCTGCGCACACGCACGTTGGCGGGACGCTCGAAGCGGCCTGCAGCGCGCTGCTGGTCGGAGTAGTTCACCAGATAGCGGCGGTAGTCATCGACCTTGCCCGGCTCCAGCTCGACCCAGTACTGGATCCAGGTGCAGGCCGCACTGAGCGAGTGGCTGTCGCCGCCCGGGCCGCCGTCGCGGAAGCAGTTCATGTTGCCGTTGTTGCCGAAATCCAGATCCATGGCAGTGGAGAACGGCACCAGCAGGTCCTCGTCCTTGCCGTAGGAACCGGTGGTCAGGTCGAAGAACTGCGGTTCGGGATTCCATTCCTTCATCACGCCGATCACGCGCAGCGACTGGCTGTTCACGCGGATCTCGCGGCCCACGCTGTTGGCGCCCTGGAACAGCTTTTCATTGATGGCCTTGGACAGCACCACCACGCGGCTGTGTGCATCGTCGTCGCTGGCAGACCAGGCGCGGCCGTACTGCATCGGCACGTTGAACATCGGGAAGAAGTCCGCCGAGGTCCAGCGCGTATCCACCGAGAACGGCTTGAGGGTGCTGCCCTCCGGCTCGACGATGGCACTGCCGCCACTCATCATCGCCTGGTGCAAGGCGCGCTTCTCGCGCAGCAGGGCTTCGGCGTCGAACCGCGTCATCTGGCCTTCCGGCTCCTCGTCCGTCAGGTAGCCGGAGCGCGGCCGCGGATCGAGCTGCGCGTAGAACAGGCGGTCGCTCTTCTCCGGAATCGGATCGCCGGACAGGACATGGAACACGGTCAGAGTGGTCATCGAGGCACCGATGCCCAGTGCGATGGCCACCACCATCAGCGCGGTCAGTACCTTGTTGCGGCGGAAGCTGCGTACCGCCAGTCGAGCGTAGTAGGCGAACATGGGCATGCCCTCACTCGTTGACGGCGACGATGCGGCGCGGGGTGGCCAGCACCGGCTCGCGCACCAGGTCGGTGACCTGGCCATCGACGATGTGCACGTTGCGCTGCGCACGCGCGGCCAGTTCCGGATCATGGGTGACCATGACGATGGTGGTGCCGGCCGCGTTGATTTCCTCCAGCAGCTCCATCACGCCACGTGCCATCTGCGTATCCAGGTTGCCGGTCGGTTCGTCGGCCAGCAGCAGGCGCGGGCTGCCGGCGAGGGCACGGGCAATCGCCGCGCGCTGCTGCTGGCCGCCGGACAGTTCGTTCGGGTAGTGCTTCATGCGTGAGCCCAGGCCGACCTGGGTCAGCGCCTTCTCGATGCGCTCACGGCGCTCGCCGGCACTCATCTTGCGGTAGCGAAGCGGCACGTCGACGTTGTCGAACAGGTTCAGGTCCGGAATCAGGTTGAAGCCCTGGAAGATGAAGCCGATCTTCTGGTTGCGCAGGCGGCTGCGCGCATCATCACCGAGCTGGCTGACATCCTCGCCATCAAGCAGGTAGGTGCCGCTGGTGAAGGTTTCCAGCAGGCCGGCGATGTTGAGGAAGGTGGTCTTGCCGGAGCCGGAGGGACCGGTGACGGCGACGAACTCGCCCTCCTTGACCTGCAGTTCCAGCGAGCGCAGTGCATGGGTTTCCACCTGTTCAGTGCGGAAGACCTTGGCGACCGAACGCATTTCGAGCATGTACATGGGGTGTCCTCTCTCCAGGATGTATCAGTTGACGGAGACGCGTTCGGCGTCCTTGAACAGGTCGCTGCCGGAGACCACGATACGGTCGCCCGGCTGCACACCCGACTTGATTTCCACTTCGCCCAGGCTGCTGACGCCCAGTTCCACCGGACGGCGCACCGCTGTGCGGCCATCCATCACGTAGGCCACGCCGTTGCCCTGTTCGACGAACGGGCCGCGCTCGACCTTCAGCACGTTCTTGCGGGTATCCAGCAGCACCCGGACCGACATGCGCTGGCTCTGGCGCAGGCCTTCGGGCTGCTTGTCGGCGAAGCGCACGCGGGCATTGACCTCGCCGTTCACCACTTCCGGCGACACCGCGCTGATCTCGCCCGGGAACGGCTGGCCGTTGCCGCCGGTGAGCTGTGCGGGCATGCCGATGGCCAGATCACGAGCGAAGCTTTCCGGAACCTTGATCTCGACTTCGAACTTGGACAGGTCCACCACGCCCAGCACCGGCGCATTGGCCGCCAGGTTGGTGGACTGGGTGGCCTGCACCTGGCCTACCTGGCCATCAAACGGCGCGCGCAGGGTCAGCGCATCGACCTGGCGCTGCACTTCGGCCACCACCGCCTTCTGGCGATCGGCCAGCAACCGCTTGTTGCGTGCATCCAGGTCGGCGCCCTGGCTCTGCAGGCGGGCATCGGTGGTGGCGTTGGCAAGGCTGATGTCGGCCTTCTTCAGGCTGTCCTGGGCCTTGGCCAGGTCGATCTGCGGCACCGCACCGCCGTCGAAGCCGCGCTGGTAGCGTTGCAGGTCGCGATCGGCAGCCTGGCGCTCGATGGTGGCCTGATCGGTTTCCTTGCGCGACTTGGCGCGGGCCAGCGTTGCGTCCAGCGCGGCGCGGCTGGCCTCGGCTTCCAGGCCAGCCAGGGTGGCCTGTTCCTGGGCCAGCTTGCTGCGCAGTTCCGGGCTGTCGATGATCGCCAGCTCCTGTCCCTTCTTGACCACGTCGCCGGCCACGACCTTCAGGTCCACGGTACCGGCGGAGATCGCATACAGCACCGGGCTGTTGGCGGCGATCACACGGCCGTCGGCAGCGATGTCACGCACCAGGTCGCCACGTTGCACTTCGGCGATGCGCACCCGACTGCTGTCGAACGAGCGGCTGGCGTTTGCCCAGGCGTACACGGCCCAGCCGATGCCGGCGAGCAGGGCGATGCTGCCCAGTGCCGGCCAACGGTAGCGATGCCAGGCGGCGGCGGTCGGGCGGGCCGGGGTGGAGGAAACGATCTGGTCCTGGGCGGAAGTGTCGCGGATCATCGGGTTCGTGCCTGACGGTGGTGATCCATACCAAGCACGTTGCGTGCCAACTTTATTTCCTTTTCTATCAATGATTTGCAATTCGGTTGGCGGTGTCCGGGTGTCCGCGGACACCTGTGCGGACACATTCATTAAGCGGACAGGAGGGGGAAACCGGACACGCACGCTAGAATGCCGCGACCGTCTTCAAGGAAATGCGTGACATGTGTGGAATCGTGGGAGCGATCGCTGATCGCGACGTGGTGCCGGTGCTGATCGAAGGTCTGAAGCGACTGGAGTACCGCGGCTACGATTCTTCAGGCATCGCGGTGATCGACGCGACCGATCGCCCTGACGTGCACCGCGTCCGCCGCACCGGCAGGGTCGCCGAGATGGCCGCTGCCGCCGCCGCCGAGGGGTTCAATGCGCAGCTGGGTATCGGCCATACGCGTTGGGCCACCCATGGCGGCGTCACCGAGGCCAATGCGCATCCGCACATCAGCCAGGGCGTGGCCCTGGTCCACAACGGCATCATCGAGAACCATGAAGAACAGCGCGAGCGGCTGCGCGCGCTGGGCTACACCTTCGAGTCGCAGACCGACACCGAAGTGATCGCCCACCTGATCCATCATCATCTGCAGAGCGGTGACGATCTGCTGGTGGCGCTGCAGCGCACCGTGAAGGAACTCACCGGCGCCTATGCACTGGCCGTGGTCAGCCGTGCCGAGCCGGAGCGCTTCGTCTGCGCACGCATGGGCTGCCCGCTGCTGGTCGGCCTGGGCGAAGGCGAGAATTTCGTTGCCTCCGATGTCTCGGCGGTGATCTCGGCCACCCGCAAGGTGATCTTCCTGGAGGAGGGCGACACCGCCGAGGTGCGCCGCGAGGGTGTGCGCATCTTCGACGAGCACGATCATCCGGTACAGCGCGAGGTGCACCTGTCCGACGTGTCGCTGGCCTCGCTGGAACTTGGCCCTTACCGCCATTTCATGCAGAAGGAAATCCACGAGCAGCCGCGCGCGCTGGGTGACACCATCGAGGCGGCGATCGACGCCGGTGGCTTCCCGGCCGAGCTGTTCGGCAGGAATGCCGAGGCGGTGCTGGCGGGCATCGAAGGCGTGCAGATCCTGGCGTGCGGCACCAGCTACTACGCCGGCCTGACCGCGCGCTACTGGATCGAGTCCATCGCCGGCCTGCCGTGCAGCGTGGAGATCGCCAGCGAGTACCGCTACCGCGCGGCGTATGCGAACCCGAAGCACCTGGTGGTGACGATCTCCCAGTCCGGCGAAACGCTGGACACGATGGAGGCGCTGAAGTACGCCAAGTCGCTCGGCCACCAGCACACGCTGTCTATCTGCAACGTGCCGGAAAGCGCGATTCCACGCGCCAGTGAACTGGTCTGCTATACCCGTGCCGGGGCCGAGATCGGCGTGGCTTCGACCAAGGCGTTCACTACCCAGCTGGCCGCGCTGTTCCAGCTGACCGTGGTGCTGGGCAAGCTGCATGGGCGCGTCGATGCCGCACAGGAAGCCGACTATCTGGAGCAGCTGCGCTTCCTGCCGGGCAGCGTGCAGCACGCGTTGAACCTGGAGCCGCAGATCGCGGCCTGGGCCGAGCGCTTCGCGCGCAAATCCAACGCGCTGTTCCTGGGCCGTGGACTGCACTATCCGATCGCACTGGAAGGTTCGCTCAAGCTCAAGGAGATCTCCTACATCCATGCCGAGGCGTATCCGGCGGGCGAGCTCAAGCACGGTCCGCTGGCGCTGGTGGACGAGGACATGCCGGTGGTGGTGATCGCCCCCAACGACAGCCTGCTGGAGAAGGTGAAGTCCAACATGCAGGAAGTCCGCGCGCGGGGAGGCGAGCTTTTCGTGTTCGCCGACCAGGACAGCAACTTCTCGGAAAGCGAAGGCGTGCATGTGATCCGTACGCCGCGCCACGCGGGCGTGCTCAGTCCGGTGGTGCATACCATTCCGGTGCAGCTGCTGGCCTACCACACCGCACTGGCGCGTGGCACCGACGTGGACAAGCCACGCAACCTGGCCAAGAGCGTGACGGTGGAGTAACTGCCGTCGGCTGCATGGGATGCTGCAGGTGAAGGGGGCCACGTGGCCCCCTTTCGTTTGCGCCGCTCACAGCGCCAAGTGGGACACCCGCAGGGTGTTCTGTCCGCGTTCGGCAGCAGGCCATCAATCTTTAACGCGCGGCACCGCGCGTGTTCAGCGGCGGTTTCAGCCGCAGTGCCATTCTCTGGATCGTCGGCAGGTTCCCACGACGTACTGTCCTATCGATGCCGGTAGTGACCGAGGATCGCAGTCGTAGAATCGAGCCGACCGAGATACGGGTTGCGTTGCCGGACCCGCCTCGTTCGCGTTGCAGCACCTCGCCTTGCCGATGCATTCCCCATGGGCAGACCGGTGCGCCAGACGTGCACTGAAAGGTCTGTTCCCGGGGAGGGGGCGAATCGGAAGAGCACACTTTTTTGACTTCAGTGACCTGCAACAGGAAACAAGAATGAACGTCCGCGAACTCCTGCAATCCAAGAAAGAAGCTGTCATCACCATCGATGAGGAAGACACCATCGGTGCCGCCGCCCACAAGATGAGCGCGAACAGGATCGCTGCCCTGGTGGTGATGAAGGATGATGCGCCGGTCGGCATCATCTCCGAGAAAGACATCGTGCGTACCCTGGCTGACGATGGCCCGCAGGCCGGCCGCCGGGTGATTTCCACCCTGCCGTCCACGGGACTGGAAGGCATCGCACCGGAGGCCACCCTGAAGCAGGCCATGTCGTTGATGACGTACTCGCGGCGCCGTCATCTGATGGTCACCGATGGCACGCGCCTGGTCGGCATCCTCAGCCTGGGCGACATCGTGAAGAATCTGCTGGGCGAGCTGGAGCTGGAAAAGGCCGTGCTGCAGGACATCTACATGGCCGCGCATTGACGCCGGCGCAGTAGAAAAAAAGAAGCCGGGCACTGCCCGGCTTCTTCGTTCACGGCATCGGTGGAATCAGAACGTCACCGTTACCGAATCGGCGCTGTAGCGCGCCGGGCCGTGATAGACCACCTCGATGTTGTTGCCATCCGGGTCAAGCACGAACGCGCCGTAGTAGCCCGGATGATAGGGGCGCTCGCCCGGTGCGCCGTTGTCGGTGCCGCCAGCGGCGATGGCGGCAGCATGAAACGCATCGACGGTCGCCGCATCGCGCGCCTGGAATGCCAGGTGGTGGCGTCCGGTCAGCTGGCCGGCAGCGGCTTCGCTGCTGGCGGTGGAAATGAACAGCTCGTCAGCCCAGAAATAGTCCGGCCCTTCGCCGGCAACCGGAATGCCGATCGTGTCGAACACCGCCTGGTAGAAGCGGCGGCTGGCCGGCAGGTCGCGCACCACCAGCTGCAGGTGATCGATCAATCGACCGCGGTGCAGTTCCATAGTTTCCATGCGTACCTCTACAGAAAAGGGGACAGTGTGGATAGCGCCGGGCCGCGCCCGGCGAGCGCGCAGCGCGGCCTGCTTCCCGTGCGATGAATATCGGAGCAAGGCCGCCGGGCATGGCCTGGCGCCAGCGCAATTGTGCCCCTTTCCGGATCAGGCGTTGGCGATGATTTCCACCCAGTAGCCGTCGGGGTCCTTGATGAAGGCGATGTTCTTCATGCGACCGTCGGTCAGGCGCTTCTGGAACGGCACGCCCAGATCTTCGAAGCGCTGGCAGGCAGCTTCCAGCTCGGGCACCGAGACGCAGATGTGGCCGAAGCCGCGCGGATCGCTGTTGCCGTCGTGGTAGACCGGGCCATCCTGGGCTTCGGTGCCGTGGTTGTGGGTCAGCTCCAGCACGCCCGGCAGGCCGGCCATCCACAGGCGGCGCTCGGCATCGTCTTCCGGCACCACGGCGCCGGACGGCACGTAGGCCAGGAAATACAGGCTGAACTGCGCTTCGGCGAAGTCACGCTTGTCGATCAGCCGGTAGCCCAGCACGCGGGTGTAGAAGTCCAGCGAGGCGGTGATGTCCTTCACCCGCAGCATGGTGTGGTTGAACACGAAGCCGGTGGTTTCGGCCGGGGCCTGGGCGGCGACGCCGGGGACCTGTTGGAGGGAAGAAAGGCTCATGATTCGCGTCCTGTCAGCAATGGGGGGAAATGACCCGCGGAGAGTGGCTGGAAGTTGCATCTGAAACCGGCAGTTGCCGGAACCCGCACTTCGCTTGCATCCTCGTTGTCGATCTGGGATCGTCGGGTCATGTTGCAGCGCAGGATAATCGGTGTGCGTCCGCAATGGGATGAGCGCTTCCGCAACGCCGGGTGAAATGCCTGCAACCAGAGCAGTAGGGCGCGGCAGTGGGACGCAGGGGAATCCGGCAGGGATGGCGAGACGCCCGCGCATCGTCGCGGGCGGTTGACAGCCCGTTGCCTGCCGCGCTAATGATTGTATGTATATACAAATAACCGAGGGTCTTCAGGGGTCCCATGCCTTACCGCCGATGGCTGCCGCTGCTGCTGATGGCCGTGCTCCTCTTCGAAGGTGTCTTCGGAGCGTGGGCGGGGACGCGCATGGCGCTGCCTGGCGGGGACGCTGCAGGCTCCGCGGGCCGGGCGATTGCGGGCTGCCAGGCAACACCGCGCAGCGCGGCACCGGCGTCGGGCCACACCCGCCATGATCAGGCGCCGGTGGCCGCCGGCGACGTGCACAAGGATCACTGCAGCTGTGTCGATGCGGCCGGCTGCGACTGCCGCTGCCTGTTGAGTCTCTACCCTCCGATGCCATCGCTGCTGCTGCCCAGCGCCCATCCGCGCATCGCGCTGGACATTGCGCTGCCGGCACTGATCCTGCCTGCCAGCAAACTTTCCCGCGTATTCCGACCTCCCATCGCCTGAGCGGCTGTCCCCGCGTCGACATGACGCCGTCGTGTCCCTTTGCCCGAATCGTGGCGGGGGCACCCAGAGACAGTATTCCTGCGGGAGAGAAAACATGTATCTGAAGTCCAATGCCATGGCTGCGGCCATCGGCAGTCTGCTGTGCGTCTCCGTTGTCCACTCCGTCGCCGCGCAGGATGCGCAGTCGCCCGATGCGAAGGCACGCACGCTGGATACCGTGCAGGTGACCGGCAGCCACATCAAGCGCGCGCAGCTGTCAGGCGTCGGCCCGGTGAGCGTGGTCGATGCCGAGGCCATCGAACGTTCCGGCGCCACCTCGGTGGAAACCCTGCTGCAGCGCCTGCCGGCCTCGGCAGGGTTCGCGGGCAGCCAGAGCAATGCGTACTGGGCCGAGAACGGCTACGGCACCACCCAGGTCAATCTGCGCGGTCTCGGCATCAACCGGACCCTGGTCCTGCTCAACGGCCGGCGCATCGTCAATGGCGGCACCGGCGCCAACAGTTCGGTCGACCTCAATGTCATTCCGGTCTCACTGATCGAGCGCGTGGAGGTGCTCAAGGACGGTGCATCGGCAATCTATGGCGCCGATGCGGTGGCTGGCGTGGTCAACATCATCACCAAGCAGGGATTCGAGGGTGCCGAAGCGGTGGTGCGCTATGGCCAGACCAGCCAGGGCGACGGCGAGGAAACCTCGGTCGATGTCAGCTGGGGTGTCAGCAGCGAACGCGGCTCGCTGATGGCTGCGGTCAGCTACTTCGACAGCGGAGCGGTCAACATGGCCTCGCGCGCGCCCTGCGGCCTGATCGAATCCGATGGCCGGCTGGTCTGCTCCGGCAGTTCGTCCACCATCGGTGGTCGTGCACTGCTGGCGGATGGCCGACGGGTCAACTTCAACCAGGTGCCCGGAGGCGACGGCGATTTCTACGAGCCCTATTCGGCGGCCAAGCACAACTACAACGGCAATCCCACGCTCAACGCGGTCAACCCGATCGAGCGGCTCAGCCTGAGCGTGTTCGGCGACAGCCAGTTGAATGACAGCACACGCGCGTTCATCGAAGCGATGTACACCAACCGCCAGTCCAGGCAGCTGGCGACCTCGGGTGGGCTGGGCGTCTACCGGCCGATCAACATCGCCGCCGACCATCCGACCAATCCCACCGGGCAGGATCTGCTGCTGCAGCGCCGGCGCCTGGAAGAGGCCGGTCCCCGCCACTTCTTCCAGGAGACCGACACCTACCGGGTGGTAGCGGGCCTGAAAGGCCAGTTCGGCACCAGCTGGGACTGGTCGGTGGCCTTCAACTGGGGGCGCAACACCGGCGTGGATGGTTCGGACAATGTCGCCAACCTCGATCGCGTCGACCAGACGCTGGACCGGTCCCTGTGCAGTACCGCGCCCGGCGCAGCGATTCCCTGCGGCGACTATCTCGGCTACGGGGACCTGAGCCGTGACGTGCTGGATTACATCCTGTACACCTCGCGCGATACCGGCGGAAACGAGCAGAAGAGCTTCACCGCCAATCTCAGCGGGCAGATCTTCGAGCTGCCGGCAGGCTGGGTGGGATTTGCCGCGGGCGTGGAGGTGCGCAGGGAGCGCGGTTGGCGTGATCCGGATCCGTTGACCGTGCTCGGCATCGGCAACACCAACCAGCAGGATCCGATCGCCGGGCGATACACGGCCAAGGAAGCGTACATGGAGCTGGCGGTGCCGCTGCTGCAGGACGCGGTCATCGCAGATTCGCTGTACCTCAACCTGGCCGGCCGCGTGTCCGACTACGACCTGTTCGGGCGCGACTTCAACTACAAGGCCGGGCTGGACTGGCAGGTCAGCCCTTCGCTGAAGCTGCGCAGCACCTATGCTACGGCATTCCGCATTCCCAACATCCCCGAACTGTTCGGTGGCGTGTCCGAGGGCAACCTCACCACCACCGACCCCTGCAGTGGCTGGAGCGGACTGCCGGCCAGCTCGATCGTGCGTGCGAACTGCCAGGCCGATGGCGTGCCGGCTGGTTACGTGCAGCCGGGCAATACCATCCTGACCACGTCCGGCGGCAATGCGGATCTCGAGCCGGAAGATGCGACCTCCTTCACCGCCGGGGTGGTGTGGACACCCACGTTCGCACCCGGGCTGACGCTCACCCTGGACTACTACCGCATCCGCATCGAGAACGCGATCCAGCGTATCGCCGGCTCCACCAAGCTGGCCATCTGCTACAACACTCCGTCGCTGGCGCATCCGTTCTGCGACGCCAGCAACTTCACCCGCGACCCGCGCACCGGCGAAGTGAACTACCTCTCATCGCAGCCGGTGAACACGGCCGATGAGCAGGTCAGTGGCTACGACCTGGGCGCACTCTACGAGTTCAAGCCGTGGGGCATGGACGCCAGCATCAGTGCCGACATCTCCTACCTTCAGCGTTATGACGTGCGCCCGTATGCCGGAGCAGAGGTGATCACGTATGCCGGCAGGATCACCGGCGGCCGTGGCAGCTATGCCAAGTGGCGTGGACTGATGTCGATGAACGCGTCCCGTGGGCAATGGTCCGGTACCTGGACCACCCAGTACATCGGCCGGGCCGACGACATCAATGCCGCGCGTGGCGACATCGGTGATCATGCGCCATCGGTGTTCTATCACAATCTCCAGCTCAGGTACGCGGTCAGCAAGGCGCTGGATGTGGCGCTGGGCGTGGACAACGTCTTTGATCGCTCGGCGCCGTTCATCCAGAGCTATACCGACGCCAACACAGACACCATGACCTACGACCTGCTCGGTCGTCGCTGGTATGCACGCATCGGCTACCGCTGGTGATCGCACGCGCCCCCGTCGCCTGCGGCGGGGGTGCTCCGCAAGGGAGAGAAGGTAGATGAAACCCGCATTCTGGGCGCGCCGCGCCCACAAATGGATCGGACTGGTGATCGGTGTGCAGGCGCTGTTGTGGATGCTCAGCGGGGTCTACATGACCGTGGTGCCGCTGCAGGTGATCCATGGCGACCACCTGGCCCATGTCCGTGGCGAACCGCTGGCGCCGGTGCATGATCGGGTCGGTGTCGATGTGCTGGCCGCGCGTTATCCCGGCCTGCAGTCGTTCCGCCTCAAGCGGCTGCTGGAGCGTGAGGTCTACGACGTCCAGCGCGGACCGGAACGCTTCCTGGTCGATGCCCGCAGTGGAGAGCGCCTGCCGCGGCTGGACCGGGATGGCGCCATCGCGCTGGCCACAGCGCTGTACCAGGGCGCAGGCGAGGTCGCGCGGGTGGAATGGGTGACCCGTGCGCCGTCGGAAGTGAAGACGCGACCGGTGCCGATGTGGGCCGTCCATTTCGCTGACCGCGGAAGCACCACGCTGTACCTGTCACCGGACAGCGGTGAACTGCTGGCGCGCCGGCACAGCCTGTGGCGCTGGTTCGATTTCCTGTGGATGTTCCACATCATGGACTACGAGCAGCGCACCGACGTCAACAATGGCCTGCTGCGCGTCGCATCGGTGATCGGGCTGGCATTCGGCCTCAGTGGCGTGTGGCTGCTGTTCTACAGCTTCGGCCAGAGGAGGCGCGCATGACGCCGTGGCTGCGCCGGCTGCACAGGTGGATCGGGGTGCTGGTGGGACTGCAGTTCCTGGTCTGGCTCGGCAGTGGACTGGGCATGAGCCTGCTTGACCCGGACCGGATCGCCGGCACTTCGCAGCGGGCTGCGCCCGCGGCGCCCCTGGCATGGCCGGCAGATACCGTCTCACCGGCCGATGCGCTGCGTGCTGCGCGGTGGCCGGCCGCGACCCTGGACAGCGGCTGGCTGCTGCAGGCGCCGGTGTATCGACTGCAGTCAGCGGAAGGCACCGAGGTGATCGATGCGCGTGATGGCAGGCGCATCACCATCGATCCGGTGATCGCGCTGCGCGTCGCGCAGGCCGCCTACCGTGGCCAGGGCGTGCCCGCAGCGCCGGTGCATCTGGCGCACAGTCTGGAGACGCGCGGCCATCCCGACGCGGTGTGGCGGGTGGACTTCGGCGATGCGCAGGACACCACCGTCTACGTCTCCGCCGACAGCGGACAGGTGCTCGAGCATCGCACCGCAACGTGGCGGCTGTTCGATGTGTTCTGGATGCTGCACATCATGGACTACGCGGCGCGGGCCAACTTCAACAATCCGCTGGTGGTGGGGATGGGGCTGGGGGGGCTGTGGATGGCCTTGACCGGCGCGTGGCTGCTGCTGGCAAGCGTCCGCCTGCATGAGTTCGTTCCACATCGATGGCGCAGCCGCCGGCAGTTGGCAGTGTTCGCCCCGGGAGGCACGCACCTGCGCACCGTGGCCGCGGCGCAGGGGGACAGTGTCTACCTGGCGCTGGCCCGCGAAGGCGTGAACCTGCCTTCCAACTGCGGCGGCGGGCAGAGCTGTGGACTGTGCGAAGTCCGGGTCCGTGGACAGGCTGGAACCCCTTCCGCCGCAGATCGGGCGCACCTGGCCGGATCGCGCCTGAAGGTCGGCTGCCGGCTCGCCTGCAACCTGCAGGTGGAGGCGGATATGGAGATCGAGGTAGCCGGCGGTGCCAGCCTGTGGACCGAGCATGAGGCAACGGTCGAGCGGATCGAAGCGGTGACCCCGTTCCTGCGCGAGATCCACCTGCGTCCGGACCACGCCGCCGACGCACTCTATCAACCCGGCTGCTACCTGCAGCTGCATGTGCCCGAATACGAGCTGCCCCGTTCCGCGCTCTGGCATCCGGACGAACACCGGCAGGACTGGGCACCGTTGGCCCTGCCGGAAACCCTGCACAACAAGGCGGCGGTGCGTCGTTCGTACTCGCTGGCGATGCCGGTTGCCGCCGAAGCGGGGCGCCTGGTGCTGCTGGCCCGGTTCAGCCCTGGCTGGCAGCAGGGCAAGCGGCATCCGCCGGGCAAAGGGTCCAGCTATCTGTACGCGTTGCGCCCCGGCGATCGCGTCCGCTACAGCGGACCGTTCGGTGATTTCGCGCTCAGCGGCGTGTCCCGGGAAAAGATCTTCATCGGAGCCGGCGCCGGCATGGCGCCGCTGCGGGCGATGATCGAACATCGGCTTTCCGAGGGAGGGCAGGAGCGCATCCACTACTGGTACGGTGCCCGCAGCGACCGCGATTGCCCCTACATGGCGCAGATGCAGGCCCTGCAGGCAGCGCACGCGAACTTCAGCTGGCATCCCGTCTGGTCCGGGCAGGGAACTGGCCGGCGCGTGCATGACGCCATCCATGAGGATCTGCTGCAACGGCATCCGGATCTTTCCGGCTGCGAGTTCTACCTGTGCGGGCCACCACCGATGCTGGCCGCGACCCGGCAGCTGCTGCAGCGGCTGGGGGTGACGGAAGAGCGGATCGCATACGACGATTTCAAGATCTGAAGTGGAGGCGCCGTGGCCGTGCAGGGCGGCCGCGGCGCCCGTTGCAGCGGTGCGGGCGGAGTAGAATGCGCAGCTGTACTCACCGAAGTGGCGTTCCATGTCCCAGCGCGCCTGGGTGGCTGCGGCCATCCGCAAGATCGAAGCCGATTTCAACCGGTCCGCCGATACCCACCTGATCCCGATGGCGCTGCCCGGGTTCGAAGGCATCGATGTCTACCTGAAGGATGAATCCAGCCACCCCACCGGCAGCCTCAAGCACCGCTTGGCGCGTTCGCTGTTCCTGTACGCGCTGGCCAACGGCTGGCTGCGCGAAGGGCGGCCGGTGATCGAGGCGTCGAGCGGCTCGACCGCGGTGTCCGAAGCGTATTTCGCACGCCTGCTGGGGCTGCCCTTCATCGCGGTGATTCCGGCCACGACCTCGCCGGAAAAGATCGCTGCCATCGAATTCCATGGTGGCCGCTGCCACCTGGTCGAGCGCGCCTGTGATCTCAACTGCGAATCGGAACGGCTGGCGCGCGAAACCGGCGGTCACTTCATGGACCAGTTCACCTACGCCGAACGGGCCACTGACTGGCGCGCCAACAACAACATCGCCGAGTCCATCTTCAAGCAGATGGCCGAAGAGCCCAGCCCGGTACCCGAGTGGATCGTGTGCAGCCCAGGCACCGGCGGCACTGCGGCCACGCTGGGCCGCTACGTCAGCTACCGGCGGCACGACACCCGCATCCTCTGCGCGGATCCGGAGATCTCGGTGTTCTTCGAGGGCTACCAGGCGGCGGTGGCGGGCGAGCAGCAGTGGCGTGACCTGACCTGCAGCGGTGGCTCCCGTGTGGAAGGCATCGGCCGACCGCGGGTGGAGCCGAGCTTCATTCCAACCAGCGTCGATGCGATGGTGAAGGTGCCGGATGCATTGAGCCTGGCAGCCATGCGCCACGTCAGCCGGCAGCTCGGTCGGCGCGTGGGAGGCTCCACCGGCACCAACTTCATCGGTGTGCTGCAGGCGGCGCAGTGGATGCGCGAAGCCGGCCGCCACGGCAGCATCGTCAGCATCCTGTGCGACAGTGGCGAGCGCTACGCGCAGAGCTATTACGACCCGGCGTGGTACGCACGACAGGGCATCGATGTGGACGGTGCCGATGCGCAGCTGGCCGCGGCCGTGGCGGGTCAGGGCCTGCCTGCGCTGCCGTGCTGCAGCCTGGAAGCGCTGT
>NZ_JBWJPF010000003.1:0-306453 GCF_056393265.1 Stenotrophomonas sp. Steno-C15
AACCCCGCTGCTCACGCAGCGGGGTTTTTCCTTTTAATGAAGGCACTGCATTTTCCGGGTGGCTTCCGCCCAAGGGCAAGATCGCGAAGCTGGCGCCGCAGGCGCTGCTGCAACCGTCTCCCTGGTGAAATTAGCGCTGTGGAACCACCCGATCCCATCCCGAACTCGGAAGTGAAACGCAGCCGCGCCGATGGTAGTGTGGCTCAAGCCATGCGAGAGTAGGTCATCGCCAGGGTTTACACCCAAAACCCCGCTGCTCGCGCAGTGGGGTTTTTCTTTATGCGCGGAAAGCGGCCACTGAGCTGCGATCGCACAAAAAAAAGCGGCGCCCCGTAGGGCGCCGCTCTGACCTCGATAGCGTTCAGTCGAGCATGGCGCGACGTTAGCGGGCCGGGGTCTTGGCCTTCATCATCGTGTCGCGGGCGGCTTTGAAGGGATTGCCTTCATACCAGTTCGGCCAGCGGTCGCCACCGGCAAGCTCCTTGCCGACGCCGTACATCAGCTGCAGGTCTTCGACAGTGCCGTCCAGCTTCCAGCTGGCCGCATCGAACTCATCCTTCGGGCCATGGTAGCGGTTGGCGCCGTAGTCGGCTGCTGCCTTGCGGCCGGCTTCCACCCCACCTTCGCGCAGATCTTCGCCGCCGTCGGCGTACAGCGCCGGGACGCCTGCCTTGGCGAAATTGAAGTGGTCGGAACGGAAGTAGAAGCCACTCTGTACCGAGCTTTCGCCGTGCAGGGTGCGTCCCTGGGCCGCCGCCAGCGGCTTGAGGATGTCTTCCAGCTCGGAGCTGCCGAAGCCGGTCACCGTCACGTCCTTGGCGCGGCCGGCCACGGACATGGCGTCGATGTTGATGACGCCGGCGATCCTGTCCAGCGGGAAAGTCGGATGCGCAACGTAGTACTTGGAGCCGAGCAGGCCGGATTCTTCCAGGGTCACGGCAAGGAACACCACCGAACGCTCCGGCTTCGGATCCTGGTGGGCCATCGCTTCGGCGACTTCCAGGATGCCTGCCACGCCGGTCGCATTGTCGATCGCACCGTTGTAGATGTTGTCGCCTTCCTCGCCCTCGTGCTTGCCCAGGTGATCCCAATGGGCCATGTACAGCACGGCCTCGTCGGCACGCTTGGTGCCCGGCAGGACGCCGACCACGTTGCGCGACTGCTTCTGTGCGATACGGCTCTTGAGGTCGACGGATGCGGTGGCTTTCAGCGGCACCGGCTTGAAGCCGCGCTTGCTGGCGTCCTTGTAGGCCTGGTCAAGGTCCAGGCCCGCAGCGGCGAACAGCGAGCGTGCGGCGTCGGCGCTCAGCCAGCCCTGCACCGGGATGCGTGCTTCCGGATCGTCCTTGGCCGGCAGGTCGTACTGCGGGCCGGCCCAGGAGTTCTTCACCACATCCCAGCCGTAGGAGGCGCCGGCCGTGTCGTGCACGATCAGGGCCGCGGCGGCGCCCTTGCGTGCGGCCTCCTCGAACTTGTAGGTCCAGCGGCCGTAATAGGTCATGCGCTTGCCGTCGAACAGGGTTTCGTCATCGACGTGGAACCCCGGGTCGTTGACGAACATGACGACCGTCTTGCCCTTCCAGTCCTGGCCGGCATAGTCGTTCCACTTCTGTTCCGGTGCATCGACACCGTAGCCGACGAACACCAGGTCGCTGGCATCGATGCTGATCTCGGCCTGGCCGGTACGCGTGCCGACCACCATGTCAGTGCCGAACTTCAGTTCCGTGGTCTTGCCGCCCTGGTTGATCTTCAGCACGGTGGACTCATCGGCCGTGGTTTCGGTCATCGGCACGTCCTGGAACCAGCTGTCGCCATTGCCTGGCTTCAGGCCGATGCGTTGCATCTGGTCGCGGATGTAGTTGACCGTCAGCTCTTCGCCCTTGCTGCCCGGTGCTCGCCCTTCGAACTCGTCGGAGGCCAGGGTCTTGACCATCTCGGCGAAGTCGGCGGCATTGATCTCCGGCGAGAACGCATGGCCCGCGGTTGCGGTAGACGGGGCGGTACTGTCGGTGCCGGCGCTCGGCGCCGGGGAGTCATTGCCTTTGCAGGCACTGAGCGCGGCCGCGGCGGCCAGGCACAGGAGGAGTTTGCGGGGCATCATCGGTTCCTGGGAAACAAGGGAGGGCCGCACGGTGGTGCGGCCGGGAACGGGGAGTATCCCCGAATCGTTGGGCTCAGTCCGCCGGCGCGGTTTCGCTGTCGAACGGAATGGGATCGGCGCCGCTGACCGGGCCGATACGCGCGGTGCGGTGCACGTACAGCACCACGTCCCGCTCGAAGTGCAGGGCGCCACTGACCACGGCGTTCGGGCCGATGATGACCCGCGGCTTGCGGACGGCCGTCAGCGAGACGCTGAAGCTGGGCTTGCGCACGCGCACGCCGCCGTCGACCTGGGAGCCGATGCCCACGGTGATATCGCCATTGACGGTTTCCACGTCCTTGCTGACGCGGCTCTCGACCAGGCCGATGCCACCGTTGACGGTCTCCACGCCGCCTTCGATCTGGCTGCCGCGATCACTGAAGATGCTGCCATTGACCGTGCTGACGTTGCCGCGGGCGATCACCTCACGGCCCAGGCGCACCCCGCCGTTGACCGTTTCGATGCTGCCGGTACGGGCGCGGTCGGCGACCTTCACCCCACCGTTGACGGTATCGATGCTGCCGGTTTCGCTGCCTTCGCCGACGCGGATGCCGCCGTTGACGGTATCCAGCTTGCCGTAGCGCTGCCCGGCTTCGGCGGTGATGCTGCCGTTGACCTTGCTGATGTTGTCCTGTGCCCAGGCGGGACTGCTGGCCAGCAGCACGCCCAACAGCAGCGGAATGGATCGAATGTTCATGGGTCCCTCGGTGGATGTGCGGCTGGCAGGCCGCGTGCGTTGATGTCACCATTCCCCAATCGCCCCTGCAACTGCCTGAAGTCACTGGAAAGCCCTTGCGCAACAACGCCTTCCCCTCACGCCGACATCACATCGCCGCTGCCCGCGGCGGGCGCTGCCTGCTGCTGGGGCTGGCCTTGGCATTGGCGCTGCCGCTTCCGTCAGGTGCACAGAACACGCGCGAAACGGAGCGCAAGCTGCAGAAGCTGCGCAGCGAGCTGAAGGGCGTCGCGCAGGAGCGCCGCCAGCTTGAGGGCCAGCGTGGCCAGGCATCTCAGCAGCTGCGCGCGGCCGATGAGAAGGTGGCCCGCAGCGGCCGTGTGCTGGCCCAGACCGAGGCGGCGCTGCGCGAGCAGAACCAGGCACTGGCCGAGGCCGAGCGACGTCGCACGACCCTGCAGTCCAACCTGGCGCAGCAGCATCGCGAACTGGCCGGGTTGCTGCGCGCGGCCTATCAGCTGGGCAACCACGCCCCGCTCAAGCTGCTGCTGTCACAGGACACGGTGGCCGATGCCAACCGTGCACTGGCCTACCACCGGTACCTGCAGAGCGAGCGCGCGCAGCGCATCACCGCATTGACTGCCGATCTCAAGGAACTGGAGGCGCTGCAGGCACAGATTGCCGAACGCCAGCAGCAGCTGCAGGGGACCCAGCGCGAGCAGAAGCAGCAGGCGGCCGCGCTGGCGGCCGATCGTCGCGAACGTGCGCAGACCGTGGCCTCGCTGGACGAACGCTTCAAGGACCGGCGCGAGAAGGAACAGGCATTGGGGCAGGATGCCAAGGCACTGGAAACCCTGCTGGCCAATCTGCGCGCGGCCGCAGCGCGGGCCGAAGCCGAGCGTCGCGCGGCAGCGCGCCGGGCTGCCGCGGAGAAGGCCGCCGCCGAACGCGCTGCACGCCAGGCCGCCGCCGAAGGCCGACCGCCGCCGGCGACCAAGGTGCCGCCGGCCGTGGCATCGGCGCCGGCACCGAAGGTGGGGGGACTGGGGTGGCCGCTGTCGGGCAACCTGCTGGCACGCTATGGCGGCAAGCTGCCGGATGGCCGCACCAGCAGCGGCGTGCTGATCGGTGCCCCGGCCGGCAGCACGGTGACCGCGGTAGCCGATGGCACGGTCGTCTTCTCCGATTGGATGACCGGTTACGGCATGATCCTGATCGTCGATCACGGCAACGGCTACATGAGCCTCTATGCGCATAACGACACGCTGCTGAAGGATGCAGGTGCGCGGGTCAGCCGTGGCGATGCGGTCGCCAAGGTCGGCAACTCCGGCGGCCAGGGCGTGACCGCACTGTATTTCGAGCTGCGTCGTGGTGGGCAGCCGGTCAATCCAGACAGCTGGCTGCAGCGCCGCTGAACCCGGGGCCTGCACGGACTGCGTGGGTTCAACGGGAATTTAGCTGTGCTTCGCGCATAATCGGTGCCTGTGCCTTGGGCACGATGCCACCGTCGACAGGAGTGCTCCATGCGCGCAGCCCGTACCGCCACCCTCTTGCTGGCCCTGTTGCCAGCGCTGTCCTGGGCGCAGCAGACCGCGCCGGCCCCGACCGCTGCGAACAGCGGGCAGGCGGCGAGCAGCGAGGAGGCGGTGACCTCGAAGGTGCCGCTGGAAGACATCCGCCGTTTCGTGGCGGTGTACAACGCGGTGCGCGCGGCCTATGTCGACCCGGTCGACGACAACAAGCTGATGCAGTCGGCGGTCCGTGGCCTGCTGCTCGACCTCGACCCGCACAGCACGTACTTCAACAAGGAAGATGCGCAGGCCTTCGACGAGCAGGCCTCCGGTGCCTACGAGGGCATCGGCGTCGAGCTGCAGCAGCAGCCGGACAACGCCAGCATGAAGGTGATCGCGCCGATCGATGACACGCCGGCGGCCAAGGCTGGCATCCTCGCGGGCGATCTGATCATCGCCATCGATGGCAAGCCGATCAGTGCGATCGATGCCAGTGAGCCGTTGCGGGGCCCGGCCGGCAGCAAGGTGGTGCTGACCATCGTGCGCGACGGCCGGCCGAAACCGTTCGATGTCAGCCTGACCCGGCAGACGATTCGCGTCACCAGCGTGCGCAGCCGTCTGCTGGAGCCGGGCTATGGCTACATCCGGCTGAGTACCTTCCAGGCCGACACCGGTTCGGATTTCCAGAAGCATGTGCAGCAGCTGCAGAAGCAGTCCGGTGGAACGCTGAAGGGGCTGGTGCTGGACCTGCGCAGCAATCCGGGCGGCCTGCTGACCGCCGCCGTGCAGGTGGCCGATGATCTGCTGGACAAGGGCAACATCGTCAGTACGCGGGGCCGCATCAGCATCAGCGATGCGCGTTTCGACGCTACGCCGGGCGACCTGTTGAAGGGCGCACCGGTGGTGGTGCTGGCCGATGCGGGTTCGGCCAGCGCCTCGGAAGTGCTGGCCGGTGCCTTGCGCGACAATGGCCGCGCACGCGTGGTCGGCAGCCGCACGTTCGGCAAGGGCTCGGTGCAGACCGTGTTGCCGCTGGACAATGGCGATTCGGTGAAGCTGACCACCGCACGCTATTACACGCCCAGCGGCAAATCGATCCAGGCCACTGGCATCGTGCCGGACGTCGAGCTGAAACCCGCCGCCACGCCGGCCGAGGATGCACTGCCGGCCAGTCTGAGCGACTACAGCGAAGCCACCCTGCCGGGTCATCTGCGCGGCGACGATGAAGGAACCGAAGGTTATCGGGCAGGCGCGGTTTTGCCGGGCGATGGCCCGATCAACGATGCGCTCGCCGAACTGAAGCATCCCGGCTCGGTGGCCGCGCGACTGAAGGCCGAAGCCGCGAAGGCGGAAGCGGAAAAGGCCGCCGACGCGGCGACCGCAAAGCCGGAAGCCAAGCCGGAAGCAAAGCCGAGCCCGGCCCCGGCAAAGCCCTGAGGTAGCGCCGGGCCACGCCCGGCGACGCGGGCCGGTTGCCTAGAACCCGTGCCGCTTGCGCAGGCGGCGCGCGATCGCTGCGCGCACGTACACGCCATACACCACGCCGAACACGAAGCCGCCGATGTGGGCCCACCAGGCCACCATGCCGAAGGTCGGGCCGATATAGGCGAACACCACCTGCAGTGCTGCCCACACGCCGATCAGCAGGTAGGCCGGGGCGCGTACGAACTCCAGGAACAGGCCGAGCGGAATCACCACGCCCAGTCGCGCGCCCGGGAACAGGGCCAGGTAGGCGCCGATCAGGGCCGACACCGCGCCGCTGGCACCGATGATGATCTGGTCCGGGCTGCCCATGGTGTAGATCGCCACCAGGTTGGAGACCGCGCCGCCGACCAGGAACAGCAGCAACAGGCGCCATGGCCCCAGTACCCGCTCTGCCGGCAGGCCGAAGATCAGCAGGAAGACCAGATTGCCCAGCAGGTGCGACCAGTCCGCATGCAGGAACAGGGCTGTGAACAGGCGCAGCACGCTGCCGTCCTGCAGGGTGGCCCACCAGTCCAGCGGATGGGTCAGGCCGGTGGAGAGCGCGCCCCAGTCGAGCCACAGGCTGCCCCTGGCATCATCCGGCCGTGAGATCGACCACAGGAAAGCCAGCCACAGTGCCGCAAACAGCACGGGTGTGGCCCAGCGCAGGGCGGCCTTCTTGCGCGACGGAAGGGAAACGAACATGGCGACAAGCCTAGCGCGCCGGGCTCCGTGGCGGGGGCGCTCCTGTTCAGGTTTTGCGACGAAAAAAGCGCCGCCGCTGTTATTGTTTCATTAACGGCTCTGGGTAATACTCGCATACGGCGTCGTATGTCGGGAGGGGAATCCGGCGCGCTCCGATGGGCCCCAGGGCCTGCCGGGCGCAGGCGCACTCAGAGCAACATCACCGCTTACCGGAGAGAGAACTACGATGCAAACCGCTTCCACCATTGCCCGTCTGACCCTGCTGGCCGTCGGCGTTGCCGGTGCGCTGGCCGCCGCCGACGCCAACGCTGCTGCCTTCCAGCTGAAGGAAAACAGCGCCAAGGGCCTGGGCCGCGCCTTCGCCGGCTCCACCTCGACCGAAGGTGACGCCTCGGTCATCGCCACCAACCCGGCCTCCATGCGCCTGCTCGACGGTACCCTGCTGCAGGGCGACGTCAGCGCCATCAGCTTCGGTGCCAAGTTCCGCGGCCGTGGCGAATACGGCAACGGCGCGCCGATCTCGGGTGGCAACGGCGGCGACGCCGGCATGATCGCCCCGGTCCCGGCGGCCTACTTCCACCTGCCGTTCGGCGAGAACGAGAACATGCACTTCGGTGCCTCGCTGACCGTTCCGTTCGGCTTCAAGACCGAATACGACCGTGACTGGGTTGGCCGCTACAACGGCGTCAAGACCGAACTGCAGGCGATCGACCTGGGCGTCGCGTTCTCGTACGACGTCAACCCGTACCTGTCGTTTGGTGCTTCGGTGTTCGCCGAGCGCCTGAACGTCGACCTGACCAGCGCCGTCGACACCGGCACCGCGATCAATGCCACGGCCCAGCGTCAGGCTGCCGCCCGCGTGCTGCAGGCCGGTGGTACTCCGGCCCAGGCCGCTGCTGCGTCGCAGGCTGCTGCCCGCCAGGCGGCCCAGCTGGGCTTCGCTCCGGGCACCGCTGATGGCTACCTGCGCATCAAGGGTGACGAAGTGTCGGTCGGCTATACCCTGGGCATGACCGTCAGCCCGGTGGAAGGCACCAACATCGCCTTCAGCTACCGCTCGGAGGTCGAACACAAGATCACCGACGGCACCGCCGACTTCACCATTCCGCAGAATGCCGCGGCCTTCCTGGCCAATACCGGCACCTTCATCGACAGCAACGGCCGCGCCACCATCACCCTGCCGGCCAGCGCGACCGTCGGCATCACCCATCGGGTGAACGACCAGTGGCAGGTCATGGCTGAAGTCACCCGTACTGCGTGGAGCAAGTTCGACCAGGTCACCGTCGACTATGACTCCAACCAGCCGGACAGCGTGCTGCCGTTCCACTACCGCGATACCACCTTCGCGGCGATCGGTACCGATTACAAGGTCAACGACAAGCTGACCCTGCGCGGCGGCCTGGCCTACGATCAGACCCCGACCACCTACGAGCACCGTGACGTCCGCGTGCCGGACACCACCCGCAAGTGGCTGTCGCTGGGTATGACCTACGCAGCGTCGGACAAGCTGGAGTACAGCGTGGGCTACACCCACCTGTTCACCAAGGATCCGGACATCTACTCGACCTCGGCGACGGCCAACACCGTCATCGGCAAGTACAAGGTCAGTGGCGACGTGCTGGCCGCATCGCTGCAGTACAAGTTCTGATCCAGGCTTCGGCCTCATCCAGTACACGAAGGGCCCCGCGCAAGCGGGGCCTTTTGTTTGTGCAGCGCGCATCCACGCGGGCTGTGGATCTACGACAATGGCCGCATGAACCTGTCCGATCCGAACTTCCAGCTGGAGCTGGCCGCCAACGTAGCGGTCGCAGGCTCGATCCTGCTGGCGGGACGCAACAACGTCCACACCTGGTGGCTGGGCATTGTCGGCTGCGCGTTGTTCGCCGTTGTCTTCGAGCGCTCACACCTGTTCGCCGACATGGTGCTGCAGTTCTTCTTCATCGCCATCAGCGTGCTGGGATGGTGGCAATGGCTGCGTGGCAACCACGGCGCACCGCTGCCGATCACCTCGCTGCGCCCGCGCACGGGAATGTGGCTGCTGCCGACGGCGGCCCTGGCCACGTTCGGCTACGGCTGGATGCTGACCCGCCTGACCCACGCCTATGCGCCCTACGTCGATTCGGCGGTACTGGTGCTGAGCGTGATCGCGCAGATCCTGATGATGCGCCGCAAGCTGGAATCGTGGTGGGTGTGGCTGCTGGTCAACACGATCGCCGTGCCCCTGTACTACAGCCGTGGCCTGCACCTGACGTCGATCCTGTACGTCGGTTTCTGGATCAATGCACTGGTGGCGTTGCGCCACTGGCGCAATCTGATGCGTGCCGAGGCCACGGCGGCACCTGGCTCCCTGTAGCGCCGAGCCCACGCTCGGCTGCGCCGGAAAAGCCAAGCGCGGGCTCGGTTCTACAGCAAGCGAAGCACAAAAAACCCCGCTTCCGCGGGGTTTTTCGTTGACCACATCAACCCGGTGATCAGTCGCCCAGCGTCAGCAGCGAGGCGTTACCACCAGCGGCCGTGGTGTTCACCGTGACGGTCTTCTCGGTGGCAAAGCGCAGCAGATAATGTGGGCCACCGGCCTTCGGTCCGGTGCCGGACAGGCCCTGGCCGCCGAATGGCTGCACACCGACCACTGCACCGATCTGGTTGCGGTTGACATACACATTGCCGACCTGGATGCCGTTGGTGATGCGATCGACGGTCTCGTCAATGCGCGAGTGCACGCCCAGGGTCAGGCCGTAGCCGGTGGCATTGATCTGCTCGATCACCGCGTCCAGCTGCTCACCCTTCCAGCGGATGACGTGCAGGACCGGCCCGAAGATCTCCTTCTGCAGCTGGCCCAGGTTCTTCAGTTCGTACGCGCGCGGTGCGAAGAAAGTGCCGTGGGCAGCCTCGGCGGACAGTTCAGCCGCAGCGATCAGGCGCGCTTCGCGGTCCATGCGTTCGGCATGGTCCTGCAGGATCTTCAGCGCATCGGCGTCGATCACCGGGCCGACGTCGGTGGACAGCAGGCCGGGGTCGCCGACCTTCAGTTCCTTCATGGCGCCGGCCAGCATGGTCATCACCTTGTCGGCGATGTCGTCCTGCACGAACAGCACGCGTGCGGCAGAGCAGCGCTGGCCGGCGGAAGTGAAGGCCGAACCGATCGCGTCCTTGACCAGCTGTTCCGGCAGCGCCGAGGAGTCGGCGATGAAGGCGTTCTGACCACCCGTCTCGGCGATCAGCACGCCGATGGCGGCATCACGCGCGGCCATCGCGCGGTTGATCGCACGTGCGGTGTCGGTGGAGCCGGTGAAGGCCACGCCCGCCACGCGCGGATCGGCGGTCAGCGCCGCGCCGACGGTGGCACCATCGCCCGGCAGGAACTGCACCACCTCGGCCGGCACGCCGGCGTCATGCAGCAGCTTCACGGCGTAGTAGCCGATCAGGTTGGTCTGCTCTGCCGGCTTGGCGATGACGCTGTTGCCGGCAGCCAGTGCGGCGGCCACCTGGCCCAGGAAGATCGCCAGCGGGAAGTTCCACGGGCTGATGCAGACAAACACGCCACGGCCGTGCAGCTGCAGCTCGTTGGATTCGCCGGTGGGGCTCGGCAGCTTCTCGGCATGTCCGAACTGCTCGCGTGCCTGCTTGGCGTAGTAGCGCAGGAAGTCGACCGCTTCACGCACTTCGGCAATGCTGTCGGGCAGGCTCTTGCCGGCTTCCTTCACGCACAGCGCCATGAACTCGGGCATGCGTGCTTCGAGCTGGTCGGCGGCGTGCTCGAGGATGGCGGCGCGGCTTGCTGCCGGGGTGCGGTTCCAGGCCGGCTGCGCGGCCACGGCATTGGCCAGCGCCTTCTGCACGGTGGCGGTATCGGCGGGCAGCCACTGGCCGACCACTTCGCGGGTATCGGCGGGGTTGGTCACCGGTTGCGGCGCGCCTGCGGGGGTCGCACCCGGCACCAGCGGCGCGGCCTGCCACGGCTTCACTGCCGCGTTGAGCTGCCCGGCCAGGGCGCGCAGTTCGTTGTCGTTGGCGAGATTGGCGCCCATGGAGTTCTTCCTGTCGTGGTTCTGGCTGCGCAGCAGGTCAACCGGCAGCGGGATCTTGGGGTGCGGAATCGATTCGAACGAGGACACCATCTCGACCGGATCGCGGATCAGATCGGAGATCGGCACGCGTTCGTCGGTGATGCGGTTGACGAAGCTGGAGTTGGCGCCGTTTTCCAGCAGGCGCCGCACCAGGTACGGCAGCAGATCCTCATGCGATCCGACCGGTGCATAGACGCGGCAGGGAAGGCCGAGACGATCGGCCGGCACCACTTCGGCGTAGAGATCGTCGCCCATGCCGTGCAGCTTCTGGTGCTCGTACACGCCGCCGTTGGCAATGCTGCACACGGCCGCGATGGTGTGCGCGTTGTGGGTGGCGAACATCGGGTAGATCACATCGGCATGCGTGAACAGACGCTTGGCACAGGCCAGGTAGGACACGTCGGTGTTCTGCTTGCGGGTGAACACCGGGTAGCCCGGGTAGCCTTCGATCTGCGCGCGCTTGATCTCGGCATCCCAGTAGGCACCCTTGACCAGGCGTACCTGCAGGCGGCGACCGGCACGGCGCGCCATGTCGGCCAGGTGGTCGATCGTGTACGGGGTGCGCTTCTGGTAGGCCTGCACCACGACGCCGAAGCCGTCCCAGCCGGCCAGCGAGGCGTCGCAGAACACCTGCTCGATGATGTCCAGCGACAGCTCGAGGCGGTCGGACTCCTCGGCGTCGACGGTGCAGCCGATGCCGTAGCTCTTGGCCAGCTGCGCCAGTTCCAGCACGCCCGGCACCAGGTCCTTCAGCACGCGCTCGCGCTTGGCATGTTCGTAGCGCGGGTACAGCGCCGACAGCTTGATCGAGATGCCCGGTGCGTTGTTGATGTCGCCGTCGGGACGGCCGCCGCGTGCCTTGTGGTCACCGCCGATGGCGTGGATCGCACGACGGTAGTCTTCCAGATAGCGCAGCGCATCCTTCATGGTCAGGGCACCTTCGCCCAGCATGTCGAAGGAATAGCGATAGCTGGCGTTGTCGCCCTTGTGCGAACGCGCGAGCGCCTCGCTGATGGTGCGGCCCATGACGAACTGATGGCCCATGATCTTCATCGCCTGGCGCACGGCCAGGCGGATCACCGGCTCACCCACGCGTCCGACCAGGCGCTTGAACGCGCTGGGTGCGTCGGCACGGGTGGCATCGTTCATCTGCACCAGCTTGCCGGTCAGCATCAGGCCCCAGGTGGAGGCATTGACCAGTACCGAGTCACTGCCGCCCAGGTGCTTTTCCCAGTCGGCGTCGGCCAGCTTGTCGCGGATCAGTTTGTCGGCGGTGTCCTGGTCCGGAATGCGCAGCAGCGCTTCGGCCACGCACATCAGCAGCACGCCTTCCTCGCTGCCCAGATCGTACTGGCGCATGAAGGCTTCGATCGCGCCCTGGTCCTTGGCGCGCACGCGCACGCGGCCGACCAGATCGGCGGCCAGCGCCTGCACCCGGGCCTGTTCCTCGGCGGGCAGGCGGGCCTGCGCCAGCAGCTCACGGACGTGGCTGGCCTCGTCCTTCAGCCATGCGTCGGTAATGGCCTGGCGGAACGGGTTGGGGGACGCCGGCAGTTCCGGCGACAGCAGCGCGCCATGACGCGGGGCGTCGTGGGCGGCAAGGGAGGAGGAGGGTGCGTTCATGCCGGTCCGGCCAATGGAAAACTTGGCGATTTTAATCATTTTTGCGCCCTTCGGAAGTGCCCAGCGGCCGCCTTCGTGAATGCTGATAGCCCCTAACGGTGGTGGATTCAGCGTGTTCAGCAAGCGCGACACTATTTGTGCTGAATTCGTCATTTGCGGCGCCGGGCGAATGCTGTATTGCAGCATGGCAAAAAGTGTGAATGCACCCTTGCTACCGGTGAGACGGCGGGGCTACCATCGAGACGTTTCCCGCGGCAGGAACGCGGTTGCGACATGATCGAGGTGCTTCCAGCTCCAGATGGGTCAGGTACGCAGCTGCGGCTGCGTCCCCCACGGGCGCTCGATGCCCGGCAGTTCGTCCTGTTGTTCACCGTGTTGTCGGGAGCGATGTGGCTGGTCTCCGCCCTGGGGTGGTTGGCCGGCAATGCATTCGCCCCCCTGTTCGCGCTGCTGTACAGCCTGTTGCTGGCAGCCGCGTTACGTGCCCTGTGGCGCAGCGGCGAACGGCAGGAGGAAATCCGGGTAGTGCCGGCGTATGTGGAGGTCATCCCCGTACCCGGTGGATTGCCGGTGTTCCGGGCTCACCCGCATTGGGTGCGCCTGCTCGCCGACGATGAGAGGGTCCGGCTTGCGTCCAGCGGCCGGCAGGTGGAGGTGGGGAGTTTCCTCGCGCCGGCCGAACGTCAGACGCTCGCAGAGACACTTGAAGGCTTGCTCGCCGCCAGCGATGGCGGCAACCGACGACGCTAAGGGTCTAGGCAATGAAGCAAAGCAGCAGGTGGGGCACGAAGTGCGTTGCAATGGCCGCCGCAGTGGTGGCCGGGGGATGGGTTCCGGCGATGGCATGGGCCCAGGCGGCCGATCCCAAGCCGTGGCAGCTGAACATGGGCAAGGGGGTAACCCAGACCTCGCGCCTGGCCTGGGAGTCGAACAATCTCTCGCTGATCGTCTGCACGGTGATCGGCGTGATCGTGTTCGGGGCGATGGCCTACGCCATCTTCAAGTTCCGCAAATCCAAGGGGGCGGTCGCAGCCACCTTCAGCCACAACACCAAGGCCGAGATCATCTGGACGGTGATCCCGGTGATCATCCTGGTGGTGATGGCATGGCCGGCCACGGCCAACCTGATCAAGATGTACGACACCCGCGATGCCGAGATGACGGTGAAGGTCACCGGCTACCAGTGGATGTGGAAGTACGAGTACCTGGGCGAGAACGTCACCTTCACCAGCCGCCTGGACCGCGAGTCGGACCGCATGCGGCAGAGTGGCAAGGTGCCGACGCGCGAGAGCCATCCCCACTACCTGCTGGATGTCGACAACCGGCTGGTGCTGCCGGTCGATACCAAGGTCCGTTTCGTCATCACCTCCGACGACGTGATCCACGCCTGGTGGGTGCCGGCGCTGGGCTGGAAGCAGGATGCCATTCCCGGCTTCATCAACGAGGCCTGGACCAGCATCGAGCAGCCGGGCGTCTATCGCGGGCAGTGCGCTGAACTGTGCGGCAAGGACCACGGATTCATGCCGATCGTGGTCGAGGCCGTGTCCAAGGAGGAGTTCAGGCAGTGGCTGGCGCAGCGCAAGCCGGCACCGCCGGCCGCAGCCCCGGCCGAACCGGCTGCGCCTGCGGCGGAGACGCCTGCCGCGCCGGCCGAACCTGCCGCCGCCGAAGCGGGTGCCGCCCCTGCCACCGCGGCCAGCGGCGCGTGATGTAAATCCCGCGGCCGCCTGCGGCCGTGGCGACAACCGATTCTGAGAGGTGTTTTGCAATGGCGCACTCGGCAGTTGGGCACGACGATCACCACCACCACCCGGGTTTCTTCGAGCGTTGGTTCTTCTCGACCAACCACAAGGACATCGGCACCCTGTATCTGCTTTTCAGCTTCATCATGTTCATCATCGGCGCGGCGATGAGCGTGATCATCCGCGCCGAGCTGATGCAGCCGGGCCTGCAGTTCGTCAGGCCGGAAACCTTCAACCAGCTCACCACCGTGCACGCACTGGTGATGATCTTCGGCGGAGTGATGCCGGCCTTCGTCGGCCTGGCCAACTGGATGGTGCCGCTGCAGATCGGTGCGCCGGACATGGCCCTGCCACGCATGAACAACTGGTCGTTCTGGCTGCTGCCGGTGGCCTTCAGCCTGCTGCTGCTCACCTTCCTGCTGCCCGGAGGTGCGCCGGCCGGTGGCTGGACGTTGTATCCGCCGCTGTCGCTGCAGGGCGGCTACAACGTGGCCTTCACTGTGTTCGCCATCCACGTGGCCGGCATCAGTTCGATCATGGGCGCGATCAACATCATCGCCACCGTGCTCAACATGCGCGCGCCGGGCATCGACCTGCTGAAGATGCCGATCTTCTGCTGGGCCTGGCTGATCACCGCCTTCCTGCTGATCGCGGTGATGCCGGTGCTGGCCGGTGCGGTGACCATGCTGTTGACCGACAAGTTCTTCGGCACCAGCTTCTTCAACGCCGCCGGTGGCGGTGACCCGGTGATGTTCCAGCACATCTTCTGGTTCTTCGGCCACCCCGAGGTGTACATCATGATCCTGCCCGCCTTCGGCGTGGTCAGCGAGATCATTCCCACCTTCAGCCGCAAGCCCCTGTTCGGCTACCAGGCGATGGTGTACGCCACGGCTGCGATCGCCTTCCTGTCGTTCATCGTCTGGGCCCACCACATGTTCACCGTGGGCATGCCGCTGGGCGGCGAGATCTACTTCATGTTCGCCACCATGCTGATCTCGATCCCGACCGGCGTGAAGGTCTTCAACTGGGTCAGCACGATGTGGCGTGGCTCGCTGACGTTCGAGGCGCCGATGCTGTGGTCGGTGGCCTTCGTCATCCTGTTCACCATTGGCGGCTTCTCCGGTCTGATGCTGGCCATCGTCGCCGCCGACTTCCAGTACCACGACACCTACTTCGTCGTTGCCCACTTCCACTACGTGCTGGTGACCGGTGCGGTGTTCGCGCTGATTGCCGCGGTGTACTACTGGTGGCCGAAGTGGACCGGTCGCATGTACAGCGAGAAGTGGGCCAAGGTGCACTTCTGGTGGTCGATCGTGTTCGTCAACCTGCTGTTCTTCCCGCAGCACTTCCTCGGCCTGGCCGGGATGCCGCGCCGTATTCCCGATTACAGCGTGGCGTTCGCCGACTGGAACCTGATCAGCTCGATCGGCGCATTCGGCATGTTCGTCACGCCCTTCATGATGGCGGCGATCCTGCTGTCCTCGCTGCGCAATGGCGAGAAGGCGGCCGATCGGTCCTGGGAAGGTGCGCGTGGCCTGGAGTGGACGCTGCCGTCGCCGGCACCGGCCCATACCTTCACCACCCCGCCGATCCTGCGCCCGGGCGATCTGGCGCATGACGACATCACGCATTGAGGTGGGGCATGCATAACGAGAGCCCGCTCCAGACCTGTAGAGCCGAGCCCGGCTCGGCTGTCGAAGAGCAGCCGGGCAGGGCCCGGCTGTACGGCGGCGAGACTCAGGGCATCGAACAGCAGCGCCGGCGTGCCCGGCGCACGGCGGTCGTGGTGGGCGCCATCGCCGTACTGGTCTATGCCACCTTCATTCTCAGCGGGGTGATCGGACGATGAGCCCGACACCGGCCAGCACACCGTCGCCCAGCGCCGGCCTGCCGCGCCTGATCGGCGTTGCCGTGGCCGTGTTCCTGCTGACCTTCTCGCTGGTGCCGCTGTATCGCATCGCGTGCGAGAAGGTGTTCGGCGTGCGCCTGGAGCGCGGCCCGGGCAGCGAGGCCAGCGTGGGGGCTGCCACCGCAAAGCGCACCGTGCGGGTGGAGTTCGATGGCGGGGTCAATTCGCGGCTGCCATGGGCATTCCATCCCGAGCAGCTGACCATGGACGTGGTGCCCGGTGAGCTGAACGAGGCGCTGTACTACGCCCGCAATGACGGCCCACAGGCGATCGTCGGTAGTGCGGTGCCCTCGGTCGCGCCAGCACGTGCCTCCGGATTCTTCAGCAAGACCGAGTGCTTCTGCTTCACCGCGCAGACGCTGCAGGCCGGCGAGAAGCGCGACATGCCGGTGCGCTTCATCGTCGATCCGGATCTGCCGCCGGAAATCAAGACGATCACCCTGTCCTACACCTTCTACCGCAACGACGCGCTGTCCGATCGGCTGGCTCCGGCCGCCACTTCGGAAGGCGCGCACGCCGCTCCCTGACCCGGATAACGACATGGCCCAGACACCGACCGACGCCAACGTGTACTTCGTCCCGGCCCAGAGCAAATGGCCATTCGTGGGCTCCATCGCGATGATGGTGACCATGGTGGGCGTGGCCAGCTGGCTCAACGATGCCAGCTGGGGGCGCTGGACGTTCTACATCGGCATCGCGATGCTGGTGCTGACCCTGTTCTGGTGGTTCAGCGACGTGGTGCGCGAATCGCAGGCCGGCAACTACAACCGCCAGGTCGATGGTTCGTTCCGGATGGGGATGGTCTGGTTCATCTTCTCCGAGGTGATGTTCTTCGGCGCGTTCTTCGGTGCACTGTTCTACACCCGTCACCTGGGCCTGTCCTGGCTCAGCGGCGAGGGCCGCGGGGTGATGACCAACGAGCTGCTATGGCAGGGCTACTCCGCGGGGTGGCCCACCAACGGCCCGGCGGCGATCGGCGGGGCCTTCCAGACCATTCCGGCCTGGGGCCTGCCGTTGATCAATACGCTGATCCTGCTGACCTCCGGCGTGACGCTCACCATCGCCCACCATGCGCTGAAGGCCGGGCACCGCCGCCAGCTGCTGGTCTGGCTGGGCCTGACCGTGGCGCTGGGCCTGGGCTTCCTTGCCCTGCAGGCGGAGGAGTACATCCACGCCTACAAGGAGCTGAACCTGACGCTCGGCTCGGGCATCTACGGGTCGACGTTCTTCATGCTGACCGGTTTTCACGGTGCGCACGTGCTGCTGGGCACGATCATGCTGATCGTGATGTGGCTGCGCTCGGCGAAGGGGCATTTCACCCGCGACAACCATTTCGCGTTTGAGGCCGCTGCGTGGTACTGGCACTTCGTCGACGTGGTGTGGCTGATGCTGTTCCTGTTCGTCTACGTGCTGTAAGTGCCGGTGCCGGTGGCGTGCTCAGCCACCGATGCCGTGCGGCTTGATCCAGCCCATGTAGATGCTCACGATCACCAGTACGATCAACGCCACCGACACCGCGATGCGGCGCGTCAGTGCGTTGACCGTGCGCTTGGTCTGGCCCCGGTCGACCAGCAGGTAGTACAGCCCGGCGCCCAGGTTCCAGACGATGACGATCAGAAACGCGATCACCAGCAGGGTCTTCAGCGAATCACTCATGCGCGGCTCGAGGGCAGGGTGGATGTGCCTATCTGACCGCGTTTGCGCGGACTTGTCATGATGCGCCAGCACACGCGGGTGATCGGCTGGCTGCTGGCGCTGGTGGCGATCACGGGATTCACCCCGCTGGGGCTGTGGCAGTTGCAGCGCATGCATGCAAAGCAGGCCATGCTGGATGCGCAGGGCCCCGCTGCGGCGCAGGCACTTCCGCTGGCGCAGGCACTGGCGGCGCCGGGCGCGCTGCATGGCGTGGCCGACCATGGCCGCTTCCTGCCGGGCGTGGTGCTGCTGGACAACCAGACCCGGCACGGCCGGGCCGGGGTGAAGATCTATCGCCCCTTCCGCAGCGACGGCGGCAGCGTGCTGCTGGTCGACCTCGGCTGGCGCGCGCTGCCCGCCGACCGCACGCTCCCCGACCTGCCGCCGCCGCCTTCGCCGGTGGCCGTGCGCGGGCTGCTGGCGCCGCCGCCGTCGGCAGGGTTGGCGCTGGGCCCGGCGTTCTCTGCAACCGGTGAGGCGCAGCGCTGGCTGGCCAGCCGGCTGCCTGCCGAGGGCCTGGCGACGGCGCTGGGGCTGCCTGCACTGCCGGAGCGCGTGCTGCGGCTTGATCCGGCGCTGCCCTTCGGTGATGAACGCGACCTCGATCTGCTGCCGAACACGCTGCCCCCGCAGCGCCACCTGGGTTACGCCGTGCAATGGTTCGGCCTGGCGCTGACCGTGCTGGTGGTTGCGCTGGTGCTGGAAGGGCGCAGCAGGCGCGTTCCACGCTAGTGCCGGCCCGGCATCGGACGCCCGGCATCCCCTGTCCAACCATGAGAAAATGCCCGCATGAACACTGCTACATCCCCGCAGGCGCGCGGTTCCGGTCGCCGGACCCTGGTGCTGTTGTTCGCCGTGTTCTTCGGGGCAATGGCGCTGGCGGCCGTGCTGCGCTTCTCCGGATGGCAGCCTACCGGCCACCGCAACAGTGGACAGCTGCTCAAACCCCCGGTGGACCTGCGCCAGCAGCCACCGACCCTGGCCGACGGCACGGCCTATCCCTGGAATCCGGAGGCGCGCACCTGGCGCCTGCTGGTGGCACCGGCCGGTGCCTGCGACGCGCAGTGCGTCACTTTGTCGCAGGGACTGGGCAAGGTGTGGCAGCTGTTCGGCCATAACGCCGATAATGTCGAGATCCTGTGGCTGGGTCCGCCACCGGCGTCGATCGCCTCGCTGCCCGCGCTGCGGCCGCTGGCACCGTCGCCAGCGCTGCGCGCGGCCCTGCCCGGCGTCGACGATCCGGCTGGCCTGCCGGTCTACGTGATCGATCCGAACGGCTTCGTGATCATGCGCCATGCCCCGGGCAGCGACCTCGGGGGCCTGCGCAAGGACATGGCCACGTTGCTGAAACTGAAGTGAGTCCTGTTTGATGAGCCTTTCCGCGCGTCCGGCGCTGCACCGCAATTTCCACCGCCTGGCGTGGTTCGCCATGATCATGACCGCGAGCACGATCATGTTCGGTGCCTTCGTCCGTCTGTCCGATGCGGGGCTGAGCTGCCCGGACTGGCCGACCTGCTATGGCCGCGCGACCTGGCCGCAGCACATCGAGGAGACGGTTGGCCACCCGGCCGCCGACATCCGTCCGCTGGAAACGCACAAGGCCTGGCGCGAGCAGGTTCACCGCTTCCTGGCCGGCGCGCTGGGCATCGAGATCCTGACCCTGGCCCTGCTGGCCACGCGCAGGCGCCGGTTCGGAACCACGGCGGTCGTCACCGCCTGCGTGCTGGTGGCTGCCGGCATACCGTTGTACATGATGGGCTGGCATGCAACGGCCAGTGCCCTGGCCCTGAGTGGTGAGGCGATACTGCTGATTGCCGCCTTGCGCTGGAACAACATCGATCTGGCGCGCGCGGCGGTACTGACCCTGGCGGTGGTGATCTTCCAGGCCCTGCTGGGCATGTGGACGGTGACGCTGCTGCTGAAGCCGATCGTGGTGATGGGCCACCTGCTGGGCGGCATGCTGATGTTCGGCCTGCTGGTGTGGCTGGCGTGGCGGGCCACGCATCTGCCGATCACGCTGGCCGAGGCGCCCAGGCTGAAGTGGCTGCTGCGTGCCGCCGTGGTCGTGCTGGTCACCCAGATCGCACTGGGCGGCTGGGTCAGTGCCAACTATGCGGCGCTGGCCTGCGGCGGCGGCAGCGCGTCGCTGGACAACTTCCCACGCTGTGCCAACCAGTGGTGGCCGCAGCACAACTTCGTCGAAGGCTTCACCCTATGGCGTGGCATCGGCGTGGACTACGAAGGGGGCGTGCTCGATGGCGCCTCGCGGATCGCCATCCAGCTGGCGCATCGCCTGTTCGCCATCGTGGTGGCTGCCTACCTGCTGTGGCTGGGCGTGCGTCTGTTCCGCCTGCCGAGCATGCGGGGCTGGGCGACTGCGCTGATCGTGCTGCTGGTGCTGCAGGTCACCCTCGGCATCCTCAACGTGAAGCTGGCGCTGCCGCTGGAAGTGGCGGTGGCGCACAACGGCGTGGCCGTTGCCCTGTTGTTCGTGCTGGTCAGCCTGCTGGCCCGCCTGCGTGCCCCGGACTGATCCGATGTTTTCCAATTACCGCCAGTACTGGGACCTGACCAAGCCCAAGGTCGTCGCCCTGATCGTGTTCACCGCCCTGGTGGGCATGGTCCTGGCCATTCCAGGCGTGCCCAGCTGGGAACAGGTACGCGCGGGCCTGCTCGGCTTCCTCGGCATCTGGCTGGCGGCCTCGGCTGCGGCTGCGATCAACCAGCTGCTGGATGCGCACATCGATGCGCAGATGGCGCGCACCTCGTGGCGGCCGCTGGTGGTTGGCAAGGTCAAGCCGTGGCAGGTGCTGGTGTTCGCCGGCGCGCTGATCGTGCTGTCGATGACGATCCTGGTGCTGTGGGTGAACGTGATCACCGCCGTGCTGACCTTCGCTTCGCTGATCGGTTATGCGGTGATCTATACGGTCTACCTCAAGCGTGCGACCTCGCAGAACATCGTCATCGGTGGTCTGGCCGGCGCGATGCCACCGATGCTGGGCTGGGCCGCCGTCACCGGAATGCAGGGCTCTTCGGACTGGGCGTACTCGTCGCTGCTGGTGCTGATCATCTTCATCTGGACGCCGCCGCATTTCTGGGCGCTGGCGATCTTCCGCCGCGAGGACTACGCCAAGGCGAAGATCCCGATGCTGCCGGTGACCCACGGCGTGGTGCATACCCGCAGGCAGATCATGGTGTATTCGGTGGTGCTGGCCCTGGTCTGCCTGCTGCCCTATCTGGTGGGCATGAGCGGACCGTTCTACCTGGGCGGTGCGATCGTGCTCAACGCGGTGTTCCTCTGGTATGCGTGGCGCATGCTGGATCCGCCGGATGAGCTGTTCTCGATGAAGATGTTCCAGTACTCCATCGTCTATCTGATGGCGCTGTTCGCCTTCCTGCTGATCGACCACTGGATCCTGCCCTGGTTGTAAGGCGCCACCTGTAGAGCCGAGCCCATGCTCGGCTGAGGTGGGGTGGAAGAGCAGTCGAGCGTGGGCTCGGCTCTACACTTGATCTCTTCCAGCGGCGTCGCCATTGCTGTTCCTGACCTCAAGGAAAGGAGCGAGCAGGGATGCATTCGATTTTCCGCTGGACCACAGCGCTGCTGCTGGCGCTGGGCATGGCCCTCAGTGCGCATGCCGACGACACCGTCGCGCAGATCCGCCAGTACGCCGGTGATCACCGCCTGCTGGTACTGGGCGAATTCCATGGCACGCGTGAGACGCCGGTGCTGGTGCGCCAACTGGTGGACGACTACAGCCGCAACGGCCCGGTCCTGCTGGCGCTGGAACTGCCGCGCGCCGAGAACCCCACGCTACGCGATTACCTGGCTTCCGATGGCGGGGCCGCGGTGCGCCAGCACCTGCACGGCCGCGCGTTCTGGACCGTGCGCGACGACCAGCATGATGGTCGCCGCAGCCGCGACATGCTGGCGATGATCGAAGGCCTGCGTGTGCTGAAGGCGCAGGGCCGCGCGATCGAGGTGGTCGGCTACGACGTCAACCATAGTGACGGCAGCAGCCAGGCCCGCGATGACCGCATGGCCGCCGAACTGCGGCGCCTGTACCGGCGCCTGCCCGATGGCGCACGCATGGTCGTGCTGACCGGCAATGTCCACGCCATGCTGCAGCGCCCGGCCGACGCTCCGCCGGAAATGCAGACCCAGCCGATGGCATCGGCACTGCGCGACCTGGATGTCTACAGCGTGCGGCTGGAAGCGTTGCGCGGCCACTTCTGGGGATGCCTGGACCGCTGCAAGGCGTTGGCCCTGCTCGAACGGCCAGCCCGTGAGCCGGAGGTCAATACCCATGCCAGCCGCGAATACGACCTGTGGGTGTGGATGCCGCAGCTGAGCGTTGGCACGCTGGTGGATCAGTAGATCCACGCCATGCGTGGATGGTTTTCCCACAACATCCCGCGCGCCCAATCAGGACTTGCGCCGCGCATACCGCTGCGCGATCACACCGCAGACGATCAGCTGGATCTGGTGGTAGATCATCACCGGCAGCACGATGGCACCGAGGCTGCCCCCGGCGAACAGCACCTTGGCGATCGGCACGCCAGTGGCCAGGCTCTTCTTGGAGCCGCAGAACACGATGGCGATCTCGTCCTCGCGGTTGAAGTGCAGGCGACGGGCGATGAAGGTGATCAGCGGCATGGCGATACCGAGCAGGACGGCAGCTACCACGGCCACTGCCAGCAGCGACAGCACAGGGGTCTTGCTCCAGAGCCCTTCGGTGACGGCTTCGCCGAACGCCGAATACACGACCAGCAGGATGGTGGCCTGGTCGGTGTAGCGCAGCAGCGCGCGCTGCTTCTCGACCCAGCCGGCGATCCACGGGCGCAGCAGGTGGCCGGCCACGAACGGCACCAGCAGCTGCAGCATGATGCCGCCGATCGCATGCAGCGGGTCGTGCACGCCGCCGGAGGTGCCGGCCAGCGCGGTCAACAGCAGCGGTGTGAGGAACACACCGAGGATGCTCGACAGCGATGCGCTGCAGACGGCCGCCGGCACATTGCCGCGCGCCATCGAGGTGAAGGCGATGGACGACTGCACGGTGGAGGGCAGGGTGCACAGGAACAGCACGCCCAGGTACAGCTCCGGGGTCAACAGCCAGCCCGACAGCGGCTTGAACATCAGGCCCAGCATCGGAAACAGCAGGAAGGTGCAGGCGAGAATGGTCAGATGCAGGCGCCAGTGCAGCATGCCGCCGATGATCGATTCGCGCGGCAGGCGCGCCCCGTGCAGGAAGAACAGCGCGGCGATGGCGACCGTGGTGACATCGTCCAGGACGATGGCGGCGGCGCCCTTCATCGGCAGCAGCGACGCCAGGCCGACCGTGCACAGCAGGGCCAGGGTGAAGTTGTCCGGTCGCAGGCGCGACCACCAGCGGGTCATGGGGGGCAGACTCCTTGGTGTGGAGGGTTCAGGGCGAGGTGACCGGTGTGGCCAGACGCTGGCGGGTGGCCGCTTCCAGCGACTTCAGGCCGGCGCGCTGGCCCAGCTGAAGGGCCTGTTCCGGGCTGGCATGTTCGTAGCGTGCATTGACCAGGCCGAGCACGGCACCGGCGCGGTTGCCGGACGCGCAGTGCAGCAGCACCGGCCCCTGGCTCTGCTGCAGGGCCTGGTGCACGGCGCGCACGTTGGCCGCATCCAGGCCCTCGGCGCCGGCCACCGGGATGCGCACATAGCGCAGGCCCAGCGATTCGGCCGCGCGGGTTTCATCGAAACCACGGTCCTCGCCGGGCTGGCGCAGGTCGATCACGGTGCGTACGCCTTGCGCAGCCAGTTCGCGCAGGTGTGCGGCACTGGGCTGGCCGCCGGCATACAGGCCGGGGCGGACTTCATTGAGCGGGGCATCTGCGGCCAAGGCCGCCAGCGGCAGGCAGAGGGACAGCAACAGCAGGCAGGTCAGGCGCAGCAGCATGGTCCTCTCCGTTAAAACGTTCAGCCGCTACCGGCCCAGGCTGGCGCGGGCCTTGAGCAGCTCGCGCAGTTCGTACTTGTCAGTATCGTCCAGTCCCTGCTGCCGCTGCTTTGCCAACAGCTCTTCCAGACGTTGCTGCAACAGCTGTTTCTCCAGCTGGGCCACGGCGTCGTGCAGTTCCTGGGTCCAGATCGCTTCGCTGCCGGGCAGGGTCTGGGCGGCCAGCGTGTGCAGCGAGGCCTGCTCCTCACGCCCGTCGAAATGTTCCAGCAGCGCGCCGGTGCTGATATCGGGACGCTGTTCGACCAGCGCCAGCAGCTCCAGCAGCAGCTCCACACCCGGCAGGCGCAGGCCCTGGAAGTGATGCTTGCCGCCCAGGGTCAGCGCCAGCGACGGCTGCTGCAGCAGCACGGCGATCGCACCCCGCACCAGGCTGCGCTTGGCCACCGGCTGGATCGACCGTGCCGGAGGGCGCTGCGGCATCGCCGTGCGGGTATTCTGCGTGGCCGCACCGAGCCCGGTCAGCTGCGCCAGCTGCTGCTTCATCAGGTCACCGAACGCGCCATCGGGAATCTGCGCCAGCATCGGTCTGGCCCGCTCGGCCAGGCGTGCCCGGCCGTCCAGCGTGCCCATGTTGATCTCGCGGGTCAGCTCGTCGAAGAAGAACTGCGATAGCGGCGTGGCCTGCTTCAGGCGTTCGTTGAAGGCCTCAGCGCCTTCCTTGCGCACGATGGTGTCCGGGTCCTCGCCGTCGGGCAGGAACAGGAAGAAGGCCTGGCGGCCGTCCTTCATGCGCGGCAGCACCGACTCCAGTGCCTTCCAGCCGGCGCGGCGGCCGGCGGCATCGCCATCGAAGCAGAAGAACACGTCCGGTGCGTTTCGGAACAGCAGCTCGGCATGGTCGGGCGTGGTCGCGGTGCCCAGCGTCGCCACCGCCTGGGTGACGCCGAACTGGAACAGCGAGACCACGTCCATGTAACCCTCGACCACGATCAGCCGCTCGATCTTCTGGTTCGCCTGGCGCACCTGCCACAGGCCGTACAGTTCGCGGCCCTTGTGGAACAGCGCGGTTTCGGGCGAATTGAGGTACTTGGGACCGTCGTCCTTCTCGAACACCCGGCCACCGAAGGCGATCACCCGCCCACGGCGGTCGAAGATCGGGAACATCACCCGGTCGCGGAACTTGTCGTAGACGTGCCCCCGGTCGTTCTTGGAGAACAGGCCGGCACGGTCGAGCAGCTTCATCCGCCGCTCGTCCTTGCCCAGCGCATCGCGCAGGCCGCTGTAGCCGTCGGGCGCATAGCCGATCTGGAAGCGGGCGCGGTTCTGCTCGTCCACGCCACGGCCGTCAAGGTAGGCGCGGGCCTTGTCGCTGCCCTCCAGGTTCTTCTGGAAGAAGCGCGCCGCTGCATCCAGTGCCGAATAGAGTTCGCGGCTGTCGTCCTGCTGCTGGGCGCTGCGCGGGTTCTCGCTGCGCGGCACGTCCATGCCGGCGCGCTTGGCCAGCTCATCCACCGCGTCGAGGAACTCGAGGCGGTCGTAGTTCATCAGGAAGCTGATTGCGGTGCCGTGCGCACCGCAGCCGAAGCAGTGATAGAACTGCTTGGTCGGCGAGACGGTGAACGAGGCCGAGCGCTCGTCATGGAACGGGCAGCGTGCCGCGTACTCCTTGCCCTGTCGCTTCAACGGCACACGGCTGCCCACCACCTCGACGATGTCGGTGCGGGCCAGCAGGTCGTCGATGAAAGCGTCGGGGATACGGGCCATGGGCAGCAGGGCAGGGCGCGGCCGCCGGGGCGCGCAGCAGGGGCGGCAGGTCCCCCTAGTTTACTCGCTGGCGATGGTCGGGCCGGCCTGTTGTTCGCTGCTGCCGCCGGCGCTGGCGGCAGCCCGCTGTGCCCGGGCACTCAGGCGCTCGTCGATCACCGCGGTCATCAGGGCGCCGACGAAGAACACCGCGGTAGCGTAGTAGATCCAGACCAGCGCGATCACCAGGGCGCCCATCGAACCGTAGGCGCTGCCGGGTGCCACGGTGGCGATGTAGACGCCGATGCCGTAGCGCCCCAGGGCGAACAGGAGCGAGGTGATGGCCCCGCCGATGAAGGCCTGGCGCCAGGCCACGCGACGGTCGGGCAGATAGTGGTAGAGGAAGGCGAAGGCCAGCGTGTACAGCAGCAGCGTGGTCACGTAACCGATGGCCGGCAACACCGATGGCAGCTGCGCGAATACCACCTGCAGGGCGGTGGTGGCGGTCATCGACAGGATCAGCAGGAAGCCCAGCGCCAGCACCACGCCGAAGGAGAACACGCGCTTGCGCAGCCAGGCCTGGACGCCTTCCAGGCGCTGGCCGCTGGTATGGAAGATGCGGTTGAGTGCGTTCTGCAGCTGTGCGAACACGGCGGTGGCGCCGACGAACAGCAGCAGGGTGCTCCACAACCCGGCCAGCGAGCCCATGCTCGGCTGGCTGTTGGCGTTGTGCAGCACGGTATCGGCCACGCTGGCCACGCTGCTGCCGGCCACCGAGCCGATCTGGCTGATCAGCGCCTGCTGCGCGGGCGGGTACAGCGAGGCGGTCAACCACAGCAGCAGCACCAGCAACGGCGCCATCGACAGCAGGGAATAGAACGAAACCGATGCGGCCTGGGTCAGGACGTCGATTTCGACGAAGCGCTTGGCCACGGCCATCGGGAAGCTGTCCTGCAGCTTCTCCAGGCGCGATCGGACGATGGGCAGGAAGGTGCGGGGATGCGGCATCTACGGCGTCGGCTGGAGCGGTACAGGCTTCCTTTTCTAGCAGATGCCGGCGTTGCGGCAGGTGAAGTGGAAGCGCGGTCGCAGAATGCAGCGAAGTCCGCGTTATCCTTCTGCCCGGACCGAGGGCGCGCTGGGGCTGCCGCCGCGGTATCCGGGCCCACTGCCTGTGTGCGGGGCCACGACAATCCAACTTCTCTGCAAAAGGACGCGTTATGAAAGGGATGGTCTGCACCACGATGGTGTTGCTGCTGGCGACGAGCGGTTCGGCCGCTGCGGCGTCCACGGCCTGCGAAAAGGCCTTCAAGACGGTAGGGGATCCGCGCAATGGCGCGATGTACATGGCCGACCTGACGGTGCCCGGTCTGAAGGTGCAGAGTGCACTGGACCAGCTTCGCAAGATCGGTGCCGATGACCAGTTCGAGGTGGGCGGCCAGCTGGTGGAAGGCGATACCGGCAACCAGTACCTGATCCAGACCAAGGGCCTGCGCACGCCGCTGGTGCTGATCGGCACCGCCGACCGCAGCGGCCGGGTCACCCTGGCCACCAAGCTGGCCCGCGGCCAGACCATCGCCCAGGAGGATGCCCGCAAGTCGATGTGCGACATGCTCGACAAGCTCAAGGGGGGCAGCCAGGGGGACGCGCTGGCCGCCGCTGCGCGCGCGCAGTATCCGACTTCCGTGGCGGAGGACGTGACCGCGCCGGACCTGTCCAAGAAGATGGGCAAGGAGGTGCGCGATACGATGGCGGCCTACAACGCTGCGGGCAGCTTCAAGGACCTGCTGCTGGGCACCACCACCAACAAGGAAGACCTGGGCGACCGTTCGGCCACCTTCCTGCCGGTGTATGCCAAGTACATCGGTCGCCGCTACCGGATCGACGGCCAGATCTACACGGTCAACTCGAACAGCTACTCCAGCCGTCCGGGGGAGGTCGGATCGATCAACTACCTGGTGACGCCGACCCGTGGCCTGTTGCGGATCCGCCAGAATGACACCTTCAACAACAACAACTACACCATCCGTTGCGAATTCGCTCCGGACCAGGCGGCCAACTTCGCCATGCTGCGCGAGCGCGACTGGGCCAAGCTGGAAGGCGAGGTCAGCGCGGTGGAGGGCAGTTCCATGACCCTGCGCAACTGCCGCCAGGTGTAAGCGCTGGCCTGGCCGCTGCAGCAATGACAAGGCCCGCGTGAAGCGGGCCTTGTCGTGTCCGGCAGGGGCGGTGGCGGATCAGCCAGCCAGGGCCTGCTTGACCAGCTTGGACACCACGCCCATGTCGGCCTGACCGGCGAGCCTGGGCTTCAGCGCCCCCATCAGCTTGCCCATGTCGGCCGGGCCGGTGGCACCGGTTTCGGCAATGGCGGCCTGGATGGCGGCGGCGATCTCGGCCTCACCCATCTTGGCGGGCAGGTAGGCCTCGATGACCACGATCTCGGCACGCTCGATCGCGGCCAGGTCTTCACGGTTGGCCGCTTCGTACTGGCTGACCGAGTCCTTGCGCTGCTTGACCATCTTGTCCAGCACGGCGATCACGGCGGTGTCGTCGAGCTCGATACGCTCGTCCACTTCCTTCTGCTTGATCGCGGCGTTGATCAGGCGGATCACGCCCAGCTTGTCCTTCTCGCCCGCCTTCATGGCGGCCTTCATGTCATCGGTGAGCTGCTGCTTCATGCTCATGGGAGACCTCGTGGTGGTAGTGGGGCAGGGCGGTTGCCCGGGCCCGGAAACGCAAAAAGCCGGCGACGCTCGCGCGTGCCGGCTTCGGCTTCACCGCGGAAGGACGAACCCGCCGCAATGAAGATGCGTCCGATCAGTACAGGCGCTGACGCTTGGTGACGTCGCGCGACGAGCGGCGCAGCTGACGCTTCACAGCAGCGGCGGCCTTGCGCTTGCGCTCCTGGGTCGGCTTTTCGTAGAACTCGCGCTTGCGGGTTTCGGCCAGCACACCGGCCTTTTCGCAAGTGCGCTTGAAGCGGCGAAGAGCAAACTCGAAGGGCTCGTTCTCGCGGACTTTGACGCTGGGCATGGAATCTCCGGGACACAGTAGAACCGGGTCACGCCCGGCGAGCCGCACATTATAGCGGCGAATCAACAAACTGCAAGCGCGCAAGCCTGAATGCGGGCCAGCAATACGGATGCAGTGGGATCTGCACGTCACCCCGAGGGGGCGGCAGGGGCGTCATAATAGCAGGCATGCGAGTCCTTGGCATCGAATCTTCCTGTGATGAGACCGGCGTGGCGGTGTACGACACCGACCTGACCGGCAGCGCGGCCCTGCGCGCCCATGCGGTCTACAGCCAGATCGCCCTGCACGCCGAGTACGGCGGTGTGGTGCCCGAGCTGGCCAGCCGTGACCACGTGCGCAAGCTGCTGCCGCTGGTCCGGCAGACCCTGGCCGAGGCGGGCCTGGGCGTGGACGACATCGATGGCGTGGCTTATACCGCTGGCCCCGGGCTGGTCGGTGCGCTGCTGGTCGGTGCCGGGGTGGCCCGTGCCCTGGCCTGGGCACTGGAGGTGCCGGCCGTGGGCGTGCACCACATGGAAGGGCACCTGCTGGCGCCCTTGATGGAGGACGATCCGCCGCAGGCCCCGTTCGTGGCCCTGCTGGTGTCCGGTGGCCACACCCAGCTGGTGGCGGTCGATGCCATCGGCCGCTACCGCCTGCTGGGCGAGACCCTGGACGATGCGGCCGGCGAAGCCTTCGACAAGACGGCCAAACTGATGGGGCTGCCCTATCCCGGCGGCCCGCAGCTGGCCAGGCTGGCCGAACAGGGCACCCCGGGGGCCTACCGTTTCGCGCGGCCGATGACCGATCGCCCGGGTCTGGATTTCAGCTTCTCCGGCCTGAAGACCCAGGTGCTGATGGCCTGGCGTGACAGCGACCAGAGCGACCAGACCCGCGCCGACATCGCGCGCGGTTTCGAGGATGCGGTGGTGGAGACCCTGTCGATCAAGTGCGAACGCGCGCTGGAAGCAGCCGGCACCAATGTGATCGTGGTGGCCGGCGGTGTCGGTGCCAATACGCGGCTGCGTGCCCGCCTGCAGCAGATGGCCGAACGCCTCGGGGGGCGTGCCTGCTTCCCGCGGCCGGCGCTGTGCACCGACAACGGCGCGATGATCGCTTTCGCCGGCGCCCTGCGCCTGCAGGCCGGGCAGCACAACCCGCCGAACGTTGACGTGACCCCGCGCTGGGACATGGCGACGCTGCCTGCGGTGTGACCCGCGGCGCACCCATCCACACAGGCTGCGACCGTAGCGGCGGACGTGCCGGGATCCGGTCGTTTCAGGCAGCGGTGGTTCCGTCCCGTTACCATGACCGTCTGTTTTCCGGCTGGTAACCGCAATGGACAAGGTTTTCATCGAGGGGCTGACGATCGACGCCCTGATCGGCATCTACGATTGGGAACGGCGGATCCGGCAGGACCTGGTGTTCGACCTGGAGATGGGTTTCGACAACCGGCGCCCGGCAGTGACCGACGATATCGCCCATACCCTCAACTACAAGGCGGTCAGCAAGCGGCTGGAGCAGTTTGTGCGCGAATCGGAGTTCGGCCTGGTCGAGACCCTGGCCGAGCGTTGCGCGCAGATCGTGCTCGACGAGTTCGATGTGCGTTGGCTGCGGCTGAAGCTGAGCAAGCCGGGAGCGGTGCGCGGCGCGCGCGCGGTCGGCGTGATCATCGAGCGCGAACGCGGCTGAAACAGCAGCGTCGGCCGGCGGCCGGCAACTTCTTCATGCGAAATGACTGAAACAGGAGACGACTGATGGTGGATGCGGTGGTGGCGGTACAGTGGATGGAGCGGCTGCAGAACACACTGGAACCCTATCCCGGCGCCTACCTGGCGTTGATGATTTCGGCCCTGCTGCTCGCGGCGGGCCTGGCCAACTGGGTGACCAAGCGCATCCTGGTGCGCGGCCTGCGCCGTCTGCTGCAGCGCCTGCCCGGTGCCGAATCCGGGCGTGGCAGCCATCTGATGCGGGTCATCTCGCGGTTGTCCAACGTGGTGCCCAGCCAGGTGATCGCCTCTGGCATCACCCTCATTCCGGATCTGCCGCCCGGGCTGGTCAGCGTCATCGTCAAGCTGTGCATCGTGTGGGCGGTGCTGACCGTCTCGCTGGCCTTCTCGCATGCGCTGGATGCGGCCAACAGCCTGTACGAGCGCAAGCCGGATGCGCGCAACAAGCCGATCAAGGGCTACCTGCAGGTGGTCAAGATCGTGATCTTCGTGGCGGCCGGCCTGGCGATCATCTCCACCCTGCTGGGCGTGGCACTGGGCCCGCTGGTGACCGGCCTGGGTGCGGCCACGGCCGTGCTGATGCTGATCTTCCAGGACACCATCCTCTCGCTGGTGGCCAGCGTGCAGATCAGTGGCGATGGCCGCGTGCGCATCGGCGACTGGATCGAGATGCCGAGCCAGAACGCCGATGGTGACGTCATCGACATCGCCCTGCACACCATCACCGTGCAGAACTTCGACAAGACCATCACCACCATCCCGACCAAGAAGCTGGTGACCGAGTCGTTCAAGAACTGGCGCGGCATGCAGGAGGCCGGTGGCCGCCGCATCAAGCGCGCGCTGTATCTGGACCAGCACAGCGTCGGCTTCCTGGACGAGGGCGACCTGGCCTTCCTCGGTGAGTTCGCCCTGCTGCGCGACTACCTGCGCGACAAGGAGCAGGAGCTGGGGCAGTGGAACGGGCGCCTGCGCGAACAGGGCGTGGCGGACGTGAACAGCCGCCGGGTGACCAATCTGGGCACGTTCCGGGCCTATGTGGAGCGCTACCTGCGCAGCCACCCGGGTATCCACACCGACATGACCCTGCTGGTGCGACAGCTGCAACCGACCACCGAGGGCCTGCCGCTGGAGCTGTACTGCTTCACCCGCACTACCGCCTGGGCGGAGTACGAGGCCGTGCAGTCGGACATTTTCGACCATCTGCTGGCGATCCTGCCGGCCTTCGGCCTGAGGGTGTTCCAGGCGTCCAGCGACGCCATGTTGATGGCCGGGCAGCGCCAGTCGGCCCGCTCGGAGTAAGCTGCCGTGCCGCCCGCGGGACCGTACGGACCCCGCTGGTGGATGAAACTGAATGCCGAAACCTCTCGCCAAATGGCCCGGGATCGCTAGAATGCCGGGCTTGTAAACGTTTTCATCAAGGACTGCCGGTGGCCTCCGAACGCATCGAATCCCTCATTGCCCAGATGACCGTCGAGGAAAAGGTCGGCCAGCTGGGTGTTTTCGCGGACATGGTCCGCCCGTTCGCCCCGGACGTGAACCCGGAAGCCAACGTGCGCAATGCCGACCAGGTGCTGCAGCAGGTGCGCGAGGGCAAGGTCGGCTCGCTGTTCAACGGGGTGGGCGCCGAACTGGGCCGCCGCATCCAGCAGGTCGCGACCGAGGAGAGCCGGCTGGGCATCCCGGTCATCCTCGCGGCCGACGTCATCCACGGCATGCGCACCGTGTTCCCGATCCCGCTGGGCGAGGCCGCCAGCTTCGAGCCGGACCTGGCCGAGCGCACCGCCCGCGCCACTGCGGTCGAGGCCACCGCCGCCGGCCTGCACTGGACCTATGCGCCTGCCGTGGACATCGCCCGCGACCAGCGCTGGGGCCGTGGCGCCGAAGGCGCAGGCGAGGACGTGGTGCTGGGCTGTGCCTTCGCCGCCGCCCGTGTGCGCGGCTTCCAGGGCAGCGACCTGCGTGCCGCCGATTCGCTGCTGGCCACGCCCAAGCATTTCGCCGCCTATGGCGCGGTGATGGCCGGCATGGAATACAACATGGTGGACATCTCGCCGCAGACCCTGCGCGACGTGCACCTGCCGCCGTTCAAGGCGGCCTTCGATGCCGGTGCGATCACGGTGATGTCCTCGTTCAACGACATCAACGGCGTGCCGGCCAGCGCCAATGCAGAACTGCTCACCGACATCCTGCGTGGCGAGTGGAAGTTCCCGGGTGTGGTGATCTCCGATTACACCGCCGACATGGAACTGGTGGCGCACGGCTACGCCGCCGATGACCGCGACGCCACCGCCAAGGCCTTCACCGCAGGCCTGGACCTGAGCATGCAGAGCGGCTTCTATGCCGAGCACCTGCCAGGCCTGGTGGAAAGCGGCGAGGTGCCGATGGCGGTGCTGGATGAGGGCGTGCGCCGCATCCTGTGGCTGAAGGAAACCATCGGTCTGTTCGACGACCCGTACCGGTCGCTGGACCCGGCCCGCGAAGCGGACGACTCGCACATCGCCGCACATGATGAGCTCTCGCGCGATGCCGCGCGCCGTTCGATCGTGCTGCTGAACAACCGTGACAACGTGCTGCCGCTGCAGAAGACCGGGCAGAAGATCGCGCTGATCGGCCCGTTCGTGCAGGACCGCGAAAACATCGAAGGCTGCTGGACCCTGTTCGGCGACAAGCAGCGTTATGTGGACCTGGAAACCGGTGTGCGTGCCGCCATCGGTGACGCGTCGCTGCTGGAGATCGTGCCCGGTTGCGATCTGGAAACCGCGATCCCGGGGGGCACCGAAGCCGCCGTGGCGGCTGCGCTGCGTGCCGACGTGGTGGTGTTGGCGCTGGGCGAGCCGCAGCGCTACAGCGGCGAAGCGCAGTCGCGCGTGGAGATCACCCTGCCGCCGGCGCAGCAGGCACTGGCCGAGGCGGTGGCGATGACCGGCAAGCCGCTGGTGGTGCTGCTGCGCAATGGCCGCGCGCTGGCCCTGCAAGGTGCGGTGCGCAATGCACAGGCCGTGGCGGTCACCTGGTACCTGGGCACGCAGACCGGTCATGCGGTGGCCGATGTGCTGTTCGGCGACTACAGCCCGTCCGGCCGCCTGCCGGTCAGCTTCCCGCAGGTGTCCGGCCAGCAACCGTACTTCTACAACCATCCGCGCACCGGCCGCCCCGAACTGCCGACGATGTCGGAGTTCAAGGCACGCTGGCGCGAGATTCCCAACGAGCCGCTGTATCCGTTCGGCCATGGCATCGGCTACACCACCTTCGCCTATGGGGTGCCGCAGCTCAGCACGGCACAGCTGGGCTGGGACGACACCCTGACCATCACCACCACGCTGACCAACACCGGTACCGTGGCTGGCGAGGAAGTGGTGCAGCTGTACATCCATGACCGCGTGGCCAGCCGCGTGCGGCCGGTGCGCGAGCTGAAGGACTTCCGCAAGGTCGCACTGCAGCCGGGCGAATCCACCGATGTGGTGTTCACCCTGCATCGCGAGCAGTTGGCGTTCACCGGCCGCGATGGCGTGCTGCGTGCCGAGCCGGGCCTGTTCGAGCTGTGGGTGTGCGCCTCGTCAGCGGCTGGCGAGCCGGTGCAGTTCGAACTGCTGAAGGGCTGAGCGGGAACGGTAGCGCCGGGCCACGCCCGGCGTCGTCACCCACACGCCGGGCATGGCCCGGCGCTACCATCGCGGTGGGTGTGCGCGTCGTCACCCATGGCAAACACGCCGGGCCTGACCCGGCGCTACCATCGGGGTTCGTGATCCGATGGAGCCCGACCATGCGCAAGAGTGCTTTCCTTGCCCCCGCGCTGCTGCTGGCAGCCTGTGCACAGCCGGCGCCGCCCGCGGCCCCGGAGGCAACGCCCGCTGCCGCACCGGCAGCCGAGCCCGTGCAGGCAGCACCGGCAGCACCTGCGGCACCCGCGAGCGAACAGACCGAAGATGCGCGCGCGCGCATCGAGACACTTCTCGGTGATGCGGCGCAGTACGAGAAGGTCTTCAATGCCTTCAGAACGGCGGTGGTCGGCGGTGATCGCGCGGCGGTCGTCGAGGAAATACGTTTCCCGTTGAACATCAGCGGTGGAAAGACGATCGCCGGACCGGGCGAATTCCAGCGCAGCTACGAGAAGATCATCACGCCGGCCGTGGTCAAGGCGGTGTCCGCACAGGATTTCGGCAAGGTGTTCGTCAACCAGCAGGGCGTGATGATCGGCGATGGCCAGGTCTGGTTGAGCGGCCAGTGCCTTGATGCGGCCTGCGCCCGGACCGAAGTGAAGGTCATCACCATCCAGTGAGCGTGCGGGGTGACGGGCTCTGGCCCGCCACCCTGCGTTACCTGATCAGGTCTTCGGCGTGAGCTTGAGCAGGCGCGCCTTGCTGCCATCTTCAAGCAGCCACAGCGCGCCATCGGGCCCCTGTTCCACTTCACGGATGCGCTCACCCATGTTGAAACGTTCCGCCTCGCGCGCGTTGTCGCCCTCGAAGGCCACGCGCACCAGTGATGTGGAGGACAGGCCGCCGATGAAGCCGCTGCCCTTCCACTGCGGGAACAGGGTGCCGCTGTAGATGACGAAGCCCGCAGGCGAGATGACCGGCGTCCAGGTCACCTTCGGCGCGGCGAACTCCGGGCGCGTGTCGTGGTCGGGAATCGGCCGGCCGTCGTAGTGGTCGCCGTTGGAGACCACCGGGTAGCCGTAGTTGGCGCCCCGCACGATCAGGTTCAGTTCGTCTCCGCCCGCCGGCCCCATCTCATGCGCCCACAGCTTGCCGTTGGCATCGAAGGCCATGCCCAGGATGTTGCGATGGCCCAGCGACCACACCTGTGCTGCCACGCCGCCCTGTGACGCGAACGGATTGTCCGCCGGCAGGCTGCCATCGTCGTTGAGGCGGATGATCTTGCCGAGGTTGCCGCCCATGTCCTGCGCGGGGTCGAACTTCTGCCGTTCGCTGGAGCTGATCCAGAGCTTGCCGTCCGGACCGAACACCAGGCGATGGCCGTAGTGGCCCTGCCCGCTGACCTTCGGTGTCTGTCGCCAGATCACCTTCAAATCCTTGAGCTGGCCGCCGCCATCGGCGTCCAGGGCAAGCGTGGCGCGGGCCACGGCGGCGCCGCGGGTATCCAGCGTGCCCTCCTCCGCATAACTGACGTAAATGACCTGGTTGCGGGCGAAGTCGGGGTGCAGGATGACGTCGCCGAAGCCGCCCTGGCCACCATAGGCGACCTTCGGTACGCCGGTGATCTCATGCTTCTGGCCGCTGGCCACGTCCAGGTGCTGCAGTTTGCCGCGCTTTTCGGTGACCAGCAGACTGCCATCGGGCAGGAAGGTCATTGCCCACGGTTGATCGAAACGGCTGACTTCCGTGGCGGTGAACGGTCGCTGGTCGGTTGCGGCCGCAGCCGCAGCGGGTGCCGCAGCGGTGGCGGCAGTACCGGCAGCAGCGGATGCAGGATCGGCGGCGTTGCAGGCCGTGGTGGCGAGAATCGGCGCCAGGCCGAGGGCAAGCAGCAGGGGCGTGCGGGTCATGGGAATCTCCAGGGCGGGGATGCGGATGGCCAAGCGTTCCCTTGTATACCACTGCGGGTGTGACCGTCGTGGCCCGAAGGTCCTGCTACCCCCTGTGCGACGTGGGGCGGATCGTCTAGGGTGGGCACGCCCGGGCAATGCATGCCCGTCTGTCTGCCAAGGATCTGCAATGCACACTGTTCCGACCCACAAGCCGTCTCCCGCCTTCGTCGCCGCTTCCTGGGTGGCGCTGCTGCTTGGCGCGGTGGCTTATCTGATCGGCCTGTTCAACGCCGAAATGGCCCTGAACGAGAAGGGGTACTACCTGGCGCTGCTGCTGTACGGCCTGTTTGCGGCGGTATCGCTGCAGAAGAGCGTGCGCGACCGCGTGGAGGGCATCCCGGTCAGCGGCCTGTACTACGCGCTGTGCTGGTTCGCCCTGCTGTCGGCGCTGCTGCTGTTGCTGGTGGGCCTGTGGAATGCCACGTTGCTGTTGAGCGAGAAGGGCTTCTACGCCATGGCCTTCGCACTTGCGCTGTTCGGCGCGGTCGCGGTGCAGAAGAACACCCGCGACCTGATCGCCGCCAACGGCGGCAATGCACGCGGTCAGGCCGTGCCGCCGCTGCCGGAACACGACTGACGCCCGGATTGCGCAGAGCCGGGACCAGCCCGGCTCTGCCGCAGTGCCGAAGGACAGCCGGGCATGGCCCGGCCGCAGCGGGGCGTGCCCTCAGGTGCCGCGCGGTACGCCCCGGTCCAGGCGCTGGTCGAGGTTGACCGCTTCTTCCCAGCCGCGGCGGACGGCGTTGCGGGCCTGCGCCCATTCCAGCCGGCTCTTGCCGCGCTCGCTCGCCCAGCGGGACTCGAGTTCGGCCTCCACCTCTTCGTACGCGCGGATCATGTCCTGCGCACGGGCAGCGTGGCCGATGCGATAGGCCGGCTCGTAGTCCTCGAAGAACAGCTGGTTGTCGTAATAGGGTTCCGCGGTGTAACGCTCGCGCCAGAAGTCGGAAACGGCCTGGCGCGGTGCGCTGTCATCCGGCACGCGGCCGGGGATCTGGTACTCGGGGCTCATCGATCGGGCTCCGTGGTGGATGAGCTTCGATCATGCCGCCATGGCGGTTAACAGTCCGGTCCGCTCGCGTGAAGGGAAGGTGTCCTCCATCCGCGCCGTCGCTGCCGATCATCAGGCGCCTACGTCCTTGCGCGGCAGTTTGTAGATCACTGCGCCGATGGCGAAGGCGACCAGTGCGGCGGCGATGTTCTGCCAGCTGGCACTGGCGAACAGGGCCAGGCAGAGCAGCAGGGCCAGGACAGGAATCAGCGGCCCGCCCGGCAGCTTCAGTGCGCCCGGCCGGTCGGCGTAGCGCTTGGCCAGCACCAGCACGGCCGCCGCGGTTCCGATATAGGCGAACAGTCGCGTGGTCATCGACAGCAGCGCCAACTGCACGAACGAACCGGACAGCGCCAGGCCGAGGGCGATCAGCCCCTGGCAGAAGATCGCGGCAGCCGGTGTGCGGAAGCGCGGATGGACCTGCGCGAGGATCTTCGGCCCGTAGCCATCGCGGGCAAGCGCGAACAGGAAGCGCGGGCCCATCATCATCGTATTGCTGTTGGTGCCGAGGATGGAGATGGTCGCACCGACGGTCAGGATCAACGCCAGTGCCTCACCGCCGAATCCGGCTGCGGCATCGGCCAGCGGTGTCGGCGACGACGCAAGCCCGGCCAGGGTGCCCTGCGCCACCACCTGCACCGCGCCGTAGATGACGGTGACGGTGATGATCATGGTGATCAACGCGAACGGAATGTCGCGACGGGGATTGCGGTACTCGCCGGCTGCCGCCGGGATGTTCTCGAAACCAGCGTAGGCATACAGCAGCAACAATGCGGCCTCACCCATGCGCTGCAGGTCGTGCGGGTCCGGGCGCTGGCCGGAGAACGCCAGCTGCGGATCGATGTAGAACGCGCCGATGGCCACGAACAGCAGCAGCGGCAGCATCTTGCCGATCACCAGCACGATGCCGGTGCGGGCCGCCGAGCGCACGCCGATGATGTTCACGCCGGTCAGGAAACCCAGCGACAGCACGATCACGGCAAGGCGACCCGTGCCGGCCCCGGCCCAGGGCCAGAAGCGCGCGACCGCATCGGCCAGCGCATTGCTGAGTGCGGCGGCCGAGCTGATACGGGTCAGCCAGATCATCCAGCCGATCTCGAAGCCGGCGAAGCGGCCAAAGGCTTCGCGGGCATACAGATAGCTGCCGCCGGGTTCATCGAAGTAACTGGCGGCCTGCGCGTAGCACAGCACCAGCAGGGCCACCACGATGCCGGCGGCGACCACGCCCCACAGGCTGAAGGGGCCCAGCAGGGCGACGGTGGCCGCCGGCAGCAGATAGATGCCGCTGCCGATCACGTCGTTGATCGACAGGCCGACGATCTGCCAGCGGCTGACCGCGCGCTGCAGCTGCGGTTCGTCCGGGGCGCTCAACGCAACGCTCCGGTCAGGGCCGGCAGCTGCCACGGCCCCTGCAGGTTGTCGTACTCCGTCTTGGGCAGCAGGACGAAGACCGCGCGCGTGTCCGGCTTCAGCCAGGCCAGCAGGGCCGTCATGTGGCGCGGCTCCATCGCCGTACAGCCGGCCGTGGCCTCGCCCGGTTTGCGCCAGAGGTGGGCGAAGATGCAACTGCCCTTGCCCGGCCTGCGGCTGCTGTTGTGCTCGATCACGAAGCCCTCGCGGTAGCGAACATCGCCCTTGTTGTGCAGGTCCAGCCGCATCGGTTCGGTGGAGCCTTCCACTGCGGCGGTACCTACGTCCGCCGCATCGACGATGCGGTTGTAGTAGCGCGAGGCGGGTACATCCATGCAGTAGTGGCTGGCCGTCATCGGCAGATACGGCATCGCGCTGGCGATCGTCGGCGCGTAGCCGAACGCGGGGCCGATATCGAAGACGCCGGCCGGACTGCGCCCGTCGCCTTCCGTTTTCTGCGGCCCCTGGTTGTGCAGCGACGCACGGCCCACGCCCCACGCGCTGCCCTCACGCCCCACGGCCACGGTGAAGGCCGGGCCGTGCGGGCGCCACGTGTCGTCGCTGCTCCTGCGCTCATAGGCCTGCAGCCGGCCCTGGGTGGCATCCCAGCTGTCGGTGACCACCACGATGGCCTGCAGACTGCGCGCCATCGGCGGCAGCGGGGTGAGCGCGCCAGCGGGCAGCGCGGTGGCCAGAGCGGTGACAGCGAGGGCGGTACGCAGCAGCGGCAGCATCGTGGACTCCAGTGAACCAGGGGTCGATCAGGCGTCGATCAGGTGTTCGATCCGTTCCAGGTTCACCCCGAGCTGGCGGTGGCGGTCCGGGTTGGCATGGCACAAAAGCACGAAGACGAAGTCGAGCAGGGACTGCAGTGAAGCACGGTACAGCAGCTGCGCCACGTGCGGTGCGGGGTCATGGGCGCAGACCACCAGTGACTGGTCGGCATGTGCGCGCAGCGGGTTGGCGGTGTGGCGGGTGATCGACACCACCTTCCCGCCCACGTCCTGGAACTGCCGCGACAGCTGGAACAGCTGCGGCAGCTTGCCGAACTCGGAGAACACCAGCATGGCATCACCGGCCCGCGCCGCTGACAGGTTGGCCATCATCAGGATCGGATCGGCATGGTGCACGGTCAGCATGCCCAGCAGCGACAGGCGCATGGCGAACTCGCGCGCGTACAGGCCGTCATCGCCAAGGCCGTACACGAACACTTTGGGCGCCCTGTCGAGCAGTCGCACGATGGCCTCCACATCAGCCTGCGCATTGGCCAGGCTGGTCTCTTCCTCGGCGGCTGCCCGGCTCAGGCGCAGGCGCCCGGCGATGTCGGCGTAGTCATCGGCGCTCGGCGACGGCGGGCGTGCCTGCGGATCGTGGCCGGCGCGCGCCACGTCCTGGCCGATCGAGTACTTCAGGTCCGGGTAACCCTTGAAGCCCAGCTTCTGGCTGAACTTCACCACGCTGGACTGGCTGATGCCCAGCGCGCTGGCCAGCTGCTGCGACGAGTAGTCGCGCAGCAGGTGCGCGTTGTCGAGGATGAAGTCGGCGATGCGGCGTTCGATGGCCGACATCTGCCCGCGCTCGGAGCGGATTTTCACCAGGGGTGGCATGGGGCTCAGCGTGGGTCCGGTTGCAGGAAGGGTAAGCGGGATCAACGGTCGGCGGTAGCGCCCGTGCAGCGGCCTACCAGCGCGGCGGCGTGATCATCTCCAGCCCGCGCACCTCGGTGATTCCCAGCCCCGGCGCATCGCTGATGGTGATCTCCGACTCGTTGAAGTTGACCCCGCCGCTGACCGGGTCGAACTGGCCCAGCGAAGGGCCGTCCAGGTCGACCTTGGTGATCACATCACTCCTGGCCACGGCCAGGTGCACGGCCGCGGCCACGCTGATGCTCGATTCGATCATGCAGCCGATCATGCATGGCACGCCGTAGATGCCGGCGATGTCGGCGATGCGGATGGCATTGGACAGGCCACCGGTCTTCATCAGCTTGATGTTGATGATGTCCGCCGCGCGCTGCTGGATCAGGTCCATCACCTGGCTGGGACTGAACACGCTCTCATCGGCCATGACCGGCGTGTTGACCCGGTCGGTCACGTACTTCAGGCCACTGATGTCGGCGGCCTTCACCGGCTGCTCCAGCAGCTCCAGCACCACGCCGGCATCCTCCAGCGTGCGCATCGCGTGCACCGCCTGCTTGGCGGTCCAGCCCTGGTTGGCGTCCAGGCGGAGCAGGGCGCGGCCTTCAACCGCCGCGTGGATGGCCTTGACCCGCTCGATGTCCAGGCCGATGTCCTTGCCGACCTTGATCTTCAGCGACTCGAAGCCACGCTCGATCGCCGACAGCGAATCGGCCACCATCTTGTCGATGTAGTCCACGCTGATGGTGATGTCGGTGGTGATGACCGGGTCGCCGCCGCCGAGCATCTGGTACAGCGGCGCACCATGCAGCTGCGCCCACAGGTCGTACAGGGCGATCTCCACTGCGGCCTTGGCGCTGGTATTGCGCTCCATCGACGTCTGCACCAGCCCGCACAGGCGGTTGAGGTTGGCAACGTCCTGCCCGATCAGGCGTGGAGCGATGAAGTGGCGGATCGCTTCGATGATCGAGCCATGCGTATCACCGGTGATCACCGCGGTGGCCGGCGCCTCACCGTACCCGGTGTGGCCGCTGTCGGTGCGGACCAGCACCACCACGTCCTCCACGGTTTCCACGGTACGCAGGGCGGTCTTGAAGGGGGTCTTCAGCGGCACGCGCAGCATGCCCAGTTCAATGGCGGTGATCTTCATTCAGGGGTCTTGGCCCGCAGGCGCTGGATGTTGGTGATGCGGTCGATGTAACGGACCGTGTCGCTGGCCATCATCGGCTCCAGCGGCGTGACCGAAACACCATTGAGATGGGCCTGCACACGCGTGCCGTCGGCGCCGAACCAGCTGCCGCCGGCCGTATCGTGGATGACCCAGGTGCGGCCGTCGACGTGGCCGATGGCCATCATCACATGGCCGGGGATGTAGACCAGATCACCGACCTGCAGGCCGGTGACGGCACGTTCGCGCGCGGCCTTGCCATCCCTGCTGGTGAACGGCAGGCGATCCAGTGCCGGGCTGATCGCCTGGGCGCTGGTATTGCGCGGCAGCAGCACGCCGAAGCTGCGGTAGATTTCCGAAACGAAGCCGCTGCAGTCGCGGGTATCGTAGTCATGGCCCCAGCCATAGCGCTCACCCAGGAACTTGAACGCCTGCTGCAACAGCCGGCGAGGGGTCAGCGGCAGGTAATCGGCGGCCGTGTCCTGCGAGCGCGGCAGCAGTGCCGGAACCAGCTTCAGTCGTCCATCGGCCTCGCGCACGGGCAGCTGCACCACCCATGAGGCGTGGGCCTGCTGGCCGTTGACCGGCGTGGCCGCAGGCCAGTCGGCCAGCACCGGCAGGCGCACGCCCATGTCCAGCTGCAGGCGCGAGACGCGCGGCTCTTCCGGCGTGTAGACGGTGTGCGCTGTGGCGCCGGTGACGATGCGGTACGGGCCGGCGCTGCCATAGCCGAGCACGCTGGTCTTGTCGCCGGTGGCCACGGCGTCCGTTTCGATCCATGCGCTGTAACGCTCGCTGTGCACGAACAACCAGCGGCCATCGGTGCTGCGATGGACCACGGCGACCTTGTCACCGGGGAATAGCGCCGATTCCTGGAAGCGATCGATATCGGTATCGCCCACCGTGCTGAAGACCCGCTCGCGGGTCGGGAAGGTGCGCAGTGCGGCACGCTTCACCACCAGCCCGTAGTCGGGCGCCACCTGTGCGGGAATCGCATCCAGGCCGAGGTTGGCGTCGATGGCCTTGCGCACTGCCGGTGCGATCGCCTGCCCCTTGGCGTTGTAGAGCGTACGCGTGGGCCAGCTCGACAGCGCCGTGATGCTGCTGCGTACCTGTGCCGCATCCAGCTGGGCGGGCAGGGCGGCGATGTCCTGGATATGGACATCCTCTGCGCGCATCCGTGCGTTCTGCGCCTGGATCTGTGCGCGGTCGAGGATCGGCGCATCGGCATCGTCCAGCCGGGCGGCCCAGTAGTCCGGGGTCAGGTAAGCCTCGTGCAGACCGATCACATACGGCAGCGGCGCGCCCGGATCGGGCGCGGCAGCCTGCACGAAGGCCGGTGCGGCGAACAGGCACAGGGCCAGGGTCAACCGGCGCGGCCACTGCCGGCGCGGTTCGCGGGAAGCCAGGATCATGCGCAGCACACCCTCCTCGAATGCCTTAAGGAATATTTATTCCTTTCGCCTGCGAAAGCAAGAATAAATTATTGACCGGTCCTCCGGCCCGTGTTACACAGCCGTTACCACCCGCGCTTGGGAAGTGTCGCTGTGGATCCTGCCGTTCGCAAACCGCGTCTGCCTGCCGCCGCCGGCCTGTGTGCCGCGCTGCTGCTGTGGGCGTCGGCCACGCACGCGGCAGACGCGCGCGACAGCCGGCAGCTGCAGGTGATCGACCTGATCGACAGCGGGCGCTTCAGCGACGCCCAGGCGCTGCTGGCGACCGGGCGCGATGCTGCCGAAGACGCATTCCAGCGCGAGCGCATGCGCCGCATCCGCCTGGATTTTTCCCTCGACGAAGCGGCGGCCAAAGCGGCGGTGCGTCGCTGGATTCCGGATCTGACCGACGAGGAGTTCGCGCGCTGGGACCAGCTGGGGCTGATCGAGCACCTCGATATCGATGGCAGGCGCGCGTACTTCAAGCGCGCGCCCTCAAACCTGTTCCTGCTCAGCGATGAAGCGCGTGCACGCCGCCGCGCCGATGCACCGATGCCGTCTCCGGGCCCGAATGAAGTGCTCAACGCGCACCACGCACGTGTCGTTGCTGCTGCCGGTCAAAGCGGCCAGGGCTCGGTGCTGCCGCAGCGCATCGCGTTCACGCAGTCGCTCACGGTCAAGGCCGATGCGGTCCCGGCGGGCGAAACCGTTCGCGCCTGGATTCCCTATCCGCGCGAGATTCCAGGCCAGCAGGAGCGCGTGCAATGGCTTGGCAGTACACCGGACAAAGCACGCGTGGCACCCGCCGGTACCCTGCAGCGCACCGCCTATCTGGAAGCGAAGGCCGTCGCCGGGCAGCCCACGCGCTTCGAGATCCGTTATGCCGTCACCCTGTTCGCCCGCCACACGGCAATCGATCCGGCCCGGGTGCAGCCGACACCGGCCGACGCCGCGCTGCAGCCTTACCTGAGCGAACACTTGCCGCATGTGCGTTTCACGCCGGCATTGAAACTGTTTTCCGACCAGGTGCTGCAGGGCGAAACACGCCCCTACGAGATCGTGCGCAGGCTGTTCGCGGCGGTCGATCGCATCCCATGGGCCGGCGCACGCGAGTATTCCACCCTCAGCAACATCAGCGACTACGCGCTGCGTGCCGGCCATGCCGACTGCGGCCAGCAGACGCTGCTGCTGATCGCGCTGCTGCGCATGAACGGCATTCCCGCGCGCTGGCAGTCGGGCATGGTGTTCTCCGACGATGGCAGCGGCTACAACAACCTGCATGACTGGGGACAGGTCTATCTGGCGCCGTATGGCTGGCTGCCGATGGATGTGACCACCGGTGCACTGGCCAGCGATGTACCTGCGCTGCGCGATTTCTACCTGGGTGGCCTCGACGGCTACCGCATCGCCTTCAACGACGATTTCGGCCAGCCGTTCGTGCCGGCCAAACAGCATTTCCGCTCGGAAACGGTCGACTCGCAGCGCGGCGAGGCCGAGTGGGCAGGCGGCAACCTGTACTTCGACCAATGGAGCTACGACTTCCAGTGGCAGGTACTGCCCGCCGGGCAACGCTAGCGCGACACACCACCATCGGCACCATTCAATTCTTGCAGGAGAGAGCAGGGGATGAAGGCATACAACATCAAGCGGGCGGCGCTGTGCGTCGCCCTGGGTACCTGTCTGGGCGTGATCGCGCCCGGCGCCTTCGCGCAGGATGGCTCCGTCGCCGGCCGGCTGGTCAGCGATGCCGGCCAGGTTCCCGCCGGCGCCACGGTCACGGTGCGCAATCCGGCCACCGGCTTCGTCCGCTCGGTACAGGCCGATGCCAACGGCAGCTATCGCATTCCGCTGCTGCCGGTGGGCACCTATGAGATGGAGGTGAGCCTGCCCGGCGGCGGTGCCAGCCGCGTCGGCCAGGTCACCGTCGGACTGGGCAGCGCAACCACCGTCAATGTGCCGCTGGGTGCGGTCAGTACCCTGGGAACGGTGGAGGTGCGCGCGCCGCAGGTGGTATCGATGGTGGATGTGAAGTCCACCGAATCGGCCACCAACATCACCCGCGAGGAGCTGTCGCGCCTGCCGGTGGACCGTGACATCACCGCCGTCGCGCTGCTGGCGCCGGGCGCAGTGAAGGGCAAGGGCTCGCTGGGCGGGCAGGGCATTTCGTTCGGCGGCTCGTCAGTGGCCGAGAACACCGTGTACATCAATGGACTGAACGTCACCGACTTCTACAACCGGGTGGGCTTCTCGTCAGTACCGTTCTCCTTCTACCAGGAGTTCCAGGTCAAGACCGGAGGCTATTCGGTGGAGTTCGGGCGCAGCACCGGTGGCGTCATCAACGCCGTCACCCGCTCGGGCAGCAACGACTTCAAGGCCGGTGCCGAGCTGGTGTTCGAACCCCGCGCGTGGCAGTCGCAGGCCCGCGACCGCTATGACGGCCAAGGCAGCCGTTACATCACCGCCAGCCGCGACGACTACAGCCGCAGTGCGCTCAACGTGTTCGCCTCCGGTGCCCTGGTCCAGGACCGGCTGTTCTTCTTCGGCATGTACGAGGCCCGTGACTACCGGCCAACCTCGACCAACGATGCCGGTACGCGCCTGAGCCAGGGCAAGGCCGATGACCCCTTCTGGGGCGGCAAGATCGACTGGCAGATCACCGACAACCAGATGCTGTCGCTGTTCGGCTTCTCGGACAAGAGCAAGACGCTTACCGATGTCTACAACTACGACTATGCCAGTGGCCAGACGGTAGGCGAGCGCAGCAACCAGATCTACAACACCGTGGGCGGCACGAACTGGTCGGGCACCTACAGCTGGCAGGTCAACAACGACCTGACCATGAAGCTGATGTATGGCGAGAACAAGCGCAACCGTGCGCAGAGCTCGTTGATGGACGAAAACTGCAACCGCGTGTTCGACAACCGTACCGCCAGCCAGGGCGTGCCCTCGCAGCTGCAGGGCGACCGCAGCTGCACCAGCAGCTCGCTGCTGGAATCGGCACTGGATACGCGCAAGGCCGCACGCGCCGACTTCGAGTGGACCCTGGGCGACCATCTGCTGCGCTTCGGCCTGGACCGCGAAGAGAACACCTCCGACTACAGCCGCGCCTATCCCGGTCCGGGTGGTTTCCGCTACGACATCTACTACCGCACGCCGGGCAGCTCGCTCAATGGGGGCATCGTGCCGGCCAGTGGCCTGGTCGCGCGCACCCGCCGGTATGAAGTGGATGGCTCGTTTGAAACCATCAACTCGGCGTATTACCTGGAAGACAACTGGCAGGTCACCCCGAACCTGCTGCTGAACATGGGCCTGCGCCTGGAAGCCTTCGACAACAAGGGCGGCGACGGCAGCAGCTACATCAAGATCGACGACATGCTGGCCCCGCGCCTGGGCTTCGCGTGGGACGTGCGCGGTGATGGCACCACCAAGGTGTTCGGCAACCTTGGCCGCTACTTCCTGCCGGTGGCCAACGTCATCAACATCAAGCAGGCCGGTGGCTTCCTGGACGAACGCACCTGGTACGAATTCCTCGGCTATAGCGGTGCCGCCAACAACGTGCCGAACCTGGGGGCGCAGATCGGGCCGGTCGACAATTCGCAGGGTGATGGCAGCGTGCCGGACCTGCGTGCCGAAGTGAACCGGGACATGGACCCGGTCTACCAGGACGAGGCGATCCTCGGCTTCCAGCAGATGATCAACGAAGCCTGGTCGGTCGGTGCCAGCGTGACCTATCGGCGCCTGCACAACGCCATCGATGACATGAACATCACCGCCACCGGCCAGTGCGGTGCCATCGACAGCGTCTGGATCATGGGCAATCCCGGGCGCAGCAATACCGTCTGGGGCGATACCAACTGCGACGGCAGCAACGACGGCTGGATCAGCATCGATACGTCGAAGGAAGGCTGGGCGCTGTATGACGATGACGGCAACTATGTTGGCCAGCGCGGCTGGGTGAAGCCCAAGCGCGACTACAAGGCGCTGGAGCTGCAGGTCGATCGCGCCTGGGATGGCAAGTGGGGCTTCAATGCGTCCTATACGCTGGCCTACGGCCGTGGCAACGCCGAAGGCCCGGTCAACTCCGATACCGACTTTGCCGATGCCGGACGCACCGAGAATTTCGACAACCCCTGGGTGAACTACCGCGGCTATGGCTACCTGGCCAATGATCGGCGGCATCAGTTCAAGTTCCGTGGCAGCTATGCGTTGACCGAGAACCTGAGCGTGGCGGCGACGCTGGGCGTGCAGTCCGGCAGCCCGATCACCCGCTTCGGCGCCGGCAATCCGTTCGACGACACCGACTTCCACAGCTATTACGTGTGCGTGTCCAACTGCCAGGCGAGCGTGCCGTCCGAGCGCGTGTTCGTGCATTCCCCGCGCGGTGGCGATGGCCGCACGCCGTGGACCTACGACCTCGACGTCAGCGTGTCGTACAAGGTGCCGATCCCCACCGACCTGCGCCTGAAGCTGGCGGTGTACAACGTACTCAACCAGCAGCGTGTGGTGACGGTGGACCAGGATTACGAGCCGCAGGACAGCATCGGTACGCCGAACCCGCTGTATCGTTATGGCACCGGCTTCCAGTCGCCGCGCTATGCGCAGCTGACGGTGACCTGGAGCTACTGACGCTGTGCCCGCGCCGCTCGAAGGGGCGGCGCGGGCAATGACACAAGGGAGCGGGCCTGTGCTTCAGCTGATCGTCCTTGCGGCACTTGCCACCTCGCCTGCTGCGCCGGCGGAGCCCGCGCGCTTTGATGCCGATATCGCCACCGTTGTCGCACGCGAGCACCTGCCTGGGATGGCGGTGGCGGTGGTGGACCAGGGACAGGTGGTGTACCGCCATGCCAAGGGCATGCGGGGTGATGGCGGTCGCATTGATGAGGACACGCTGTTCAAGATCGCCTCCAACAGCAAGGCGATGACCGCCGCGCTGCTGGCACGGCTGGTGCAGCAGGGCCGGCTGCGCTGGGATGACCCCGTGCAGCGGCATCTGCCCGGCTTCCGTATGCACGACGCCTGGGTGGGGCAACAGATGCAGGTGCGTGATCTGCTGATCCACAACAGTGGCCTGGGGCTGGGCGCCGGTGACCTGATGCTGTGGCCCGAGCCCAATGCCTTCACCCGCGCCGACATCATCGCCGGGCTTGCGCATCTGAAACCCGTCACCAGCTTCCGCAGCGGCTATGCCTACGACAACCTGATGTACGTGGTCGCCGGTGAAGTGGCTGCTGCCGCAGGGGGCAAGCGCTATGACCAGCTGATGCGCGAGCAGGTGTTTGAGCCGCTGGGCATGGCCCGTTGCCAGGTCGGCCGCTGGTCGGTGCGCGACGTCGGCAACGTCGCCCAGCCGCATGCGCGGCGCGACGGCCGCACGACGGTGGTCAACGCCGACGGTGAGATCAGCGCCGATCTGCCATCGATGGCGGCCGGTGGCATCCGCTGCTCGCTGCGCGACATGACGCGCTGGATGCAGGTGCTGCTGGATCCCGACCTGGTGCCGGACTGGCTGGACACGCCACAGCGGCGCGCGCTGTGGACGCTGCACATGCCGATGCCGCTGGGTGACATGCAGCGGCGCTGGGACAACGCACACGTCCACGGCTATGGCTACGGCTGGCGCCTGTCGGACATCGATGGCCACTGGAAGGTGGCGCATACCGGCACCCTGTCCGGCATGTATTCGTCGCTGGCCCTGCTGCCCGACCGTGGCATCGGCGTGGTGATCCTGATCAATGGCGAGGGCGAGCAGGCACGTACGGCGCTGATGCAGTCGATGCTGAAGGCGTACACCGCGCCGCAGGACCGCAGGCGTGCCGCCGACTACCTCGATGAACTGGAGCGCGCGCAGGCGTCCAAGCGTGCGCAGGGGCATGTGGCGCCTTCGACGGAAGGTGCGCGCGCCGTATCCGGCACGGCCTTGCCGCAGTGGCAGGGCCGCTATGCGGATCCATGGCTGGGAACCGCCTGGCTGTGCCCAGGCCCCGACGGCCTGCGGTTCCGCGTGGAGAAATCGCCTCGCCTGCAGGCCCGGGTGATGCAGCTGCAGCAGCGTTGGCTGCTGCGTTGGGATACGCTGGGTGAGGACGCGCAGGCGTGGCTGCAGCCCGGCGATGGCCCGGTGCCGTCCCTGCAACTGCGCGCGATCGACCCGGACATCGACTTCAGCTATGACTTCCAGGATCTGCATTTCACTCGCACTGGCGACTGCACTGGCGAGCCCCGCGCACGCCAGTGAGGCGCCGCGCATATCGTCGGCCACCGATGCGTCGCAGGCCGGGCTGGTGGAGATCCGCACGGTGTCGCCGGGAATCGACCTGGACATCCGCTATGCCGGCGCCGGCAACTTCACGGGCGCACGCGTGCCTGGCTATGAAGCGCCGGCCTGTTATCTGCTGGCGCCGGTCGCGACCGCACTGGCACGGGTCGAAGCGGATCTGCGCGCGCAGGGCTTCGCTCTGCGCATCTACGACTGCTATCGCCCGGTGCGCGCGGTGCAGGCGTTCGTGGCCTGGGCACATGACCCCGCGGAGCAGTCACGCAAGTCACTGCAGTATCCGGATCTGGAAAAGCCGCAGCTGTTGAGCGAAGGCTACATCGCCGAGCGCTCGGGCCACAGTCGCGGCGCCACCGTGGACGTCGGCCTGCTGGCGTGCCGGCGCGACACGTGCACGCCGCTGGACATGGGCACCGATTTCGATTTCTTCGGTCCGCGGGCGCACACCGCGGCCGAGGGACTCAATGACGCACAGCGGGCCCACCGTGCCCGTCTGCTGCAGGCGATGGCCCGGCATGGCTTCAGCAACTATGCGCAGGAGTGGTGGCACTACACGCTGCAGCCAGAGCCGGACCCGATGACCGCCTACGACGTGCCCGTTCGATAGCAGCACCGGCGGGTCCGCGCCGCCGAGACCCTCCGTCGTACACTGGCCGCCTTTCCCCTCCTGCGCACCCGATGAATCTTCCCCTGCATTTCGGCCTGCTCGGTACCCTGGAAGCTGGCGCCATCGCATTGCTGGTTGGCCTGCTGGTGTACCTGCTCTGGCATCGGCTGTGCCACCTGCTGCACTGGACGGTAGGCCATGCCATCGGCTGGTCGTGCGTCATCGCCGTGGTGATCTCGGCCGGCATCGATGCATGGAAGCTCTTCTACATGGGAATCGTGCGGCTGGAGTCGCCGCTGTATGCGCGGTTGTTCCTGGCCACCATCCACGATCCGAACGAACTCGGCAGCCGCGTGGTGCTGGAGATTGCCGGAGCGCTCGCCGGTGTGGCGCTGGGATGGGTGTTGTTCAGTTCGCGGTCATCGTCCCAGAACGTCGACTGACGCAGGTTTTTCGTTGCCTGCGGGTTAAATCCAAGGGCGTTGAATGTTCGCCTTATGGGCCGATCACTCCACCCTAACCACCGCGCTAATGCATGCACGCCGGGCAGTGGTTAACCGCGCGTGTGGATGCCGGTCGCGGCGCAAAATCGATTCAGAAACGGGGTGGCAGGGTAGGTGCCGTGCGGAAACAACAGGCCGCGCAACACCACCCCAAGGAGACATCCCTGATGACCATTCGCAACCGCAAGCCCCTGATCGCCCTGATTGTCGCCGCCGGCAGCGTACTGGCCATTCCGGCCATGGCACAGACCGCGCAGCAGCAGGCCGCACAGGCGCAGAATGATGCAGCGCAGGCCCAGCAGGCCGCCGCGCAGGCAGGCCAGGCCGCGAACCAGGCCACTGACGCAGCGGCGGCCGCGTCGGCGCAGGCCAGCGGCGGCGGCCAGACCTGGGCCAGCATCGATACCGACGGCAACGGCACCATCAGCAAGTCCGAGGCACAGGTCAACGCCGGCCTTGCCCAGGTGTTCGACCAGGCCGATGCCAACAAGGACGGCGAGCTGAGCGCCGATGAGTACAAGGCCTATGTGGCCGCCCAGCAGGCCGGTGCCGGCGGCGCCGCACAGGGCCGCTGATCCACCGTTGATTCGGGACAACCGGTGCATGGGTACCCGGGCGGCGCCAGCCGCCCGGGTTTTTTTCGCCCTCGCCGCGCCTGTATCCTTGTCCGATGAACACCTCCACGCCTGCGCCCTCGCGCGCCATCGGCCTGGTCGGTTTTGACGGTGACGACACGCTGTGGAAGAGCGAGGACTACTACCGCAAGGCCGAGCAGGACTACCTTGACCTGCTGTCGCGCTACATCGACGTGCACGACACCCAGACCGCCCGTCACCTGCTGGAAGTGCAGCAGCGCAACCTGGGCGTGTTCGGTTACGGCGTGAAAGGCATGGCGCTGTCGATGATCGAGGCGGCCATCGACATCACCGGCCAGCGCATCGAGGCCAGGGACATCCAGCGCATCCTCGACATCGGCCACGACACCCTGCGCCATCCGGTCGAGCTGATCGACGGTGTGCGTGAATCGGTGGCGGCCATCGCCGAGCACTATCCGGTGGTGCTGATCACCAAGGGCGACCTGTTCCACCAGGAAGCGAAGATCAACGTCGCCCGGCTGCATGAACTGTTCCCGCGCATCGAGATCGTCTCGGAGAAGGACCCGGCAACCTATGCCCGCGTGCTGGCCGAGTTCGACCTGCCGATCGAGCGCTTCGTGATGGTCGGCAATTCGCTGCGCTCGGACATCGAGCCGGTGGTCACGCTCGGGGGCTGGGGCATCCATACGCCCTATGCGGTCACCTGGGCGCATGAGACCCAGCATGGCGTGGCCGACGACGAGCCGCGCATGGTCAGCGCCGATACCGCCTGGGACTGGCCGGCCGCACTGGCCGCGATCGAAGCCAAGGCCAGCGTCGCGGCCTGACAGGGCGCGACGGCTGCGGCAGAATCGGGGCATGAATGCTCGCCTGCTCACGCTGCTGATGCTCCTGCTGCTGGCGCCGGCCACCGTGCTGGCACAGCAGACGGCCGAACGCTCGGCAGCCTATGAGGTGGACACCGGCGACCGCTGGATCGACGCCCAGCTGCGCGACATCAACCACTACGCCGAGCGCTACCCCGATGCCTTCCTCGACGAGGTCTCGCGCTATGCCGATGTGCCGCGTGGCTATGTCAGCGCGCTGTTCAGCACCCACGGCTGGCAGGCGGGTGACCTGTACTTCGCCTGCTTCTGGGCCAAGGCCAGCGGCCAGACCTGCCGCGACAGCGTGCGTGCCTTCAGCCGTGACCCGGCCGGCGGCTGGCAGGCCGTGGTGAAGCGGATGCCCAAGGCACCGGACAACCTGCACTACCGCGCCGTGCGCCACGCCATCGTGGCCAGCTATGAGCATTGGGACCGGCCGATCACCCTGGATGCCACCCTGAAGCGCCAGCTCAACCGGTAGCGCCGTTCCGCTCCATGCTGCTCTGCATATCGCCGCCGGCCCCGCGCTCCGGCGACAATACGGGTCCGAGCTGTTCCCCGTTCCCGTAATCGAGTGACTGATGAGCGCCTCTTTCGTTTCGCCTGATGTGATCCGCCGCCTGTTCGCCCAGGCCATGTCCCGCATGTACCGCACCGAAGTGCCGCTGTACGGCACGCTGGTGGAACTGGTGGAGCGGATCAACGCGCAGGTGCTGGCGCAGGACCCTGCATTGGCTGCGCAGCTGCAGCGCAACGATGAGCGCGGCCGGCTGGACGAGGAGCGGCACGGCGCGATCCGCGTCGGCACCGTGCAGGAGCTGGCCACCCTGCGCCGCCTGTTCGCGGTGATGGGCATGTTTCCGGTCGGCTACTACGATCTGTCGGTGGCCGGTGTGCCGGTGCATTCCACCGCGTTTCGCCCGCTCACCGGTGCGGCGCTGGCGCAGAATCCGTTCCGCGTGTTCACCTCGCTGCTGCGCCTGGAACTGATCGAGGACGAGGTCCTGCGTGCGCAGTCGGCACAGATCCTGGCCCGCCGCCGCATCTTCACCGATGCCGCCCTGGCCCTGATCGACCAGGCCGAGCGCGATGGCGGGCTGTCGCAGCACGACGCCGAGCGCTTCGTGGCGGAGGCGCTGGAGACCTTCCGCTGGCACGGTGACGCCACCGTCGACCTGCCGACCTACCATGCGCTGCACCAGGCACACCGGCTGGTGGCCGACGTGGTCAGCTTCCGTGGCCCGCACATCAACCACCTGACCCCGCGCACGCTGGACATCGATGCCGCGCAGGCAGCGATGATCGAGCAGGGGATGGCCGCCAAGGCGGTCATCGAAGGTCCGCCGCGCCGCGCCTGTCCGATCCTGCTGCGGCAGACCAGTTTCAAAGCGCTGGAAGAAGCCGTGCATTTCCCCGATGAGCAGGGCGGTGATGCCGGCACCCACACCGCGCGGTTCGGCGAGATCGAGCAGCGTGGCCTGGCCCTGACGCCGAAGGGGCGCGCGCTGTACGACCAGCTGCTGGCGCAGGCGCGCAACAGCGAAGGTGCCGGCAGTACCGGTGGCGACTATGGCCAGCGCCTGCAGGCAGCGTTCGCAGCGTTCCCGGACGACCATGACACCCTGCGCCGCGAGGGTCTGGGCTACTTCCGCTATCAGCTGACCGAGGCCGGCCGCGCTGCGCCTGGCGGGATTGGTGACCTGCCGGCGGAAGCCCTGATCGCGGCGGGGCTGGTGGTGGCCGACCCGATCGTCTACGAGGATTTCCTGCCGGTCAGCGCCGCAGGCATCTTCCAGTCGAACCTGGGGGGCGAAGAGCAGCGCGCCTATGCCGCACATGCCAACCGCGAAGCGTTCGAGCAGGCGTTGGGCGTGCCGGTGAACGATGAGTTCGACATCTACGAGCGCCTGCAGGCCGAATCACTGGCGAGCCTGCGCGGTTGATGCGTTGCGGTGGTCGCCGGGCATGGCCCGGCGCTACCAGGGACAATGCAACGGTAGCGCCGGGTCATGCCCGGCGAAGCGGCAAAGGATGCAGCGGTAGCGCCGGGCCGCGCCCGGCGAAACGACGCAGGATGCATGGGTGGCGCCGGGCCATGCCCGGCGAAACGGCGAAGGACGCGACGGTAGCGCCGGGCCATGCCCGGCGAAGCGGCGAAGGATGCAGCGGTAGCGCCGGGCCGCGCCCGGCGAAACGGCGAAGGATGCAACGGTAGCGCTGGGCCATGCCCGGCGAACCCTATGCCTCAACCCTTCATCGTGCCCGTATCGAGCCACCGCTGGTGCCAGGACAACGCTTCCGGCAGCAGGTGCGGGGTGTGCTTGCCATAGCTCTCACGGCTGGCGCGGTCGAAGTAGTCCTGCAGCTGCGGGCGGAAATCCGGGTGCGCGCAGCGGTCGATCAGCACCTGCGCACGCTTGCGTGGGGTCAGGCCGCGCAGATCGGCCAGGCCCTGCTCGGTGACGATCACCGAGACATCGTGTTCGGTGTGGTCGACGTGGCTGGCCATCGGCACGATCGCCGAGATGGTGCCGTTCTTCGCCGTGGACGGGCTGAGGAACGCCGACAGGAACCCGTTGCGGGCAAAGTCACCAGAGCCGCCGATGCCGTTCATGATCCGCGTGCCCATCACGTGCGTCGAATTGACGTTGCCGTACAGGTCCACCTCGATCATGCCGTTCATGCCGATGCAGCCCAGCCGGCGCACCAGCTCGGGATGGTTGGAGATTTCCTGTGTGCGCATGATGATGCGCTCGCGGTAGAAGTCGATGTTCTCCTTGAACGTCTCGTTGGCCTGCGGGCTCAGCGCGAAGCCCGTGCACGAGGCATAGCTCAGCACGCCGTCGCGCAGCAGGTCGAGCATGCCGTCCTGGATCACCTCGGTGAACGCGGCCAGATCACGGAAACCACTGCTGGCCAGGCCTGCCAGCACCGCATTGGGGATATTGCCCACGCCGGACTGCAGCGGCAGCAGGTTCGGCGGCAGCCGGCCGTGCTTCACCTCGTGCTTGAGGAAGTCGATCAGGTGCGCGGCGATCTGCTCGCTGGTCGCATCGATGGGGCTGAACGGGCTGTTGCGGTCCGGGCCGTTGGTGCGGACCACCGCCACGATCTTGTCCGGGTCGCAGCGCAGCGCGGTATCGCCGATGCGGTCGTTGGCGTTGACCAGCGGAATCGGCTTGCGATGCGGCGGCAGCGCGGTGCCGTAGTAGATGTCATGCATGCCATCGACGCCGGCCGGCTGCCACTCGTTGACCTCGACGATCACCTTCTTCGCCAGGTCCAGCCAGGTCTTGTTGTTGCCGACCGAGGTGGACGGCACCAGCGAGCCGTCCTCGCGGATGGCCGAGACTTCCACCACGGCGGTGTCGATCTCGCCGTAGAAGCCGAACCAGACGTGCTGCGCAACGTGGCTGAGGTGGATGTCGATGTAATCCAGCTTGCCTTCATTGATGCGGTTGCGCGCATCCGGGTCGCTCTGGAAGGGCATGCGCATGGCGATGCCGTCGGCCTTGGCCAGCGCACCGTCCAGCTCCGGCGCGGTGGAGGCGCCAGTCATCAGCTTGATCTGGAAGGGCTGGCCCTGGGCATGCACCGCTTCGATGCGGCGCGCCAGTTCCACGGGGACGGCCTTGGGATAGCCCGAGCCGGTAAACCCGCTCATGGCCACGGTTTCACCCGGCTGGATCAGCGCGGCTGCGGCCTCGGCGGAGACCACGCGGTCGCGGAGACGCGCGTTGGCGATGCGATCAACAGACATGACGACAGTGTTTCTGGGGGGAGCCTCGATTATCGGCCATCCCCCGGCGTACGGGGGGGCTACCTTCGTGGAATGGCTTTTCGCGGGCGGGGCTATCCATACCCGCCGGTTCTGTTTTGCAGTGCAGCGTGCAAAGTCCTTTCGCAGCCCGCAGGATGGCCCTGCATCCCGACGTGGGGGAGGGAGCAGAGCCCGCTGGCAGTTCGCTGCAAGCGGGCTTTTTTATTGCCCGCTGCCCAGGATGAATGCGCGCGATGGACCGCGGCGCAGCGACTTCCCGCCGTTGGCAAAGGCGCCCGGCGCCGCGAGAATCAACGCATGACCCTCGCCCCCGCCGAACTGCCCGCCGCGCTGCAGCCCCTGGTTGATCGTGCCCTGTCGCGCCTGGCCCAGGTGGTTCCGGAACCGATTCCGGCCGACCTGCGGCCCCTGCTGACCCACCTGGCCATCGCCAGTGACTTCGCTCTGGACACGCTGGTGCGGCAGCCCGGCCTGTTGTCGCAATTGGCCCAGCCGGGGTGCCCGCCGTTGCCGACGCCGGTGCTCGACCCGGTGCAGCCCGGTGAATGGCCGGCGCAGCTGCGGCGTTGGCGTGCAGCGATGTCGACCCGCCTGGTCTGGCGCGATCTGGCCGGGTTGGATGACGTGGCACAGACCCTGGCCGGCGCCACCGCCCTGGCCGAAGACTGCCTGCGGCTGGCGCTGGACGCCCTGCAGCAGGAATTCGCACAGCGCCACGGCGTGATCCGTGATGACGAGGGCCGCGTCGAGCAACTTGTCGTATTTGGCCTGGGCAAGCTCGGCGGTGGCGAACTCAACTTCAGCTCCGACATCGACCTGGTCTACGCCTACCCGCAGGGCGGTGAATCGGACGGACCGCGTCCGCTGGCCGCCGAAGAATACTTCGCGCGGCTCGGCCAGCGCCTGGCCAAGCTGCTGGATGAAACCACCGTCGATGGCTTCAGCCACCGCGTCGACCTGCGCCTGCGCCCGTTCGGCAGTGCCGGCCGCGTTGCGCTGTCGTTCGCTGCGATGGACCAGTACTTCCAGCGGGAGGGCCGCGACTGGGAGCGCTACGCCTGGTTGAAGGCACGTGCCGTGGCCGGTGATATCGCCGCCGGTGAGGCGTGGCTGCAGACGCTGCGCCCGTTCGTCTATCGACGCTATCTGGACTTCACCGCGCTGGACGGACTGCGCGAGATGAAGGCTGCGATCACGGCTGAAGTCGCCCGCCGCGAACTGCATGAAGACATCAAACGCGGTGCCGGTGGCATCCGCGAAATCGAATTCCTGTGCCAGGCACTGCAGCTGATCCGTGGCGGCCGCGAACCGGCCCTGCGTGAACGTCGCCTGCTGGTGGCGCTGCAGGCGCTGGTGGCGGCGGGCCAGATCGCACCCGAAGATGGCGCATCGCTGGAGCAGGCCTACCTGTTCCTGCGCCGCCTGGAGAACCGGCTGCAGATGCTGCGCGATGCGCAGACGCATGTGCTGCCCAGCGATGCGATCGACCGCGAGCGCATCGCCCTGGGCCTGGGTTACCCCGACTGGGAGGCGCTGCGCGCTGCACTGGCCGTGCAGCAGCAGCGGGTCAGCACCGAGTTCGCTGCGTTGCTGGCACCGCGCAAGGGCCAGGCGGCGCCGGATGCGCTGGCCAACTACTGGCGCAGCCTGCCGGGTGGCAGTGACGCGCCGTTGCTGGCCGAAGCCGGTTTCCTCGATGCGAACGGCGCCGATCAGTCGCTGCGCGATTTCGCGCAGAGCACCGGCGTGAAGTCGCTGTCCGACGCCGCGCGCGCGCGGCTGGACCGCGTGCTGCCGGCGCTGCTGCACGCCGCCACGCGCTCGCCGCAACCGGATGCCGCACTGAAGCGCGTACTCGGCCTGCTGCAGGCGGTGCTGCGCCGGACCAGTTATCTGGCCCTGCTGGACGAACAGCCCAGTGCGCTGGCGCGGCTGGTGGATGTGCTGGCGCGCAGCGCGCTGCTGGCCGAGCGCCTGGCGGCCTATCCGTTGCTGCTGGACGAACTGCTGGACGTGCGCGTGTCCGGCCCGATGCCGGATGCGGCCGGCATGCTGGCCGAATGCCAGCAGGCGCTGACGGTCGAAGACCCGGAAGCCGCATTGCGCTGGCTCAACGAAACCCGGCTGGCCCTGAGTTTCCGCATGGCGATGGCCACGCTGGACGGCCGCCAGGGCGCTGTCGACAGCACCCGCCAACTGGCCGAGCTGGCGCAGGCGGTGGTGGTCACGGTGCTGGCCATGGCCGAGTCCGACATGCAGGCCGCCCACGGCGGCATTCCCGGCGGGCGCTTTGCGATCATCGGCTATGGCAGCCTGGGGGGCCTCGAACTCGGCTTCGGTTCCGATCTGGACCTGGTATTCCTGCACGATCATCCGGCGGGCGTGGAGGCCAGCGATGGCGCGCGCGCGCTGGAGCCGGGACGCTGGTACGCGCGGCTGGCACAGAAGGTGATGGCCCTGCTCGGCGCGGTCACCGCCGCCGGTCGGCTGTACGACATCGACGTGCGCCTGCGGCCGGACGGCGGCAAAGGCTCGCTGGTCTCGTCCCTGGCCAGTTACACCGAATACCAGCGCGAACGCGCGTGGACCTGGGAGCATCAGGCGCTGGTGCGCGCGCGCGGCGTGGCCGGTGATGCCAGCCTGCTGGCCGACTTCGAGCAGGTGCGTGCGCAGACCCTGGGCCGTGCACGCGACCCCGCCACCCTCTATGCCGATGTGCTGAAGATGCGAGGGCGCATGCGCACCGAACTGGACCGCAGCGATGCCGCGCGCATCGACCTGAAGCAGGGCGCCGGTGGCGTGGTGGACCTGGAGTTCCTGCTGCAGACCGGTGTGCTCGAGCGCAGTGCACAGGTACCGGCGCTGCTGTCACCCCGCGATACGCCGTCGTTGATCGATGCATTGGCCGCAGCGGAATTCCTGCCGGTCGCCACCGCGCAGGCACTGCACGCTGCGCATGCCACTCTGCTGGATGTGGGCTTGGCCTGCACGCTGGACCGTCGCCCGCGGCTGGCACCGACCACACCGGCCATCGAAGCGGCCTGCGCAGCAATCAGTGCGGCCTGCCGGGCGGCCGGCCTGCCGTTCGGCTGATCGGCGGCGAGGCCGCCGGGCATGGCCCGGCGCTACCCGAACAGGCGCGCTGCGCCATGCCGGCGTCATCCAAACAAACGCAACGGTAGCGCCGGGCCATGCCCGGCGGAATCACCGCGCGCTTTCCGCGCGCAGCGGCGCCATCTTCCACAGCAGCGCGCGGAACGGCGCCAGCAGGCACACGCCGATGGCCAGCTTCACGGCCAGATCGCCTGCCGCCCAGCTCACCCACGGCAGGCTGGAACCGGCAAAGGCGATCGACCAGAAGATCGTGGTGTCCACCGTCGCGCTGCAGGTGGTGGCTACCATCGGCGCACGCCACCAGCTGCCCCGGCGCAGGCGGTCGAATACGGTGATGTCCAGCAGCTGCGCCACGATGAAGGCCGAGCACGATGCGATGGCGATGCGCGGCGTCGCCACCCAGACCGACAACAGCACCGCCACCGCGAAACCGATCCAGGCCACGCGCCGGGCGGGTCCCGGGCCGAAGCGGCGGTTGATCAGATTGCTCACCAGGAACGCGACGGGATAGCTGAACGCACCCCAGGTCAGCCAGTCGTTGATCGGGTACTGCACCAGCACGTTCGACAGCAGCACCACCGCGCCCATCGCCAGCACGGCCAGCACCAGGGCGCGCGGGGTCAGCGGGGCAAAAACGGGGGCAGGACGCACGGACATGGCGAGCCAGGAGGACAAGGGGAATCCCCCATTATCCGCGCGGCCAAAGGCAAATCCAAAACCACCCGTTCAGGAACACACCCGCCGTCAACGGTGGGGCGTTACCCCAATGCCAGCCTCGCCCTGACCTCGGCGGCGATGCGCGCGGTTTCGCGCAGTGGTTCGATGCGGTCGTACTGCCAGTCCAGCCAGCGTTTCTGCAATCGCCCGCGCTCGTGCAGCTGCTGCTGGAAGCGGGCGAGGCGTCCCTGCGCGGTCTCCGCCAGCGCCACCATCACCGGCATGCGCGTGGCGCAGGCTTCAGAGAGCAGGTTCACCGAATCGGGCGATACCACCACACGGTTGGCCCAGCCGAGCAGGCCGCCATACGGATTCACCCCGTCGCCGCCGTCGCCCCAGATCACGTGCGGCAGGTCGGCGAACTGTGCGCGCAGAATCTCGGCCAGTGCCGGCGGGGTGCGTCGCGAGGTGGTGGCCAGCAGGCTGCCGCCTTCGTTGCGGATCTGCGCGGCCAGGGCGCGGAACACACTGACCATCGCCGTTTCGTCCCACGGCGCCAGCGGCGTCGGGCCGCCCACCAGCAGTGCAGTGCGCGGACCGGGCAGGGTGCTGAAGCCGGCGAACGCGGCCCGTCCCCAGGCCAGCCAGTCGTCATCGACCGGGTTGAGGCTGCCGATCAAGGTCAGCACATTGCTGCCGCGCAGGCGATCATGCTCGGGTACCACCACCACGTCCCAGTGGCGGGCGCCGATGCGCGGGTCGAGGATCTGCACCACCTGCGTGCCGCGGGCGCGCAGCACGCGCAGCGCACCGGCGGCCTGGCGGCCACAGCCGATCGCCAGCGCGGGGCGCTCGGCCGCCAGTGCCGCGAACGCATCGCCGTAGCCGTTCACGTCACCGGGCAGGCGCCGTGGTGACATCCAGCGCCAGGGCGCCTGAGGCTGCAGCACCACCGGCCGATAGGTGCCCTGGCGCAGCGCCGAGGCCAGCGCGACCGCCTGGCGGACATTGCCTGCACGGCCATCGGTGACCGTCCACGGTGCGCTCGATCGTTTCACCATTGGCATTAATTCGTTTCAGCCCTGCTGGGTGTTGCAACAGTCGCGACACTCTACACTGCGGCTGGTCGTTTCGCCCCGCGTTGCCCGCGGGCACTGACTCCCCTTCGCCGCCCTGGAGATGCACCGATGTCCCACGCGCTTGACGCCGCCGCACTGGATCAGCTGTTCCGCACCGCCCGCACCCAGAATGCCTTCCTCGACACCCCGGTGGACGACAGCCTGCTGCAGGAACTGTACGAGCTGGTGAAGTGGGGCCCAACCGCGGCCAACGCCAGCCCGGCGCGCTTCGTGTTCGTGAAGTCGGCCGAAGCCAAGGCCAAGCTGGCCCCCGCGCTGTCCGAAGGCAACCATGACAAGACCATGGCCGCACCGGTCACCGTCATCATCGGTTTCGACCTGGATTTCCACGAGAAGCTGCCGTACCTGTTCCCGCACGCCGACGCCAAGTCCTGGTTCGACGGCCCGCAGGAAGGCCGCCACGAGGCCGCCATCCGCAACGGCAGCCTGCAGGGCGCCTACCTGATCCTGGCCGCGCGCGCGCTGGGCCTGGATGCCGGCCCGATGTCCGGCTTCGACCCGGCCAAGGTCGATGAAGCCTTCTTCGCCGGCACCAGCATCAAGTCGAATTTCCTGGTCAACCTGGGGTACGGTGACCCGGCGGGCCTGTTCCCGCGCCTGCCGCGTCTGTCGTTCGACGAAGCGGCGCGCATCGCGTAAGTCGCTGTATCGGTTTCGGGCCCGCCGGTTGCGGCGGGCCATTGCTGCACCCTGTACCCACCCTACGATCCGGAGAGTTCCTCAGATGAGCGCCACCCGTAAACTGCTGCTGCCGCTGGCCCTGACCCTGGCCATCGCCGCCTGCTCCAAGCCGGCCGATACCGCTGCCCCGGCCGCTGATGCCGCCGCTCCGGCCGCCACCGAACAGCCGGCCGCCACCCCGGCTGCCGATGCTGCCGCTGCCGCGCCCGCCGCCGAAGCGATCCAGATCGCCTCGGGCACCTACAAGCTCGACCCGAGCCACACCGACGTGCTGGCACAGTGGAGCCACTTCGGCTTCTCCAACCCGAGCGCGCACTTCGGCAACGCCGAAGGCACCCTGGTGTACGACGCCGCCGACGTGACCAAGTCCACCGTGGAAGTGAAGCTGCCGCTGAGCGGCCTCAACAGCTTCACCGCCAAGTTCGACGAGCACCTGAAGAGCGCCGATTTCTTCGACGCTGCCAAGTTCCCGGCGGCCACCTTCAAGAGCACCAAGGTGGAATCGGCCGGCACCAACAAGCTGACCGTCACTGGCGATCTGACCATCAAGGACATCACCAAGCCGGTGACCCTGGACGTCACCATCAACGGCGGCGGCGAGCACCCGATGGCCAAGGTTCCGGCCGCCGGCTTCGATGCCACCACCACCCTCAAGCGCAGCGATTTCGGCGTGGGCGCCTACGCCCCGAACGTCAGCGATGAAGTGAAGATCCGCATCACCACCGAAGCCACCGGCGAGAAGCCGGCCGCTTGATGCACCCCGCTCACTCGTCGTGAGAAGGCAGAAGGCCCGCTGCGAAGCGGGCCTTCTTTTTTGAGCGCGGGCAACGCGTGTTGGCCACTACCGGGTACGCGCGCTCAGCGCAGCGCGCCCAACCACGCTGCACACGCCTCGCTCGGGCTCTGCTTGGCCTTCACCGTCATGCCACTCATCCGCACGAAGGTCTGCGCGGCCTGCGCCACCACCTGACGTGCGATCAACGCGGCTTGCCTGGTCGCCGCCTGCTGCTTGCGCAGCTGCACGATATGCACCGACGGCCGGCCCACCGGCGCGTACTTCTGGTCGCGGCGCAGCACATCGGCCACCTGCGCCACTTCGTACTCGGCCTGCAGGAACCGGTGTTCGGCGTCCAACAGATCCCGCAGCGGTGCACGCAGGGCGGCCGGATCAGCGAAGGCCGCCAGCGCGCCATCACAGGCGGCGTCGTCGTTGAAGCGGGAGCGCAGCGCATCGACGCCGGCCAAGGTCAGTTTGCCCACAGGGGCCTCGTTGCAACTGGAAAGGAGCGCGATTGTCGCATCTGCCCGGGTCGATCCGCTGCCGGCGTCATGCGCCGCTCCGTGGGACAAGGGGGCTGACCCCGTGGCATGGGCCGAAGAGCCACCGAGGGTGAACCCGGTCCTACAATCGCCTGCTGTTTCATCCACGGAAGGTAAGGCCATGCAGGACGTGCAGTACTGGTTGAACGAATTCTGGGCCGGGTTGAGCGTGCTCGATCTGGCAGTGGGCAGCGTGCTGGGCGCGCTGCTGGGCCTCATGGTCGGACTGGCCGGCTGGTATGCGCTGCGCCGCCGCGGCTGGTTGCAGCGGCGCAGGCGCTGGCATCACTGGCTGCTGGCCAGTTACGCGCTGCTGCTGCCGCTGGGCACTGCCTTCTTCGGCCTGCAGCTGGGTTTCACCGCGGGCGCGCACCGCGCGCTGCTCCAGCAGATGGACCATTTCCAGCCGCATCTGCAGACGCTCGTGACCCAGTGGAGCCACGGGTTCACCGACTCGCTTGACGACCCGCGCATGCGCGATGCGCTGCACAGCGAAGGCACGGTGGGCGATGTGGCCGAAGCCGTCGCCTCGGCCTACCTCAGCGAACACCCGCTGCCGGTACTGGATGGCCTGGGCGATGGCGCACTGGGACGCGCCAGTGGCTGGGTGATCGGCAAGGTGCGCGAAGGCGTGCTGCGCGGGCTGGTGGAAGACACTCTGGTGGACAAGGCCGGTGTACTGGGCGTGGAGCCGACGGTGGTGCGCGAAGCGCTGACGATGCGCGTGGACGAACTGCTGCACACCCGCGGCGTGTTGCGGCTGGTGAAAGCGCAGATCAACGGCATGATGCCGGGCGTGTATTTCGGCCTGCTGCTGCCGTGGCTGGTCGTTGTGCTGCTGATGGCGCTGGAGATCTGGGCCGCGCACCGGTTCGGATGGCGACAGCAACACATCCCGGTGGCTGCCTGCTGCAGAGCCGGGCCATGCCCGGCTCACGCAGACTGAGGCCAGCGCGGCGCGCTCAGTCGCCGTCGGTATCGTCCGGGTGCGCCTTCCAATAGCCGGTCGAGCGGATCCAGTCGCGCGGCACGCCCAGATGGCCTTCGATGAACTTGCGCATCATCCGTGCGCGACGCGATTCGGTGGCGATCCAGTAGAACGTGTCGCCCTCCGGCGCCTCGAAGTCGGTCAGCATGTCTTCCAGCAGCGTGCTGCTGGCCGCCGGGAAGCCATTGCGCTCCAACCAGTGAATCTGCACGTTCTCGTACTGCGGCAGGTCCTGTCGCTCGGCTTCGTCGCTCACTTCGATGAAAGCCTGCACCTCGGCGCCCTCCGGCAGCACGTCCAGCCAGCGGGCAATGGCCGGCAGCGCGGTTTCATCGCCAATCAGCACGTAGGCGTCGTAGCTGTCGGCCACCACGAACGAGCCGCGCGGGCCGCCGATCACCAGCGTGTCGCCCGGCTGCGCCCGTTCAGCCCACGGCCCGGCAATGCCCTGGTCGTGCAGCACGAAGTCGATGGCCAGTTCGCCGGCGTCGTGGTCCCACCAGCGTGGGGTGTAGTCGCGTGCCGGAGACGGCTGCTTGCCGTCCGGGTAGCTGCGGCCTTCGGCCGTCAGCACCGGCAGCACCATTTCGCCGCTGGCGTTGGGGAAGAACAGCTTGATGTGGTCGTCGGCGCCGGGCGAATCGAAGCCGGCCAGATCATCGCCGCCCAGCACGACGCGGCGCATGTGCGGGGTGACCACCTCGGTGCGCAGCACCGTCAGTTCGCGGAATCTCACATCCAGGCGCAGGCGCGCGTTGTGATGCTCAGTCATGGGAATACCTGTAAAGGTGTCGCGCAGGGGGCGCGGCGTAGGGGGAGACCTGGCTGGAGTCAGTCTGGCTGGGTCGTTGAAGAGGTGGGCTCGCTACCGGTGGTGCCGTTGATCAGTGCCGATGCCTGCGACAGCAGCGCCGCCACCTGCTCGGCCTCGCCTTCGGCCCAGCGGCCGTGGTGATGCACCAGCGCCCGCTTGAAGTCACGCAGGGCGCTGGCCAGCGGCGGCGGCAGCGATGCCTTGGTGATCTCGCGGGCGCGATCGAAGGCCCGTCGCTGGGCCAGGCGCACCTGGGTGCGCTGCACCTTCAGCTCGAACTCGCCGGCGGCGGTGATGCGGAACACCCGGCGGCCATCCACTTCCTCCGATGCCACCCAGCCGGCCTGCTCGAAGCTCGCCAGCAGCGGGTACATGGTGCCGGCGCTGGGCGTGTAGGCCTGCAGGAACTGGTTGCTGATCAACTGCATCAGCTCGTAGCCATGGCGCGGCTGCTCGCCGATCAGGGCCAGCACCAGCAGGCGCAGGTCGCCCCGGCTCAGCACGCGTGGCTGGCCATGGCGGCGGGGCACGGCCGATTCGCTGGAACGGGTTCTGGGGGAAGGGGAACGGCTCATTTCGATATATCGGTAACGAGTATCGAAACGATATATCGATAGGGCAGGCGCCGGCAAGCATCGATCCGGCCACAACCGTGCCGCGTTTGGGCCACGTACACAGAAAGGGCGCCCTTGCGGTGCGCCCCGGGGACCACTGTGGAAGGGAGCGAGGCAGCCAGACGGCGGGCCGTTGCGGCAGTGCCAACACTCGCCGTCACCTTGCGCGGCAGGCGCAGCCCGGTCCAGAGCCGGGCGCGACACCGCATCAGTCATTCAGCTGCGGTGCCCCCGGCGTAGGCCCACACGCGGTCGGCCGTGCCCTACAACGGTCATCGCCCTGGGTAACACTTCGTTCTGCACATGCGCCAGGCGGGCAATCGCGACGTGTCTGAAGCGGTCCGAGGCCCGCCGCAGCGGCCTGCAGCGCGCCTGCTGGCCCGCCGAAGACAGGCGGGACATGCCTTGCGGACACTGGCTGCATGCGTCCATACGCCAGCGTAGCCAAGTGACGAAAGCCCTTGGTGCGCTACACTTTGCGGTCTAGATATCTATACAACAGTCGCGCGCGTGCGTGCGGTTATGGGAGCGCTAATGAACTGGTTGAACGAGGTGCTGAACAACGACCCGAATCCTGTGGAAACCCAGGAGTGGATCGAGTCGTTGAAGGCCGTTATTGATGTCGAGGGCTCCGAGCGCGCGCATCAGCTGCTGGAAGGCATGGTGGAGCTGACCCGTCGTTCGGGCGCCTACCTGCCGTTCTCTCCCACCACCGAATACGTCAATACCATCGAGCCGCAGTTCGAGGCCAAGAGCCCGGGCAATGCCGAGCTGGAATGGCGCATCCGTTCGATCATCCGCTGGAACGCGATGGCCACCGTGGTCCGCGCCAACCGCAAGCCGGGCGACCTGGGCGGCCACATCGCCTCGTTCGCCTCCGGCGCCACCCTGTACGACGTGGGCTTCAACCACTTCTGGCGCGCCCCGAGCGACAACCACCCCGGCGACCTGCTGTTCATCCAGGGCCACAGCGCCCCGGGCATCTACGCCCGCGCCTTCCTGGAAGGCCGCATCAGCGAAGAGCAGCTGGACAAGTTCCGCATGGAAGTGGACGGCGGTGGCCTGTCCTCCTACCCGCACCCGTGGCTGATGCCGGACTTCTGGCAGACCCCCACCGTGTCGATGGGCCTGGGCCCGCTGGCCGCCATCTACCAGGCGCAGTTCATGCGTTACCTGGAAAACCGTGGCCTGATCGAGAAGTCCGACCGCAAGGTGTGGTGCTTCATCGGCGACGGCGAGTCGGACGAGCCGGAAACCCTGGGTGCCATCGCCCTGGCCGGCCGTGAAGGCCTGGACAACCTGATCTTCGTGGTGAACTGCAACCTGCAGCGCCTGGACGGCCCGGTGCGCGGCAACGGCAAGATCATCCAGGAACTGGAAGGCGTGTTCCGCGGCGGCGGCTGGAACGTCATCAAGCTGCTGTGGGGCGGTTACTGGGATGCCCTGCTGGCCAAGGACACCAACGGCGTCCTGAAGAAGCTGATGATGGAAACCGTCGACGGCGAATACCAGAACTGCAAGGCCTTCGGCGGCGCGTACACCCGCGAGCATTTCTTCGGCAAGTACCCGGAGACCGCCGCGATGGTCGCCGGCCTGTCCGACGACGACATCTGGCGCCTCAACCGCGGTGGCCACGACCCGCACAAGGTGTACGCCGCCTACCACCAGGCCGTGAACACCAAGGGCATGCCGACCGTCATCCTGGCCAAGACCGTGAAGGGTTATGGCATGGGCAGCGCCGGTGAAGCGCTGAACCCGACCCACCAGACCAAGAAGCTGGACGACGAAGCCGTCAAGCACTTCCGCGACCGCTTCAACATTCCGGTGACCGACGAGCAACTCAAGGACGGCCAGGTGCCGTTCTACAACCCGGGCCCGGACTCGCCGGAAGTGCAGTACCTGCAGGAGCGCCGTGCCGCCCTGGGTGGTTACCTGCCGCAGCGCCGCCGCAAGGCCGACAAGAGCTTCAACGCACCGAAGCTGGAAACCTACGAGCGCCTGCTGAAGAGCAGCGGCGAACGCACCTACTCCACCACCATGGCGTTCGTGCAGAGCCTGAACATCACCCTGCGCGACAAGGAGCTGGGCCCGCACATCGTGCCGATCGTGGCCGACGAAGCCCGCACCTTCGGCATGGAAGGCCTGTTCCGCCAGATCGGCATCTACGCGCCGTTCGGCCAGAAGTACAAGCCGGTGGACGCCGACCAGCTGATGTTCTACCGCGAAGACCAGAGCGGTCAGGTGCTGCAGCAGGGCATCAGCGAGCCGGGCGCGATCAGCTCGTGGATGGCCGCCGGTACCAGCTACTCGGTCAGCAACGTGCCGATGCTGCCGTTCTACATCTACTACTCGATGTTCGGCTTCCAGCGCGTGGGCGACATCGCCTGGCAGGCCGCCGACATGCGTACCCGCGGCTTCCTGCTGGGTGGCACCGCCGGCCGCACCACGCTGAACGGTGAAGGCCTGCAGCACGAAGATGGCTTCAGCCATCTGGTGGCCGGTGGCATCCCCAACGTGCGCAGCTACGACCCGACCTTCGGCTACGAAGTGACGGTGATCCTGCAGCACGGCACCAAGGCGATGATGGAAGACCAGGTAGACGAGTACTACTACCTGACCCTGATGAACGAGAACTACGCCCACCCGGACATGCCGGAAGGCGCAGCCGAGGGCATCGTCAAGGGCATGTACCTGCTGACCGACGCCGGCAAGCCGAAGAAGGGCGAACTGCGCGTGCAGCTGCTGGGTTCGGGCACCATCCTGCGCGAAGCCATCGCCGCCGCCGAGCTGCTGGACAAGGACTTCGGCGTGACCGCCGATATCTGGAGCTGCCCGAGCTTCAACGAACTGCGCCGCGACGGCTTCGATGTGGAGCGCCACAACCGCCTGCATCCGGAAGGCGAGCAGCGCAAGGCCTACGTGACCGAGCTGCTGGAAGGCCGCCAGGGCCCGGCGATTGCCGCTACCGACTACGTGCGTGCGTATGCCGATCAGATCCGCGCGTTTGTGCCGATGTCTTACACGGTGCTGGGTACGGATGGCTTCGGCCGTTCGGATACCCGTGCGAACCTGCGTCGCTTCTTCGAGGTTGACCGGTACTACATCGCGCATGCCGCGATTGCGGCGCTGGCGAAGGAAGGGAAGATGACCGCGAAGGATGTGGCCCGGGCGATCAAGCAGTACAAGATTGATCCGGAGAAGGCTAATCCTGTTGGGGTTTGATTGATTCACCTGATGGCTTCTTCGAAGGGCGGCCTTGGCCGCCCTTCCTCGTTGTGGGGGTGGAGACGCACGACGGGCTGCGGGTTGCTATGCTTCGAGACGCCAAGATGCCTGGGAATCATCAGATGCAATCGATGGCAAAGACAATCGAAACGACGTTAGATCCCGTTATCCGCGGAACTAAAATGGCAAACATTCCGAAAATCCAGTACGCGAAGGTGCAAGATCTTCACTTCGATCCCACGAATCCCCGTCTGGGTAGGCGTGTTGTTTCGTCGAAATTAACTCAAGAAGAGATTCTAGATGCAATGACCGACTGGTCGCTGGATGAACTCGCGACTTCGTTCATAGAGAGTGGATTCTGGCCGCAGGAAGCCCTTATTGTCGTAAAGGAGAAGCTTGGGCGGTCGAATAAACTAATCGTCGTAGAAGGTAATCGGCGATTGGCAGCGTTGAAGCTGTTAAAGAATGCCGTAGATGGAAAGCCATTTTCCGCTCGTTGGGAGGAACTTGTGCGTGGCGCCAAGATTACGCAGAAGTTTTTCGAAGAGATTCCAGTAATTGAGGTAAAAGATCGTTCGGAAGTGTCAGCCTATCTGGGCTTTAGGCATGTTTCCGGAATTAAGGAATGGAAGCCGGCAGAGAAAGCTGAGTATATTGCGAAGTTGATTGAGGGGGAGGGTCTTTCTTATGAGCAAGTCAGGCGGAAAATTGGCAGTAAAGCCCCTGTAGTTCGTCAGCACTACATTGCATACAGACTTTTGCTTCAGATGGATGCTCAGGCTGAAATTGCCATGGACTATGTCGAGGTGAAGTTCAGCGTACTGTATCTCTCTCTGAGAACTGCTGGCGTTCAAAGTTATCTGGGGCTGAACTTGCTTGCAGAGCCCGCAACTGCACGCAAGCCGGTAAAGACTAAGAATATTCCCCGCCTGGTTAACTACGCGAGATGGCTATTCGGAACGGATAAAGTTCCTCCACTTTTCTCTGACTCTCGCTCAGTCGATCAGTTTGGCAGGGTTCTCGAGAGCGAAGAGGCGGTTCAGTATTTGGAACGGACTCCAAATCCTCGGTTTGACGTGGCAAAGAGAAAGTCTGGCGCTAGTCAAGCTGACGTCGTCAGTTACGTAAATTCTGCCTCTGACTCGATTCAACTCGCTCTCACCGAAGCCCATGTATTCAAAAAGTCGCCCGATATAGCCAAAGCGGTTAAGCGCCTTGCAGTCGATGCAATGCAGCTCATCTCCATTTTCCCGTCGATACAAAAGGAAATGATCAAGGAGTTGAAAGACGATGCTGGCGCTGCCTGAGTCGGGTGTTAGTCGAAGCATAAGAAACCATAATTCTAATATGGCGAATGTTTGCGATTGGATTGAAGCTAGTGCCATACTGCTGGATGACCCTGTCTCGAAGTCCGATGTGGTTGACATTCTCATTGAGAATGAAATATACAAAAAACAAGATTTTGCTGAAGAGTTTGTTTCGCTTGCATGGGGTGTTCTCAAGCGGCGGTTCTCTAGAGTTGGCGCTCCACTTGGGGTTGAAGTTTCAGCTACACGAATTAGCAAAAACGGAAGCTGGTCAGAGTTTCCGGCATATGCATTTTGTTTATACTTGAGCTGTGTTGCCTATCTCTATCCTAAGGCGATGGAGAAGGTCGCTAATTCCATAAAGCAAGGGGCTCTCTTTGAGCGGTTGTCTGAGGAGGCGCTCAAGGAAATGTTTCCTCGCTGGAAAGTTTGGCCACTTGGCTGGACTCCCGATAACCCGGTAAAGTTAACTGAATTGATCGAAGAGATTACGGGCAGATTGTGCGAGGTTTCCGGGGCGGAAATTGCCCTTCATGTGACTGCCAAGTCAAAAGAGTTAGGTTTGGATCTCTTGCTGTACAGAGATTTTTCAGATGAAAGCGCTTCATTTCCTGTGATGATGATTCAGTGCGCATCTGGCAAGAATTGGATCAAGAAGAGGAATACTCCTGATCTTGCGATCTGGCAAAAGGTTGTTAGCTTCAATGCTAGACCGATGAGAGGTATGACCATTCCATACGCCTTTGTTGACAGCAACGCATTCCGAAGAGGTGCCACAAGCGTCGACGGCGTGTTCTTTGATCGTTGCCGATTGCTTGCTCCATCAGAAAACAATGCGAACTGGGTTTCTGAGAAGCTCGATTCAGACCTTAAGAAGTTCCTAAAGAGTCGAATCGTAAAGGTCCCCGACTCGGCTTTTGCAGGGTGATTGCGGAAATATGAAGTTTATTGATCTATTTGCTGGCCTTGGTGGTTTCCATCTGGCTGCCAGTAGTCTGGGAGGTCGCTGCGTGTTTTCTTCGGAGTTGCAGCAGGACCTTCGTGAATTGTATAAGCGTAATTTTGGAATTGCGCCGAGCGGAGATATCACTGAGGTTTCATTGGATGATATTCCGGAGCATGATCTACTCTGTGCTGGATTCCCGTGTCAACCATTCTCCAAGGCGGGTTCTCAACTCGGTTGGAAGGACGTGGTGCGTGGGACCTTGTTTTTTAGAATTGTCGAGATAATCGAACTGCGTAGACCGGAATTCATTGTTCTCGAGAATGTTGCGAATTTCTTTAGGCACGACGATGGGAATACATTTCGGGCCGTTTGCGCTGCATTAGAGGGCTTGAACTACGATGCTCGAGCGGCAAAGTTGTCTCCGCATCAGTTCGGCGTTCCACAAATTCGCGATCGCATGTATTTGGTGGCGCGACGGCGTGATCTAGGAGGGTTGGCCGAGTTTTCGTGGCCAAACTCTCGTTTCGATACAGATGTTGCTACCATTCATTCTGTGCTTGATCATATGCCGATTGATGCTCGGAAACTATCAGATAAGCATTCGCTCGTGATAAAGACCTGGCAGAAGTTTCTAGACTTGTTGCCTGCTGATGCCAAGCTTCCTCATTTCCCAATATGGAGTTGTGAGGCGGGTGCGACGTATCCTGTCGACGAAGGCCCTTTGTCCGGTCTCCGCTTGAAGTCGTTAAGAAACTATCGAGGGGCATTTGGGCAGAGAATTGAGGGTGTTTTTAAGAAGGATGCGCTCGAGTTAGTTCCGCCCTACGCGCGAAGTGGCGAATTTCCGCTGTGGAAGCAGGATTTCATTCTTCAGAACAGAGCATTCTTTAAGGAACATCGTGTCGCCCTTCGCTCATGGTTAAAGGAAGTCAGGAGATTTGATCATTCCTTTCAAAAGTTTGAATGGAATTGTCAGGGCGAGGTTAGAGATCTATCTCAACACATCATGCAGTTGAGAGCCTCCGGCGTTCGTGTGAAACGTGCGACGAGCGCCCCTTCGCTTGTCGCCATGACGACTAGTCAGGTGCCTATTATTGGATGGGAAGGGCGCTACATGACCACGGCGGAATGTGCCAGACTGCAGTCTATGGAAGAACTGAAGTTTCTTCCGGACAGTTTGACCAGGGCGTGCAAGGCGCTGGGAAACGCAGTGAACGTGACGGTCGCTAGGGAGGTCATTGCGTCTCTGCTGAGCGTTGGTAAGCAAAAATCAGGTCTTCCCGGCGTCTTGACCGAGACAGTTGCAGATGCTTCTCGATATTCTGATCTCGCCTTGAACAACGTGTGAGGCGATGCTGGCACGGCTCACCTTCTGTCGATCTTCCGGCGGTACTACTGATACACGTGCTAGCTATGTCCAGTGTAGTCGCTAGTATTATTTAGATCTGCTGTTACCAAAGACAACGTGCTCTGTGCCATGCCAGCGCATCATGGCTCGCAGCGTCGGCTGTATTGACGGGATCGGCAAGATCTCGTCCATGGAGTTCTAAGTAGGCCGATCTGTGTAGTGAGGGCGCGCTCACGATACATCTAGACGCTGGATCTATGCTGATTAGATGTAGGTCGAATAGTGTGTGAATGTCTGCACGCAGAAGAAGGCCATTGCTGACCACATTGCTCGATTGACAAGTGTATGGACGGATGTGGGCGGCCTCTAGAGCATCAACGACACCGCATCCTGTCATGGCGCAGTGACCGTCGTACGCGTCTAGCAGCGCCCTACGGAAGGCCGGTTGCCCGCGGCGCCGAACAATAGTTGCCAGCACACGTTGCCTCTCGTCCACCTCGTCTGTTGGGGAGAAGCTGCCAGATGCCTCCGCCGCTTTGGCCTCCTGCTTCAACAGTACCCTTGTAGGACTAGAGACCGACGTCAGCTTCCCACCAGGAAGCCCGAGGAGCTTGGCAAGTTTCGGCTCAACCCTCGCACCCACGTTCGATGCTGGAAGAAGCCCGGGTAGCCAAGGTTTGCCTGCCTGATCTAGAACATGGGAGATGTTCTGCATGCGGTACTCCCACGCCTTGGGCGTGCGCCCATGGCGGGTTGCCAGGTCTCGATAGAACCTGGTCTTTTCAAGGATCAATCCATCGGCGAGACGCGCCTCCATTTGGCGATACGCCTCGACGGCAGCAGCCAATTCGTCGTCAGTCCACCTGCTCACAGCCTTCCCCTGTCCTCGACCGCGCGTGGCGCTTCCGGGGAGAGTATGCCGTAAACGACATAATGAGCCGCTAAAGGCTTGGGGCGGAGGAGCGTAGTGTGTCAGCGCAAACCGCAGATTGTTCAGGTCCGTCGATACGTCTCGTATGTGGAGTTCAGTTGCAAAGCCCTAATCGGCTGGAAGCAGTCGGCTACTCCAGTGCTGGAGTAGATGTTGAGCGCAAGGCGCCTCAATGGCTCGGCCTATGATCCGTAGGATGAACAACTGTGCTGAGGAGTTGTCCACCAGCAGAACTGGCTCACCTCGGCAAGTGAGTTCGACGCACCTTGCTTCAAAGCGCCTAGCACCGAGCGCTGCATCTTTTCAGCCGCTAGGCTTAGGGCTTCCTCGCGCATGACAGCAAACTCTGCAGCTGAGACCTTGAGGTAGGTCTTCAGCTCCAAATAGCATTTTGGCAGGTGGAAGTGGGCGAGCGCTGAACCAATCAGCGCTGCCAAGCACAGTACCGCGTATATCAGAGACTTCATTGGAAGATCGAAGGCGAACGGACAATTGGGCTGCGACGACAGACCACAGCCTATTGCTTGAGGTTCAAGCCTTGGGCTCTATTCCCGCACCTGCAACCGCTCAGTAGCCTGCGCAGTCAACGCCACACACGCCATCTTCAACCCCTCCATCACCCGATCTCCCACGTACTCCTCGGGCGCACCATTCTGCCGCGTGCGCTCCGCAGCCAGCATCAGCTCTGCCACCACGCGCAATCCCGCTAGCGCGCAATCCGCATCCGCCAGTTGAAGACAACGCCCAGGCAACTGATGCCGCTCGGGCCACGGCTGGCCATCCGCGGCCGCACCCTTTCCGATGCGACGCAGGGTGGAGACAAATCCGTTGGGATCGGGGGATGCGTCGCGCTCGGGCTCGGTATTGGCCGGATCGTACTGCGCGTGCAGGGAACGGAAATCCGATTCGTTCATGGCAATGCTCCGTACAGGACAGACAGCAACGCCACCCATGAAGGTGGCGGGACGATGCGTGGCTCGAAAACCGGTGATTACCCAAGCCGGCGGGCTCGAAGGCCCCCACGCACCGCCCGCCATGGAACGCGAACGGATTGTCAGCCGGCGCCACCGAGAGGTGACGCCGACTGACAAGCGCAAAGCACTGGGTATCAGACGGGTTTTCGAGTCCCGCGCCACCCTTTTCCGGTGGCCCGCCAATCTGCTCACGCCTGCGCCCTGAAATCCAATTGGAATTTGCGGAGAAAACACGCAGTTCCACAGAGCAGGACTATTGTCGCAGATGGCCAGCGTGCCGTATGCGACGACAATCTCCGCAATCGAACTTCAAGGAAGCTTTCTACGACAGGAAAGATCGTAATCAGCCTGTGCGCCCGCACAGAACGCTACCGCCTGCCGATCGCGCTGGGCCGCCTGAAATCCTCCGTCCACACCGAAATCGGGCCAACGTCATCGCCCCGCAGCCGAAAAGGCGAGCCAAAAACGACACTTCGGCCGTCGTCCTCGGCGCCACGCCTCTCCCCAGCCTGCTACCATTCCCCCGCAACCCAGCCAGCCCACCCCGTGCAGACACACCCGGGGCGGGCCGTCGCCGTACGGCCCAGCGAGCCAGGACACCCTTCCGTGCCCTTTCAAGGATGCTCGCATGTTCCGTCATTCCGCTTTCCGCTCGGCCGCCCTGGCCCTTGCCATCTCGCTCAGCGTCGGCGCCCCGGCGGCCTTCGCCGATAACGCTCCCGCCGCCAGCACCCCCGCTGCCGTGCAGCGCCAGGCCATCGCCAAGGGCCTGTACGAACTGGCGTACAGCCCCACCCAGAACGCCGTGTTCGTGGCCTCCTCCGGCGGCTTCGGCGATGACGCCGGCCCGTCGCAGGTGCTGCGCCTGAACCCGGCCACGCTGGCCGTGGAAACTCGCATCCCGCTGGAGCGCAAGGCGTTCGGCGTGGTGCTGGATGACGCCCACAACCGCCTGTACGTCGGCAACACCGTTGATACCTCGGTAACCGTGGTCGATACCGCCCAGAACAAGGCCATCGGCATCGTGCAGCTGATGGAGAAGAAGGTCGGCAAGGACGGCAAGGCCGCCTACACCCACGACCTGCGCGAACTGGTGGTCGACAGCCCGGCCAACCGTCTGTACGTCACCGGCCATTCCAGCGAGGGCAGCGTGCTGTTCGTGGTCGATACCACCACCCTGAAGGTGATCAACACCATTCCGGGCCTGGGCAACGCCAAGGCGCCGGGCCTGGCGCTGGATGCCGCCAACAAGCGCGTGTACACCAGCAACCTGCTGGCCGACCTGGTGGTGGTTGGCACCGACGCCAACAAGGTGGTGGCCCAGCACAAGATCAGCGCCGAGCAGCCGATGAACATCGCGCTTCACCCGGACGGCAAGCGCCTGTTCGTGACCGACCAGGGCTCGGAGATGATCCGCAGCTACATGACCAAGAGCAGCGCGGGCTTCACCAGCAAGCACCCGGGCCAGCGCGTGCTGGTGCTCGACCGCACCACCGGCAAGGAACTGGCCAGCATCCCGACCGACGCCGGCCCGCTGGGCATCCTGCTGGACGCACCGCGCAAGCGCCTGTACGTGACCAACCGCGATGGCGGCACGGTGACCGCGTACGACAGTGAGAGCTACCAGAAGGTGGCCACCTACCCGGTGCCGACCCACCCGAACAGCCTGGCGCTGGATGCGAAGAACAACGTGCTGTACGTGAGCATCAAGAACGGCGAGAAGGACGCCAAGGACGCGAACGAGAGCGTGGCGCGCATCCAGTTGTAACGGCTGGAGGTGGCCGCGCTGGGAAGGCGCGGCCACCTGTTACAGGCATGGGATTTCGCCAGGTGGGCGCCAGAGTGGCGGCGTGGACCCTCCGCCGCCTGCCACCCCGAACCTCAATCCACCCCGCGGTGGTCATAGCTGATCACTCGCTCCACCTGCCAGGTGCCGTCCACGCGTCGCCACACCTGCACGAAGCGCGCCTGCCCCACCCACCGCTCCACACCGTCCTTGCCGCGTTCGTAGAAGCGATGGTCGCCCATCTCCAATGCACGCTCCTCGTGCAGCGGGAACACCTGCAGCGAACGGTCCACCAATTCGCGGCGCAGGCGCCAGCCGCCCTCGCGCGCGTTGTCGCACATGCGGGCCACGCTGCGCCGGAAGTCCTCGCGGCTGCTGGCCGACTTGCCGTCCTTGTCGTGGAAGAACTCCATGTCCTCGGTGGTCATCGCCGCGGCCCGATCGGCATCGCAGGCCTCGAACGCCACCGCGAACAGCTGGGTATCGGCCTGGCGGATCTGCTCGCGCAGGGTATCGGACGGGGCCGGGCTGGCGGCAAGGCCGGCGGCGAGCAGGGGCAGGGCGAACAGCATGGCGCGTCTCCGTGGATGTCGGGCGCACAGTGGCACGCTGCGGGGGCGGTCGGCGCACGGGTGCGACGAAGCCGCGTCTGCCGGGTACAAACGGCCGGATTCCAGGTGCGGGTGCCGGGCGCCAGGCGTGTAGGGCATGTCATGGCGCGGGCGGATTCCCTCACGGTCGCCACAGGCGGCGCTGCCTAGGCTGGTGCCATCCTTTCACCAGGAGTTCCCATGTCTGCTTCCCCCATCCGGCTGCACATCGAAGACACCGGCGGCGAGGGCCGCCCGGTCATCCTCATCCATGGCTGGCCGCTCTCGGCCGAGGCGTGGAAGGATCAGGTGCCGATCCTGCGGGATGCGGGCTACCGCGTGATCAGCTATGACCGGCGTGGCTTCGGTCGCTCCGAGAAGCCAGCCGACGGCTATGACTACGACACGCTGGCGGCCGATCTGGCCAGCATCATCGAGCAGCGCGATCTGAAGGAGGTCACGCTGGTCGGTTTCTCGATGGGTGGCGGCGAGGTGGCGCGCTACATCGCCAATCACGGCGAGTCGCGCCTGCACAGTGTGGTGTTCGCGGCTGCGGTGCCCCCTTACCTGCTGCGCACCGACGATAACCCGGAGGGCCCGCTGACCCAGGACAAGGCGGACGAGATGCGCACCGGCCTGGAACAGGACCGCGAAGCCTTCTTCGATGGTTTCACCCGCGATTTCTTCAGCGCCAACGGCAAGCTGATGGTCACCGAGGCCGAGCGCCAGGCGGCGATTGCGCTGTGCCACCAGTCCGACCAGGCGGCGGCGCTGGGTTGCATGAAGGCGTTTGCCACTACCGACTTCCGTCGCGACCTGCAGAAGGTGAGCGTTCCCACCCTGGTGCTGCACGGCGACAGTGATGCCACCGTGCCACTGGAGGGCTCGGGCAAGCGCACCCAGCGTGCCATACGGGGCAGCGAGCTGGTGGTGCTGCATAACGCGCCGCATGGCTGCAACACCAGCCACACCGACGACTTCAATCTGGCGCTGCTGAACTTCCTCAAGCAGTAACCGGCCTCTACACTCGTCGCATGCGCCAGACCCGCACGCCACCGTGGAAGAAGCCCAACCCGAAGGGCCAGAAGTCGCAGCCGTTGTCGCCTGCACAGAAGGAGGCGGCGCGGCAGCGCGCGGAGGAGAACGGGCGACCCTATCCGAACCTGGTCGACAACATGTGGGCGGCCAAGCTGCCGCGCGGTTAGCGCGGCGTTGGGCGGCCCGCTGGTGCAGGGGCGAGCAGGGGCGTCCAACCGCGTTCGCGCCAAGGTGCGACCGTGCGTGGATGGACCTGCACCGCACCCGCGGCCAGAGCGCCGCGTGCGGTCAGTGCGGCCTGCAGCCGGTGTGTCTGCATCGGCTGTGCGAACGCGACCTGCAGCAGGTCACCCTGCTGCCGTACCTGTACCGGCAGGACATCGCGCGACTGGATTGCCAGCGGTGGGCGGCCGATGGTGTAGTCCATCTCGACCGTGCGTGCGCCCTGTGCGATGACAGGCTGCCACGCCTGCAACAGCGCGGCGTGCCGGGATGCGGGCAGGCGCACCTGGGCGATGCTCGCCGGGTAGCCGACGGTGCTTTCAACCATGACCTGGAAGCGTGCGCCGTCCGGCATGGCGACGGCCCATACCGCTGCCGTGGCGAAGATCGGTATGCAGCCGATGAAGTACCACGCGCGGGGAACCGGTGCGGCAACGTGGTAGCTCCACTGCGGATGACGACGTTGCAGGCGCCGTAGTGCCTTGCGTTCGCGACGGCGCGGTGGTGTGGCCGTAGGCAGCAGGGATTGCGTGACTGGTGGCAGCTTGGCGCGCTGGGTCTGGATGACACGCGACACGGCGTAGGCCGCCCCTGCGATCATCAACAGGCCGGTGCCGTAATGCACCAGCAGGTACAGCGTCAGCATCCAGCGCACTCCATGCAGCGGTTCTTCCTCGGTGGATATCGTACCGCCGAGCACACGTGTTGTCGCATCCGCCAGCCGACAGCCGTGATCGGCTTGGTTACGATGACAGACCACCGACACGAGTGTAACGATGACATCCACTCCGTTCCCTCAGGGCCGCACGCGCGCCCCGGGACTGATGTTGCTTCTGCTGCAGGTGGTCGCCGTGCTGGGCCTTGGCCTGGCCGCAGGCTATTTCCATCACCGTGTGGATCTGTTGCTGGAGCCGGTGACGGCTGCCTGCGGTGGCCCAGATCCCGCGGCGCGACTGCGGATGGCTGAAGTGTTGATGGCGCGTGCCGGCGCGCTGGATGATTGGCAGCCACTGCGGTGGTTGCCGGTAGCGGGCATGGTGCTCGCACTGCTGGGTGCGATGGCCATCTGCGTGCATTGGTGGCACCGGGTACGGCGGCCCCTGCGCACCACCGCGCTGGGGCTGATGGCTCTGCATGCCAGCGCCATGGCGCTGGCGGCGTGGACCCTGCATCTGTACGAAGACGCGTGGAACAGCGTGGTCAGGCTGTCTCCGACGGCGTGTCTGGTCGATCTGACCCAGCAGGGACGCATGCCGCTGGAGCAGGCCCAGGAAGTGGTCTTCCATATTTTCACCCGCGCGCACGCGCCGCTGCAGCGCAATCCGGATGACCTGGCCCTGGTGCTGGTGGCGCTGCTGACGGCCGCGATGGTGGGCGGTGTTGCGCTGTGGCGGGCCGCGGCTGCTGAAGAGGGGCGCTGACGGCGCTCGCGCGCTGGGCTACAGTCGGCGTTCCTGCCGACACAAGGATGGTCCATGCGTACGTGGCTGCGTGCCCTGCCGTTGCTGCTGTTGTCGCTGGCGGTGCACGCCGCGGAGGTGGACCGGCGCATCGCGGTGACCATTGATGATCTGCCGTGGGCGCGCGTGGACACCATCCTGCCTGCGGATCTGCAGACGCGCCATGCGGCGTTGATGGCGCAGCTGCGCCAGGCCGATGTGCCGGTGGTGGGTTTCGTCAACGAGAACAAGCTGGAGGTTGATGGCCAGGTGCAGCCGGCGCGGGTGCAGATGCTGCGCGATTGGCTCGACGCGGGTTATGGGCTGGGCAACCACACCTATTCGCACATGGACCTCAATGCGCAGGGCGTAGCCGCCTTCCAGCAGGATTTCCTGCGTGGCGAACAGGTGCTGCGGCCGCTGCTGGCCGAGCGTGGCCAGCGGCCACAGTGGATGCGCCATCCGTATCTGCGTGCGGGCCGGACGGCCGAGGACCGCGCGGCAATGGACGGATTCTTCCGCGACCACGGGTACCGCGTGGCGCCGGTGACGGTGGACAACGGCGAATGGGTCTGGGCCTTCGCCTACGCCAACGTGATGAATGAACAGCCGCCGTCCGCAGCCCGCGAGGCTACGCTGGCGCAGCTGCGCAAGGGCTATGTGCCGTACATGCTCAACAAGCTGGACTACTACGAGCGGCAGTCGCAGGCGCTGCTGGGCTATGCGTTGCCGCAGGTCTGGTTGATGCATGCCAATGAACTGAACGCGGCCACCTTCGCCGAACTGGTGGCGGCCACCCGGCGGCGCGGCTACCGCTTCATCACGCTGGAAGAAGCCATGCGTGATCCTGCCTATGCGCGCGGCGCGGAAGGCTACAACGGCCGCTACGGCCCGAGCTGGCTGCATCGCTGGGCGATGGCCGAGAACAAGCCGAAGGACTTCTATGCCGGCGAACCGGTGGTGCCGGCGTGGGTGATGACGCTGGCGAAGGTGGATTCGGAGTAGCGCTCAGCGCTTGACCGCCAGCACGCCGTCCAGCGCGAGCTCGGCCTTGAATCCGGCCTTTTCCAGGCGCTTGGCCACTTCGCGCGGCACATCGCGGCCGCTGGTGAGCTTGTTGGGCGCGCCGGTGTAGTGGAACAGGCGGCCGCCCTTGCGCAGGGCGCGGGCGAGATGGTCGTAGAACACCTGCGAATACAGTTCGCCTGCGATGCCGAAGCGCGGCGGATCATGCAGGATCGCATCGACGCTGTTGCTGGCGATCTGCTCGATCTGCTGCGAGACGTCGCCCTGGCTGAAGTGCAGGCGACCACCGGCAGCGGCCGAGTCGGGATCGGGCGACCACGGGTTGAGCGTGCGCAGCCACATTACGTCGGCGTTCTTCTCGAACGAGCGGATCTGGCCGACGCCGGCCTCCAGTGCGCAGGCGGCGAAGTAGCCGAGCCCACCGCAGGTATCAAGCAGCGCCTTGCCCGCCGGTGCAACCAGCCCGACCTTGCGGCGCGCGTCCTCGAACGGCGACAGCTTCGAGGTGGGCAGCATCTTGATGCCGTCGATCTCGAAGGTCGGCGCACCCCACTCGGTAGGCACCAGTTTGATCAGTGAACCGCTGTAGCGTGAGATGGGAGCGAAGTCTTCGCCCTCCCAGTAGTACAGCGTGCGGTCCTTCAGCTTGCCCGGCCACGGGTAGTGCTGGCCGCGGAAATGGAAGCCTTCCGCGTCCAGCCCCACGCTGTCCTGGCTGCGCCCCAGGTCAAGCGAGCCTTGCCACTCGGGCGCGCCCTTGTCATGGGCACGACGCAGGGCGTCGGCGCTGTCGCGGGTCAGCAGAGGGCCGGTGTAGTGGGGCACGGCAGGCATCGGGTGGTTCGGGGGAGGGCATGGTACCGCAGCTGCCATGAAGGATAGAAAGAGCGGTGTTGGATCCCAACGCAGCTGCCGGGGGCATTTTCACGAGTGCATACCCAGCCCGCCGCCGGCCCTTCAATCGTCCCTTCCCCCTGAGACGGTTCCATATCCATCGAGGCGCAGAAGGCCTGATGATAGAGCTTGGTGGCTTCCGACTGGTCACTGTATCGATAGATCAGGCGTCCAGATCCATCTGGCTTGAGATGCTGGTCAACCTGGATGTGTGCTCCGTCGAAGTCTGGCCAGGTTGTACGACGAACGATGATGATCTCGCCCTTGGAGTCCAACTCCGTTCTGTCGACACTCAAGGGTGTTTCTGCGAACGCAGGTACAGCCATGGCCGCCGCTAGACATAGCATCCGCGCGCGTCTGCTCATGTGTGAGTCTCCGTTTCATGGTTGCGGAGACAGTAGGCTCAACAATATCCGGCATCTTGATTGTGACCGAAGTTGTGCCTGGTCGAATTTGAAACTTTCCTCATCCGCTTGAATCCCTGCACTTCGATCAATCGCACTTCACCGCATACACCGGCCCGGCACCGATCAGCATCAGCGCCATGTAGTCACTGTCACTGGCCTTGCCCTTCAGCGTGGCGCCGCTGTTGAAGTGGAAGAGGCCGAAGCCGCCGGCCATGCGGATCACGGCGCTGTCGATCTGAGCCGCATCGTCGCGGAAGTAGCGGCTGATCTCGCTGGAGGTGGCCTTGTGCAGCCCGTTCGGGTCGCGCTGCCATTGGCCATCGCGGTTGAAGGAAACGAAGTACTGGCTGCCTTCGCGCTCGATGCGGAAATCGGCGGTCCTGCGCGGGCTGGTGGCGAAGCAGCCTTGCAGGGCATCAGAAGAGAACGGCAGCCGTGCATCGCCACCACAGGCGGTGAACAGCAGCAGGGCACCGGGCAGCAGCAGGCGAAGCGCGCGCATGGGATGTCCCGACGAGGCAGGTGCGGCTAGTGTAGGCAGCAGCCGGGCGTGGCCCGTACAGAAATTCGGCAAGAGGACGCGTGCAATGGCACAGGACAAGGCACCGTGGTGCGGTGTGGCCAGTGGATTGGGCCTGGTCGTGGGGTGGGCTGCAGGCACGCTTGCGGCACAGGCGGCGGTGGCCGCGGGAGGCAATGGCATCGCCGCGGGCCTGGGGGTGGGTGTGCTGGGCTCGGCACTGGTGGGATGCGGGCTGGCGGTGGCGTCGCGGGTGCGGGGCGAGCGTTGGCCCTGGATCGGTATCGTGGGCGCGGTGCTGAGTGCGCTGCCGTTGCTGATGTACCTGCTGCGGATGATGCTGAAGCTCTGAAGCCGGGGCGAGGGCTCGGCGCTGTCAGGACGGGCTGTGATGGATCTCGACCGTCACGTGCACCAGCTCCTCGTGGATCGCCAGCGCCTGGCGCACGGTATCGGCATCAAGGCGGGCGTCACTGGTCACCACGCTGGCGCTGACCGCGTACTTGCCCCGGCCCACCTGCCAGACGTGCAGGTCGGCCAGGCGTGCCGGCCATGGGCCCTGCTCGATCACCTCGCGGACCTCGGCCACCACCGGCGCGTCCATCTGCGCGTCGAGCAGGATACGGCCACTGTCACGCAGCAGGCCGACCGCCCACACCGTGACCAGCACGGCGCCGACCAGACCCATCACGGGGTCCAGCCAGGTGAGGCCCAGCAGTTTGCCGCCGAGCAGTGCGACGATGGCCAGCACCGAGGTGGCCGCGTCGGCCAGCACGTGCAGGTAGGCCGAGCGCAGATTGAGATCGTGGCCATGCGAAGGGGCATGAACGTGATCGTGGTGATGCCCGTGATGATGCGCGTGGTCGTGCCCATGCGCATGATGCGCGTGGCCGGGGCTGTCGTGCAGCCACCACGCACAGAGCAGATTCACGCCCAGGCCGACCACGGCGATGGCGATGGCTTCGTCGTAATGGATCGGCGCGGGAACCCACAGCCGCTGCACGGACTGCGCGGCCATCAGCGCGGCGACACCCAGCAGGGCAATGGCGCTGGTATAGCCCGCCAGGATCTCGATCTTCCAGGTGCCGAAGGCGAACCGCGGGTCGTGCGCGTAGCGCCGTGCACAGCGGTAGGCGAACACCGAAAGGCCCAGCGCCAGTGCGTGCGAGCTCATGTGCCAGCCGTCGGCCAGCACGGCCATGGAGTTGAACCACCAGCCGCCGATGATCTCCACCAGCATCATGCCGACGGTCAGCCACAGGGCGCGGCGGGTATTGCGTTCGGCAAGGGGATTGCCATCGTCGAAGCGATGGTCGTGGCGACGGGCAGCGGCGAGCGTGTCCAGATGCATTGAGTGACCGGCGGGTGGAGTTGATACCCCCATAGGGTATACGATCCACCCATGGCACATGTACACAGAAATCGAAAACAGCTGCTGACCCGGGTGCGCCGCATTGGCGGCCAGGTGGCGGCATTGGAGCAGGCGCTGGACAGGCCCGAGGGTGAAGCGGGCGACTGTGCGGACGTGCTGGTGCAGGTCGCGGCGGTACGTGGTGCGGCCCACAGCCTGTTGATGGAGTTGCTGCACGAGCACCTGCAGGAGCACGTGGTCGGGGCTGAAGACCCGCAGCAGCGGGCGGCGGAGGCCGAGGTACTGGTCGAACTGTTGCGGCGTTACGGGAAGTAACGCCGGGCAGGCGGCCGGCGATGCTCAGCAGTGGCGGTGCCGGCGCCGCGCGTTCCAGACGTGGGTGGCGGCCAGCAGCAGGCTGCCGGTGACCGTCAGCGGCGTTTCCCAGGCATGCGAAGGCAGCTCCAGCGCGCCGGCCAGCAGCAGGCCCAGGCCGAGACCGGCCACGGTCCAGGCCATGACGGGCAGGCGATGGCGGCGATCGGCCCGCCACAGGGCGTAGCCGGTGAGCGGCAGGGCGATCGCCACGAACAGCAGATGCACCCATTCGGCCTGGGCCCAGGCGCCGAACAGTGGCAACGCGGCGGCAAGCAGGGGCAGCGCCAGGCAGTGCAGCAGGCACAGGCTCGACAGGGCGAGGGCTCCGGCATCGAGCAGTGCGGGGGAAGGGGACTTCATGGGGGAGGTTCCTTGCGCAACAATTGTTATACAGTAACATTTCTTTCCCGCAGCCAGACCGCTCCGACATGAACACTGTTTCCCGCGCCGACCGCCGCTTGCCCGTCACCGTGCTGTCCGGCTTTCTGGGGGCCGGCAAGACCACCCTGCTCAACCAGATCCTGCGCAACCGCGAGGGCCTGCGCGTGGCGGTCATCGTCAACGACATGAGCGAGGTCAACATCGATGCGCAGCTGGTGCGCGACGGCGGCGCCGAACTGCGCCGCACCGAAGAGACGCTGGTGGAATTCAGCAACGGCTGCATCTGCTGCACGCTGCGCGAGGACCTGCTGCAGGAAGTGCGGCGGCTGGCCGACAGCGGCCGCTACGACTACCTGCTGATCGAATCCACCGGTATCGGCGAACCGATGCCGGTGGCCGCGACCTTCGCGGTGCGCGATGAGCAGGGCTTCAGCCTGAGCGACATCGCCCGGCTGGACACGATGGTCACCGTGGTCGACGGCAGTGCCTTCCTGGCCGACTTCGGATCGACCCTGCGCCTGGCCGAGCGTGGCCAGCAGGCGGGACCGGACGACGACCGCGGGGTGGTCGACCTGCTCTGCGAGCAGGTCGAGTTCGCTGACGTGATCGTGGTCAGCAAGATCGACCAGGTGGATGAGGAAGTGCTGCAGGACACGCTGGCCGTGCTGCGCGGCCTCAACCGCGATGCGAAGCTGCTGCTGTCCAGCTTCGGTGATGTACCGCTGACGGAACTGCTCGATACCGGCCGCTTCGACTTCGAGCGGGCGCAGCGCGCACCGGGCTGGGTGAAGGAGTTGCGTGGCGAGCACACGCCGGAAAGCGAAGAGTACGGCATTGCCAGTTTCGTCTACCGTTCACGGCGGCCGTTCCATCCGGCCCGTTTCGCGCGCGCGTTGCGCAGTGGCATGCCCGGCGTGATCCGCAGCAAGGGCTGGTTCTGGCTGGCCAACCGCATGGACTGGGTGGGCGAGTTGAACGCGGTTGGCGCGGCAACGCGCACGCAGGCCGCAGGGTTCTGGTACGCCGCGCGTGATCGCGTACGTGCAGGCCTGGAAGACACCACGCCGCTGCTGCCGCCGACGCCCCTGCCGTACAGCGATGTGGGCTGGGCGCGCCAGCAGGCCAACTGCTGGAGCGCCCCGCTGCCGGGCGTGGAGGACTTCCCGGATCGCGCCGCGCATGCCGCAATGGCGCGGCTGTGGCATCCGCTATGGGGGGACCGTCGGCAGGAGCTGGTGGTGATCGGCGTGCACATGGACGAACGCGCGGTGCGCGCGGAACTGGATGCGTGCCTGCTGGATGACCAGGAGCTCCGCGCCGGCCCGCTGCTGTGGCAGCAGCTGCCTCAGTCGTTCCCGGTGTGGAAGCGCTGACGGGAGGGGTTCAAGGGCGTGGGTCGTGCCATTGCCAACCGTCTGCCGTCACCTGCAGCACCTGCGTGGGCCGCAAGGCCTGCAGCAGGTGACGGTCGTGGCTGACCATCATCAACGCACCCGGCCATGCATCCAGCAGCTGTTCCAGCGCCTGCAGTGCCCCCAGGTCCAGGGCATTGCCGGGCTCGTCGAGCAGCAGCAGCTGGGGTGCCGGGTCGGCATACAGCACGCTGGCCAGTGCGCCCTTCACCCGTTCGCCGTCGCTGAGGCTGCTGGTGGGACGCTGGATGCGCTGCGCATCCAGCCCCAGCAACGCCAGGCGCGTGCGCAGCTCGCCAGGATCGGCGGCGGGGTTGGCGGCCTGCACGCTGTCCAGAATGCTGCGCGTACCGCACAACCCCAGCAGCTGCTGGTCCAGCAGGGCCAGCGGCGCGAGGCGCTGCACGGCGCCACTGCGCGCGGGCAGGTGATCGGCCAGCACACGCAGCAGGGTCGATTTGCCACTGCCGTTGTCGCCGATCACGGCGATGCGTTGCCGGCGACGGATTTCCAGCTGCAACGGAAGGCTGCAACCGTACGGCAGTACGAGATCAGTCGCCTGCAGCAGGCGCGTACTGCCACGTTCGCCCTCGCCTGCAAACAGGGCCAGCTCGGGTGTGGCCTGCACGGCCGATGAAGCGGCGCGTACCTGCGCGGCACTGGCCTGCAGGCGCTCGTTCTGGATCTGCTGCGCACGCCCGTGGCTGGCTTCTGCGCGCTGCTTCTGCCGGCCGAGCAGGATCGGTGCCTGGTTGGCCTGCTTCGCCTCGCGCGTGCCGCGTGCCTGCCGTTGCTGTTGGCGTTCGTGCTGCTCGCGCGCGCTGCGCTGCTGCCGCCGGTGCTGTGCACGTGCGTGGTCAAGCTGTGCGTCCGCTGCGTCCCGCTCGGCGGCGCGTGCCTCGGTATAGTGCTGCCAGGGGCCGCCGTAGCGACGCAGGCCGTGCGCGTCCAGCTCGACGATCTGCTGCATGTGCGATAGCAGTTCGCGGTCGTGGCTGATCACCAGCAGACCGCCGGTCCACTGCTGCAGCTGCGCGTAGAGCTGCTGCCGATGGCGGGCGTCGAGGTGATTGCTGGGCTCGTCCAGAATCAGCCAGTCGGCGCCACTGGCCCAGGCGCCGGACAGCGCCACCTGCATCGCCTGGCCACCGCTGAGGCGGGCCGCCGGCTGCGCAGGATCGAGATCGTCCGGTAGCTGTTGCGCCTGCCAGTGCTGTGCCAGCCGCTCGCGCAGATCCCAATGCTCGCCAATGCAGGCGAAGTCGGCCTCGTCGATGCTGCCAGCCTCGATCCGCGCCAGTGCGGCCAGCTGCGGGCCGACGCCGGCCAGTTCGCCGACGCTGCCACGGGGTGGTTGGCCGGGCGTGGGCAGCAGGAACACGTTGCCGCTGCGGTGCACGTCGCCGCTGTCCGGCGTGATCTGCCCCGCCAGCAGGCGCGCCAGCACGCTCTTGCCGGCACCGTTGGCGCCGACCAGGCCGGTGGCGACCGGTTCAAAGGAAAACGACAGGTCTGAAAACAGCGACCGGCCATCGGCCAGTCGATACGACACGCGATCGAGCGTGAGGAAATGTGCGGTCATGCGACCTCCATGGATGCCGTGTTCTCCCCTGCGCGCAGGGGCGGGAAGCGTCGGGCCGTCTAGTTCGAAGACGGCGGCATCAATGGCGCATCGGTCGCGAGCCTCAAGGAGGAATGAGCGGCCAGTATAGCGCCGGCGGCTGAACGGTCGCGCCGCGGCGTGGCTACGGCACGGTGTCCAGGCGCGCGCCGACGAAGTCGATGAACACGCGCAGCTTCGGCAGTACGTGGCGCCCCGAGGGCCACAACAGGTGGAAGGTGCCGCAGGAGTGCACGTACTCGTCCAGCACCGTCACCAGGCGCCCGTCGGCCAGCGTATCGCGCACTGAATGCACGGGTACGAAGGCCAGGCCGACATCGCGCAGGGCCAGGGCCACGCGGGCTTCGATGGTGTTGGCGACCATGTGCACGGGCAGTTCCTGCACGGGTTCGCCTTCGGGCCAGTGGATCGGCCATGGCTCCAGCTTGCCGCTGCTGGGGAAGCGGTAGTGCAGCAGCGTGTGCTGCAGCAGGTCGGCCGGGGTGCGGGGCGTGCCACGCCGCTGCAGATAGGCAGGCGAGGCAACGACACGCCGGGGAAACACCCCCATCCGACGCGCGTTCATGCGCGAATCGCTGGGCTCACCCACGCGCAGCACTGCGTCGAAGCCTTCTTCGATCACGTCCACCAGGCGGTCACTGAAGTCCAGGTCGAGGCGGATGTCCGGATACGCCGCCATGAATTCGGCCATCAGCGGCAGGGTGAGGTCGCCGACCAGCGGCAGGCTGATGCGCAGGGTGCCACTGGGCGTGGCATGCGGTTGCGCCAGTTCGGTACGCGCGGCATCGCGCTCGTCGAGGATGCGCCGGCAACGGGCCAGGAACAGTTGGCCCTCCGCGGTGAGGGTGATGCTGCGCGTACTGCGGTGGAACAGGCGTACGCCCAGGGCCTGTTCCAGCCGCGCCACGCATTTGCCCGCCGCGGAGGCGGAAATGCCCTGCAGGCGGCCGGTTTCGACGAAGCTGCGGGTGTCGGCGGCGTGCACGAAGGTCTGCAGGTTGGCGAGATTGTCGAGAACGGACATGGGCGTGGCAGGCAGGGGAGCGGCATGATGGCCTTCCGGTTCCGGGCATCATGCCCATTGCGGACTCCCCGGTCCATGATGCGCGGAGCGGCAACCGGCTTTTTGCCGGCGTCCAGGCTGCCTAAGGTGGCGGCCTCTCCTCCCACGGACTGCCGTCATGAATGCCGCTCTTTCCCCAGTGACTGAACCCGCCCTGCCGTCGGTGCAGCGCCTGCTGCAGCAGGTGCACCCTCACCGGCTGGTCGGTGCGGTCGTGCAGGTGCGCGTGCACGGGGTGCTGCGCCACGCCAGCGCCACCGGCCTGGCCGACCGTGAACGCGGCGAACCGATGCGCCGTGACCATCTGTTCCGCCTGGCATCGGTGAGCAAGCCTCTGCTGACGGTGGTGATCCTGCGCCTGGTCGCCGAGGGCGTGCTTGATCTGGATGCGCCGGTGCAGCGCTGGCTGCCCGATTTCCGGCCGGCGCTCGCCGACGGCAGCACGCCGGCCATCAGCCTGCGCCAGCTGCTCAGTCACAGCAGCGGCCTGGGCTACCGCTTCCTGGAAGCCGATGCGCACGGCCCCTACGCGCGGGCCGGCGTCAGTGATGGCATGGATGCCAATCCGCTGTCGCTGGCCGACAACGTGCGGCGTATCGCACAGGTGCCCCTGCTGTTCCCGCCGGGCAGCCAGTGGATGTATTCGCTGGGCGTGGACGTGGCCGGGGCGGTGGCCGAAGCCGCAACGGGCGAGACCCTGCAGGCGTTGTTCGAGCGCCTGCTGGCGACGCCGCTTGGCCTGCGCGACACCGCCTTCGCAACCGGCGACGCGAGCCGGCTGGCCACGCCCTATGTCAGCGACGACCCGCTGCCGCACCGCCTGCGCGAGGGCGAGGTCGTGCCGGTGTTCCCGGAAACGGTCGGTATCGAGTACAGCCTGGCCCGGGCCACCGATGCCAGCCGCTATCCATCGGCCGGCGCGGGCCTGGTCGGCACGGCCGACGACCTGATGACCGTGCTCGAGGCGCTGCGCGACGGGCAGGCGCCTGCGCTGCTGCCGGCCCCGCTGCTGGCGCAGATGGGCACGCCGCAGGTGGGTGAGGCGGGGCCGCCGGAGCCGGCAGGCTGGGGCTTCGGCCTGGGATTTGCCGTGCTGCGCGATGCGGTTGCCGGCGCAACGCCGCAGGCGCCAGGCAGCTGGCGCTGGGGCGGTGCCTACGGCCACAGCTGGTTCGTCGACCCGGCACGGGGCCTGAGCGTGGTGGCGCTGACCAATACGCTGTACGAGGGCATGGACGGTGCATTCGTGGATGAACTGCGCGATGCGATCTACGCCGATCTGGAGGCTGCACGATGAGTGGCCACGCGATCGATGCGGCAGCCCCCGCGGGTGCGGCCTCGCGCCCGCCCTGGGCCGGCCTGCTGGCGCTGGCCGGCGGTGCCTTCATCACCCTGCTGACGGAAACACTGCCGGCCGGGGTGCTGCGGCCGATGGGCGCCAGCCTGGGGGTGAGCGATGCGGCGGTGGGTCAGCTGGTCAGCGTGTACGCGCTGGGTTCGGTATTGGCGGCGCTGCCGATGACCGCGCTGACCCAGCGTTTGCCGCGTCGTCCCCTGTTGCTGGCCGCGATCGCCGGCTTCGTGCTGGTCAATACGCTGACCGCGTTGAGCAGCAGCTACGCGCTGATTCTGGCGGCGCGCTTCCTGGCCGGCGTCAGTGGCGGCCTGCTGTGGTCGCTGGTGGCAGGTTACGCCGCGCGCATGGTGGTGCCTGAGCTGCAGGGACGCGCCATCGCGGTGGCGATGATCGGATCGCCGTTGGCCCTGTCACTGGGCGTGCCAGCCGGTACCCTGCTGGGCCAGCAGATCGGGTGGCGCTGGGCGTTCGCCCTGATGAGCGTGCTGGCGGTGCTGCTGCTGGTCTATGCGCGCTGGGCCCTGCCGGCCCTGCCCGCAGCCGGCTCCGGACGGCGTGTGTCGCTGGCTGCGGTATGGCGCATGCCGGGCGTGCGCAGCACCTTGCTGGTGATGGCGCTGTACGTACTCGCGCACAACGTGCTGTACACCTACATCGAGCCCTTGGCCTTGCAGGCCGGTGCGGGGGCCTGGCTGGACCGCCTGCTGCTGGCGTTCGGCATGGCGGCCCTTGTCGGTATCGCGATCGCTGGCTGGGGTGTGGACCGCCACCTGCATGCGCTGGTCTGGAGCACGGTGCTGGGCTTCATCGCCGCCGTCATGGCGCTGCTGTTGTGGCCGGTGAGCGCGACCGCACTGCTGCTGGCGACGATCGTGTGGGGCATGGCGTTCGGTGCGGTGCCGACCCTGTTCCAGACGGCACTGGCGCGGCGCGCCGGCGCGGCGGCCGACCTTGCGCAGTCGATGCTGGTGACCGGCTGGAACCTGGCCATTGCGGCCGGCGGCGTGGCCGGTGGCCTGGTGCTGCAGTCCGGCGACGCGCGCCATCTGGGCTGGCTGCCGCTGCTGTTGCTGGCGGCAAGTGCGGTGTGGCTGATCGCACGCCCGAAGGCCTGGGCGTAACGCTTACGGCAGTGGCTCCTGTTCGATCGGTACGCTGCGCGGGTTCTGCATCTGTTCGCGCGCTGCGCCGTAGCGCTGCTGCCGCTTGTGGTGGAACGCCACGAATTCGTCACGTGGCAGCGGCCGGGAGAACAGCCAGCCCTGCCCGAACTGCACCTTCTGACCGTGCAGATAGGCCAGCTGCGCTTCTGTCTCCACGCCTTCGGCCACGACCCACAGGCCCAGCTCGCGCGCCATGCCGATGATGTGCGGGGTGACCGGGCTGGTGGCACTGTCGGTGCCGATCGCATCGACGAAGGACTTGTCGATCTTCAGCGCATCCAGTGGCAGCTGTGCCAGGTACTGCAGGCTGGAATAGCCCACGCCGAAATCGTCGATGGCGACGCTGTGCCCGGCGCGGCGTGCCGCGGCCAGCATCGTGCGGGCGCGGTCCAGATCGAGGAAGCCGCGCTCGGTGGCCTCCATCCAGATCTGCTGCGGCAGGATGCCGCTGCCGGTCATGTGCTTGGCGATCATCTTCAACGCGCGGCCGCTGCTGATGTCTTCGGCCGCCAGGTTGATCGCCACGTGCGCGCTGCGATCGCCGACCAGCAGTTCGCGCAGGTCGCGCACCACGTTCTCGATCACCAGATCGGTGACATCGCCGATCATGCCGGCCTCTTCGGCCAGCGGAATGAACAGGTCCGGACGCACCTGGGTGCCGTCCGGACGCTGCCAGCGCACCAGCGCTTCGGCGCCCACGCAGATGCCGGTGTCCAGTTCGATGATCGGCTGGTAATGCAGGTACAGCTCGCGACGGCGGATGGCGGTGGCCAGTTCACCCCGCAGCGACAGCCGGCGGCGCGACAACCAGATCACCAGGCCGGCACCGGCGGCGGCCAGCAGCACGCCCAGCGGCACGAACAGCCACGCCTGCTGGCGGAAGCTGGCGGTGAGCGCGGTCCGCGGGGTGGTGGCGATGGCCAGCCATTCTTCATTGCGAGCGGTGGCGTACAGCGTGTTCTGGTCCAGACCAATGCCGGGATCGCGCAGCAGGGTCTGCAGCAGCGCCGGATCCATGTCGTTCTGCCGGGCCAGCAGGCGGCCGTCGGGGCTGGCCAGGGCCAGCCGCACGTTCGGATCAACGATGACATCGACGAAGCGGCGGGGATCGACCAGTACGTCGTAGGAGCCATACAGGATCGACAGCACCTTGCGGCGGCCGCTGGTCTCGGGACGCACATCGACCGCGATGCCGGCGCCGTCGCTGGTGACGTGGTCCGGCCTGGGCTGGTTCACGTCGGACAGGAACGGCCCCCATGAGGTGCACCGCAGTTTGCCGCCTTCGAAATAGCCCAGCTGATCGGCCGAAGGGGTGGTCATCACCAGCGTCTGCATGCGCCGGATGTGCTCCGGGCTGCAGGCGGGGAGTGCGGTGGCCTCGGCTGATTTCAGTGCGGCCAGTGCTTCCTGGTAGGACAGGTCCGCACGCCGCAGGGTGCGTTCGGCGATGTCATGCAGGCGCTGCTGCTCCACGCTCACGGCGCGGTCCCACGTGGCGTAGGCCATGACGGCGATGGGAATGGCCGCCGCCAGCAGCGCCAGCGCGGTTCCCCCGATGATGATCCGCAGTCGGCTCACGTCCGGGGCTCCAGCAAGGCAGGCAGGGCAGGGCGCATGGTCGGGCCGATCCTTGGGCAGATGCGGCTATCTGAGCATGCCGCCGCGCCGGGCGGAATGGGACGAATCAGGTATTCGGTCACATTGTGGTGAAAGCGGCCAACTTTGCCGGATTCAGCCCGTCCCCAGCTGGCGCAACCGGCCCGGGAGGACTACCGTCGGACGCTTCGCCCGCCGATTCCGCGCCATGACCGACCCTGCCCAGCCCCCCGAGCATCTGCGCCGCAGCCTGTCCAACCGCCACCTTCAGCTGATTGCCATCGGCGGTGCCATCGGCACCGGTCTGTTCATGGGATCGGGCAAGACCATCAGCCTGGCCGGCCCGTCCATCGTATTCGTCTACCTGATCATCGGCGCGATGCTGTTCTTCGTCATGCGCGCGATGGGCGAACTGCTGCTGTCCAACCTGCAGTACAAATCCTTCATCGATTTTTCCACCGATCTGCTTGGGCCCTGGGCCGGCTTCTTCTGTGGATGGACCTACTGGTTCTGCTGGATCGTCACCGCCATCGCCGATGTCATCGCCATCGCTGCTTACGCACAGTTCTGGTTCCCCGGCCTGGATGCGTGGATTCCGGCACTGATGTGCGTGCTGTTGCTGCTGGGGCTGAATCTGGTGACAGTGAAGCTGTTCGGTGAGATGGAGTTCTGGTTCGCGCTGATCAAGATCGTGGCGATCTGCGCGCTGATCATCACCGGCGCCGGCCTGGTGGCGTGGGGCTTCACCTCGCCCAGCGGGCACACCGCCTCGCTGGCCAACCTGTGGAACGACGGTGGCATGTTCCCGATGGGACTGGTCGGCTTCTTTGCCGGTTTCCAGATCGCGGTGTTCGCCTTCGTCGGCATCGAGCTGGTGGGAACCACCGCCGCTGAAACCGCCGACCCGGAGCGCAACCTGCCCAAGGCGATCAACTCGATCCCGGTGCGCATCATCATCTTCTACGTGCTTGCGCTGGTGGCGATCATGGCAGTGACGCCGTGGCGGCAGGTGGTGCCGGACAAGAGCCCGTTCGTGCAGCTGTTCGTATTGGCCGGGATCCCTGCCGCCGCCAGCCTGATCAATTTCGTGGTGCTGACCTCGGCAACGTCCTCGGCCAACAGCGGCATCTTCTCCACCAGCCGCATGCTGTATGGCCTGGCGGAAGAAGGCCACGCGCCGCGCGGCCTGTCGAAACTGTCGCGCGCGGCGGTGCCGGCCCGCGGGCTGCTGTTCTCCTGCCTGTGCCTGCTGGGCGGCACGCTGCTGATCTACCTGATCCCGAATCTGGTGACCGCCTTCACCCTGGTGACGACGCTGGCGACGGTGCTTTTCATCTTCGTCTGGTCGCTGATCCTGGTGGCCTACATGGTCTACCGCCGCCGTTACCCGCAGCGCCACGCGGCCTCGATCTTCAAGATGCCCGGTGGCGTGGCGATGTGCTGGGCGTGCCTGGGGTTCTTCGCCGGCGTTCTGGTCCTGCTGAGCCTGCAGGCCGATACCCGCCAGGCCCTGATCGCGAGCCCGGCGTGGTTCGTGCTGTTGGGCGTGGGCTATGCGCTGCGCAGCCGGATGGCCCGCTAGGGGCGCGGCCGCCACCGCATTCACCCATCGTTAGCGGGGGCGGCCGGATGATCCGGCCGCCATGACCCGCCGCCCCGTCCTCGCTGCGCTGATGCTGCTGTCCCTCCTGTGGGCCGGGACGGCGGCTGCGCGCACGGTGTACCGCTGCGTGCAGGGCAACACCGTCAGCCTGGCCACCGCGCCGGAACCCGGTTCGCTCTGCACCGCGCGAGATATCGACGACAACGCCATCCAGACCCCGAACCTGTGGGGCAACATGGGGGTGTTCAGCGGCGTGCTGTACGAACGTGAGCAGGACGGCCGGCTGGTCTATTCCACCCGCAATCTGCCGGGCTCGCGGGTGTTCCTGAAATTCACCGTGGCCACGCCGCCGGGCGAGCCTGCGCATGAGGGCCTGGGCCGGGTCGGCAAGCCGCAGCTGGCACCGCACGCGCGGCAGTTCAGGGCGGCAGCGAAGGCGACCGGTGTTGATGATGCCTGGCTGCGTGCCATCGCCCACGCAGAAAGCAACTTCGACGCGCTGGCGGTGTCCAGCAAGGGCGCCCAGGGCGTGATGCAGCTGATGCCCGAGACCGCACTGGAGTACGGGGTGAGCGACCCGTTCTCGCCACAGCAGTCAATCGACGGTGGCGCGCGCTACATGCGCGCGCTGCTGCGCCGCTACAACGGCGACCGCACGCTTGCCGCGGCCGCGTACAACGCCGGCATCGGCGCGGTGACCCGCTACAAGGGCGTACCGCCCTACGCGGAAACGCTGGCCTACGTGGACAAGGTGATGGCGTTGTACACGCGCTATCGCGAGGCGATGGGCATCCGCATCGAGGTGCCGGCAAAGTAGCCACTCGTCGGACGGTGATTGTGGGCGCCCCTCGGCCGCGGCAGGATGGCGCTGCACGGGTGGGCGGGGGAGCGCCGGCCCGGGCGTCGAGGGACGATCCGGCCTGCAGCATCGAATCCACAGGGGGATGTGCATGAAGCCTATCAGGAGCGTGGTCGCGGCATTGTTGTTCGCGATCGCATGCAATGGCTGTGCCAGCAAGAACGTGTTGTATCGCGATGCCGAACGACGACAGGACGCAACCGCGCTGTTCCTGGACCGTGAGGGCAGTCTCTACCCCGCAGCCAGCGTGGCGGTGCCGGTGCAGCAGATGCTGGAAGGGGCACGCCCGTCGTCGGCGGAGTTCGCGACGCTCCGGCATCTCTACCAGCAGTCGGCGGTGCCAGGTGCTGCCTCGGCAGCGGCGTGGCGCAGCCTGCTTGCCGATACCGGGGTGACGCCCGACGCCGCCTTCACCGACACCTGGCAGCAGATCCAGCAGGTGCTGCGTGCGCGCGCCTCGCAGCAGCTGGATCGTGCGGCGGAGGACGGCCGTGTGGTGGTGCTGCTGGTGCACGGCTACAACAACGACTACCGCGAGGCAGCCGCCTGGTACGAACGGGTGGAGCGTGATTTCCGCGAGCGCGGGGCGGCCAGCGGGCAGACGTTGTCATTCGTGCGCGTGTACTGGGATGGCATGCATGGCAACGCGTTCCTGATCTGGGGCGCCGCCCAGCTCAACGGGCCCTACGTGGGACTGGAGCTGCGCAGGGTGCTGGCGGGTGTGGACAACACGGACATGCCGTTGCGGGTGTTCACCCACAGCTCGGGTGCGTACGTGATGAACAACGCATTGGGCAACGGCTCTTCTCCGCTGCGCGGCATGCAGGACGCTTACTACCGTCGCGCTGCCGGTCTGGATGGCTATGGATTCCCGCCGCTGCGCAACCTGCGCATGGCGATGCTGGTACCGGCGCAGCCGCCGACGGCGATGGCCAACTACCATCATCCGCGCCTGGAGCAGACCTTCGGCACGATCCCCGACCGGTTGATCCTGGGCCTGAGCCGGCACGATTTCGCCACCGGCAAGGGCCGCCGGCTGGGGTCGTGCAGGATGGCGGGCAACACCTGCATGGCCACCCACATCCGCTATTCCTGCGCAGCGGTACGGCGCGACCTGCGCAGCAGCGAATCGCACGGGCGAAAGCAGGTGTGGGCCGTCGCGTTTCCGCAGCCCGCGCTGAAATCGCATCCACATCCGGTAGCGTCCTACATGCAGGATGGCGACTGGAAGCTGTTCGCCGACGCGCTGCTGCTCGACACCGCGCTGGAGCCGGCCAACCAGGCTGCGCTGTGCGAGCGGAGGGTAGGGCCGCTGAAGCACAGCGATGCCTGGCCTGACGAAATCAAAGTGCGCGCTGCAACAGCACCCGAGCGTGCGGCTGAGGCCGATGCGGGTTGGCATGGGTGGAACTACTGGCTAAGTTCGTCGCTCCCCGTTGAATGATGGAACACGATGGCGCGGCGATACTGGATGGCGGCGGTTGCGGTGGCAACCGCCGGTGCATTGGCAGCGACCTTCTGGCTGCCGGACGAACCCCACCCCGACACACCTGCGGGACCAGCGCCGACGCCGCTGGCATGGACCGCGCAGATCGAACTGCTGGCCGGTGATGGCCATCCGGGCGATCGGGATGGCGCCTCCGCGCAGGCGCGCTTCGCCGACCCCTACGCGCTGCTGCGGCTGGCCGATGGCAGCGTCTACTTCACCGATGGCGGCGACAACAACCGCATCCGCCGCCGCCTGCCCGATGGCCGCGTCGAGACCGTGGCCGGGCAGGGCGAAGGTCGCGTCGATGGCCCGGCACTGCAGGCACGCTTCCACACGCCGTCCGGCATCGCCGCCGATGCACAGGGCAATCTGTACGTGGCCGACACCGGCAACCATGCGATCCGCCGCATTGGCGTCGATGGCCAGGTGACCACGGTGGCCGGCGGCGAGCAGGGATACGCCGACGGTCCCGGCGCGCAGGCACGTTTCGATGCACCGATGGGTATTGCGGTGGATGCGCAGGGTCAGATCTACGTGGCCGATACCTGGAACGACCGGATCCGGGTGATCGGCACCGACGGCAGTGTGCGCACCCTCGCCGGGGGCGATCGGCCTGGTTTCATCGACGCGGCAGGAGGCGAGGCGCGGTTCGATACACCGGTGGCGTTGGCCTTCGACGCGCACGGGGTCCTGCTGGTGGCGGATCTGTTCAACAACGCGGTGCGTCGTGTCGGTGCCGATGGCACGGTCAGAACGTGGGTCGGCAGTGGCGGGGTCATCAACGGGCCGCTGTCGCTGGCCGCGACCCATGATGGCGTGCTGTACGTGGGCGACCTTGAGGGACGCGTGGTGCAGGTCACCGCACAGGGCCACCAGATCGCACTGGTGGGCAATGACCGACTGCCGCGGCTGGCGCGCCCCAGCGGCCTGGCGCTGGATGCGGATGGCAGCCTGCTGGTGGCCGACGCGGCCGGATACCGGCTGCATCGGCTGCGGCCGCTGCCGGTGGGCGAGCTTCCGGCCCCTGCGCTGGTTGGACCCGCCGCTGATGCAGCGCTGCCGGACACGGCCGGGCGCTGGCCGCTGGCACCGCAGGAGGGCTGGCACGAAGTGGTCGGCACGCTGGGTGAGGTGCGGGGCAATTTCAGGGGTGAGAGCCGGCACCATCTGCACGGCGGCTTCGATGTGCGCGGCGATGTCGGCCAGACCGTGCTGGCCATTGCCGAGGGCAAGATCAGCAGCCCGGTGGCCAGCTGGAGCCTGGGCGGGCAGGGCGAAGGGCTGGCGGTGGACCGGCTGAAGTACATCCACATGCGGGTGGGCCGCACGCCGCGCGGGGAACCGTTCGACGCGCGCTGGCAGGCGCTGTATGACGACCAGGGCGCGCTGGAACGCATCCGCGTGCGCCGGGGCACGCGCATCCACGTGGGCGATCGCCTGGGCAGCATCAACAGCCAGGCGCACGTGCATCTGGCGGTGGGCACCAGCGGCTTTGAAACCAACGCGGTCGCGCTGGGGTTCCGCAACTTCGCCGATCACTTCGCGCCGCGCATCACCGATGTGGCGCTGCTGGACGCCAACGACCAACCGATGACGGCGGGGAGCGACGGCAGCGTGATGGTCGCGCGGCAGGGACGGGGCGTGCAGATCGTGGTCGAGGCCTGGGACCAGGTCGACAACAACCTGGCCCGGCGCAGGCTGGGCGCGTACCAGGTGGGCTACCAGATCCTGGATGCGGCCGGTCGGCCGCTGCAGGGCTACGAGCAGCCGCGCTGGAACATCGTGTTCAACCGCATGCCGCCGCAGAATGCCGCCGTAAAGGTTGCCTACGCACCGGACAGCGGCATCACGGTGCACGGCAGCGCCGTCACCCGTTTCCGCTACCTGGTCACCAACACCGTGCGCGATGGCCTGATGGAGACCGGTCGCTGGCAGCCGGCAGCCCTGCCGCCGGGGGACTACATCGTGCGTGCCAGCGTGCGCGACTACAGCGGCAACGAGGGCATTGGCAAGCGCGAGGTCAGAGTACGGCTGCTGCCATAGCGGGCGGGGCGCCGCAGCGCTCACGCTCGGCGTCCATGTCCTCCAGCGGGCGCACTTCGATGCTGCCGAACCGTGCCCACGGGAACTCGCGCGCGATGCGCATCGCCTCGTCACGGTCGCGCGCGACAATGAGATTGAAGCCGGCCAGCAGTTCGCGGGTTTCGGCGAACGGGCCATCCAGCACCCGGCTCTGGCCGTCGCGGACGCGCAGGGTCTGCGCGGTATCCACCGGCTGAAGTTTCTGCGCCAGCAGCAGCGTGCCTTCGGCCTGCAGCCTGTCGGCGTGGGCCAGGCAGTCGCGCATCAAGGTGTTGAACGCCTCGGTCGGCAGGGCCTGCAGCAAGGCAGGTTCGATGTAGATCAGAAGCAGGTACTGCTGCATGGCGCGATCCTGGCGGGGCGGACCTGCATGATCGCGCAGGTTTGCGCCGGGGCATGTTGCAGCGCGGGAGACCGGTGCCCGATGCCCCCCAAAAAAAAACTTTCAGAATTTGTCGATTCCCCGTCCCCTCGTTCGTTGTAACAGTGAAGGGCGCGCACCTGCGCCCCACGGGAGACCCACATGAAAGTCATGGTGATCGTCAAAGCCAACGCCGATTCCGAAGCCGGACGCCTGCCCAGCGAGCAGGAGCTGACGGCCATGGGCGCCTACAACGAACAGCTGGTTGCCGCCGGCATCATGCTGGCCGGTGAAGGCCTGCATGCCACCGCGCGTGGCCGCCGCATTCACTTCGGCGGCGCTGGACCGCAGGTCGAGAGCGGCCCGTTCGCGCCCGTCGCCGACCAGATCGCAGGCTTCTGGCTGTGGAATGTCCGCTCGCTCGACGAGGCTGTGGAATGGGCCAGCCGCGCCCCCTTTGGCAGTGGTGGCACGCTCGAGGTGCGCCCGCTGATCTCCGCCGAAGACTTCGGCGAAGCCTTCACCCCCGAATTACAGCAGCAGGAACAGCGTCTGCGCGAGCAGCTCGAAGGCTGAGCCCCGCCGCACCGCGAACACTCGACATCTTCAACCGAACGGAGCACCCCGATGAAACTGATTCCCTTCCTTGGCTTCAGCGGCCAGGCCCACGAGGCGATGGCCTTCTACGCCAAGGCCCTGGGTGGCCAGGTCACCTCGGAAATGAAGTACCGCGACATGCCCCCCTCCGACGGCTCGCCGGGGTGCAACGAGATGCCGGCCGACACCCTTGACCACGTGGCCCACAGCCAGCTGGAAATCGGCAGTGCCATCCTGATGGCCGCCGACGGCCCCGGTGCCGGCGACGGTGGCTCGACCACCATCAATGTCGATGTCGACAGCATCGAGGAGGCCGAGCGCGTGTTCGCCGCGCTGGCCGATGGGGGCCAGGTGCAGATGCCGATCGCCGAGACGTTCTGGGCGCACCGCTGGGGCATGTTGACCGATCGCTACGGCAAGCCGTGGATGGTCAACTGCATGAAGCAGCCCTGATCGCCCGCCTTCTTTCCATTTCCCAGGGAACCTGAGCAATGAGCACACCGCAACCGCAGATGATCTTCGTCAACCTGCCCGTGCAGGATCTGGACAAGTCCAAGGCCTTTTTCGCCGCACTGGGCTACCACTTCAACCCGGCGTTCACCGATGAGAACGCGGCCTGCATGGTGGTCAGCGACAGCATCTTCGTGATGCTGCTGGTCAAGCCGTTCTTCCAGCAGTTCACCACCAAGGCGATCGCCGACGCGCAGGCGCAGACCGAGGTGATCACCTGCCTGTCCGCCGACAGCCGCAACGCAGTGGACGTGATGGTGGACAAGGCACTTGCCGCCGGTGCCACTGAACCGCAGCCGGCGCGCGACTATGGTTTCATGTACCAGCGTGGCTTCCAGGACCTGGACGGACATCTCTGGGAAATCGCCCACATGGACGGCGAGCCGGGCTGAGCGGCCACGCCCGACGACAGGAGAACGCTCATGGCTTACGTCGATGCCTATGTGCTGCCGTGCCCCGAGGACAAGGTCGCGGCCTACCGCCGCCTTGCCCGCAAGGCCGGTGCGGTGTGGAAGGATCACGGTGCGCTTCAGTACATGGAATGCGTGGCCGACGACGTGGAACCCGGCACGTCGACCTCGTTCCCGCGTGCGGTGAAGGCCAAGCCGGGCGAGACCGTGATCGTGGCCTTCGTGGTGTTCCGGTCGCGTGCTGCACGTGACCGCATCAACGCGAAGGTGATGGCCGATCCGCGCCTGGCCGATATCGGCCCGAAGGACATGCCGTTCGATACCCGGCGGATGTTCTGGGGCGGTTTCAGGCCCATCGTCGAAGCGTGACTGCCGGTGCTTGTGCGGCGGGAACGTGCATGCTGTGATCGGCGCATGCACGAGCCCGCCCTGACCCAGCGCCTGGAGACTCTCTGGCGGATGGAATCGCCAGTGTTGATCGCGCGCCTGGCGCGGCTGCTCGGCGGTGATGTTGGCCGTGCCGAGGAACTGGCCCAGGACACCTGGCTGGCCGCGCTGGAGCGTTGGCCGGAGCAGGGCATCCCGGACAATCCTGGAGCCTGGCTGATGACCACTGCGCGCAACCGGGCCATCGATGTACTGCGCCAGCACCAGCGGGTGGCGCAGCAGCATGCGCAGTGGGGCGAGGCACTGCATCCGGCCGCGCTGCCGGCACCGGACGACAGCACCGCGCTGGAAGACGATCTTGGCGACGATCTGCTGCGCCTGATGTTCGTGGCGTGCCATCCGGTACTGCCCGCGGACGCGCGCGTGGCGCTGACCCTGCGCCTGCTCGGCGGGCTGACCACGAGCGAGATCGCGCGCGCGTTCCTGCAGCCGGAACCGACCATCGCCCAGCGCGTGGTGCGCGCCAAGCGCACGCTCGCGCAGAAGCAGGTGCCCTATGAAGTGCCGCGTGCCGAAGCGTTGCCCGCGCGCCTGGCCTCCGTGCTGGAAGCGATCTACCTGGTGTTCAACGAAGGCTACGCCGCCAGTGCCGGCGATGACTGGATGCGACCAGCGCTGTGCGAGGAGGCGCTTCGCCTGGCGCGCATTCTCGCCCACCGCATGCCGGCCGCCGCCGTGCTGGGACTGCTGGCACTGATGGAACTGCAGGCCTCGCGCGCCGCGGCGCGGGTGGATGCGCAGGGCCGGCCGGTGCTGCTGGACCAGCAGAACCGCGCACGCTGGGACTGGCTGCAGATCGAACGCGGGCGGCAGGCGCTGGCGCGCGCGCTGTCGGCCGGCGGTAGCGACGATCCCTACGTGCTGCAGGCCTGCATTGCCGAGTGCCACGCAACGGCGCGCCAGGCCGACCAGACCGATTGGGCGCGCATCGCCGGGCTGTATTCGCGGCTGCTGCAGATCCAGCCTTCGCCTGTGGTGGCGTTGAACCGGGTGGTGGCCATCCTGCGCAGTGAGGGCGCGTTCGCTGCCTGGGCGCATCTGCAGCCGCTGCTCTCCGATGACCGTCTGCGTGACTACGCACCGTTGCAGGTCGTCCGTGGTGAAGTGCTGCAGCACCTGGGTCGGGTCGAAGACGCCCGGCAGGCGTTCCAGGCCGCTGCCGCGCTCACCGACAACGTGCGCGAACGCGATCACCTGCTGGCGCGGGCCCATCCGACAGTGCCAAAAGCGCCTTAAATCCGTCGGGCCCCTTTTGTACACTCGGCTGGGATTTCCCTGCTGGAGAGAGCGATGAAGCGAGTAGCACTGGGCGTGCTGGCCCTGTCGGTGTCGGGCGCGCTGATGGCGGCCACGCCGAAATTCGATGGCGCGCGGATTTCCGCCGACGTGAAGGAGCTGGCCTCGGACGCCTATGAGGGCCGTTCGCCGGCCACTGCGGGCGAAGCGAAGACCATCGCCTACCTGAGCAAGCAGTTTGCCGACGCCGGCCTGCAGCCGGGTGGCGACCTGAAGGATGGCAAGCGCCTGTGGACCCAGGCCGTGCCGCTGCGCAAGGGCGACATCGTGGGTACGCCGCAGCTGGCCCTGCATCAGGGTGACAGGACCATCGCGCTGGAGCAGGGCAAGCAGATCGCCGTGCGCGCGGCGATGAACGGCGCCAGCACGGTGGACATCAGCAAGGCGCCGCTGGTCTTCCTCGGCTACGGCGTGAAGGCCCCGGAGCGCAACTGGGACGACTTCAAGGGCGTGGACCTGAAGGGCAAGATCGCGGTCGTGCTGATCAACGACCCGGACTTCGAGACCGGCAAGGGCGACTTCGACGGCAAGGGCATGACCTGGTACGGCCGCTGGCCCTACAAGTACGAGGAAGGCGCACGCCAGGGCGCGCTGGGCGTGCTGATCGTGCATGAGACCGCACCGGCCTCGTACGGCTGGGCCACGGTCGCCGGCTCCAACACCAACACCATGTTCGATGTGGTGCGCGACAACCCGGCCGACAGTCACCCTCTGCTGGAAGGCTGGATCCAGCGCGACCTGGCCGTGGACCTGTTCCGCGCGGCCGGCCAGGATTTCGAGGCACTGAAGAAAAAGGCGCAGCAGCGCGACTTCACGCCGGTCACGCTGACCGGCGCCAGCCTGGACGCGAAGTATGCGGTGAAGACCGAAGTGATCACCTCGCACAACGTGGCGGCGCGGCTGGAAGGCAGCAGCCACCCGGACGAGACCGTGATCTACAGCGCCCACTGGGACCACATCGGCGTGGGCGAGCCCGATGCCCGCGGCGACCGCATCTTCAACGGTGCGCTGGACAATGCCAGTGGCACCGCTTCGCTGATCGAACTGGCCCGTGGCTTCGCCAAGGGCAAGCAGCCGCAGCGCTCGCTGCTGTTCCTGGCGGTCACCGCCGAAGAAAAGGGCCTGCTGGGTTCGGAGTACTACGCGACCCATCCGTTGTATCCGCTGGAGAAGACCGTGGCGGTGATCAACATGGATGGCATGGCGCCGTTCGGCCCCTCGCGCGACTTCGGCATCTACGGTGCCGCGCGCTTCGAGCTGCTGGACCAGCTGAAAGAGGTGGCCAAGGGCTGGGACATCCGCTATACGCCCGATCCGAAGCCGGAAGCGGGCCTGTTCTTCCGCTCTGACCATTTCCCGTTCGCCAAGCGCGGCGTGCCGGCGCTGTCCTGGTCGGCCGGACAGGACTGGGTGGACGGGGGTGTGGCTGCTGGCAGGAAGGCGTCGGAGGACTACACCGCCAAGCGCTACCACCAGCAGGGCGACGAGTGGCAGCCCGACTGGGTGTTCGCCGGCGCCGCCCGCGACCTGGAGGTGCTGTACACCCTGGGCAACCAGCTGGCGAACTCGCGCAGCTGGCCGAACTGGAGCAAGGACGAGTCGTTCCGCGCCGTGCGTGACGAAAGCGCGGGGCAGCGGAAGTAAGGGAAGGCGGGGCGCTGCCCCGCCCCCCGGTAGCGCCGGGCCACGCCCGGCGTTTCCGTGAGGGGTTCCATCGCGGCTTTCCCGCACTTCGTCGCAGGCCGCTTGTCTGCCCGGCAGGCCGCCCTATGCTCGGCTTACCCCTTTCACCAAGGCGCCGCCGTGTTCGCCAGCCTCACTCTCATTTTCCGTCATCTGTTGGCCTGGGCCGCGGCGCTGGTCGTGGCCGGCATGGTCTGGAGCGGCATCTTCAGCGGCATGAACGATGGCCCGGGCTGGATCTTCGGCCTGCTGGCGATGTTCCTGATGATTACCGCGCTGGGCAGTGCGATCAGCCATGTGCGCCGGGTCTGGCTGGTGGCCGGGCGCCTGGACGCGAGCACGCTGTCCGGGCGCCAGCGTCGGCAGGTGGAACTGCCGATGGATGCCGGCCAGGCCTTTGCCGTGGTCGAGGCGGCCGTGGCCGAGCTGCCCCGGGTAGAGGACGTGGAAAGCGCGGCCGGCAGCCTGCAGGTGCGCGCCTACGTGCGCCGCGTCGACCCCTGGAACGGCCGCCAGCCCTCGCGCTGGAACCTGCCCGCGCGGCTGGCGATCAAGCGCAACGGCGTGCTGGCCACGGTCACGCCCGGGCAGGGCACCAGTACCGTCACCCTGCTGTTCGAGCCCGATGCGGGCTGGTGGGCCGATCTGCTGGCGCTGGACGAAGGCAGCAACTACGAGAATGCCGAAGCGGTCACCCGTGCGATCAGCCGTCGGGTGGCCGACCAGCGCCGCACCGAGCAGGCCGCCGCGGAGCAGACCCAGGTGGAAAAGGAGCTGTCGGTGGCGCGCCTGAACCTGCTGCACGCGCAGGTCGAGCCGCACTTCCTGTACAACACGCTGGCCAATGCCCAGGTGCTGACCCGCACCGATCCGGCGCGGGCCGAGCAGATGCTGGGACACCTGATCCAGTACCTGCGCAGTTCGTTGCCGCAGGTGGACGAATCGATGTCGACCCTCGGCGTGGAGCTGGAGCGTACCCGCGCGTACCTGGAGATCCTGCGGATCCGCATGGGCGCAAGGCTCGCGGTGGAGGTGCAGGTGCCGCCGGAACTGCATGCGGTGAAGCTGCCGGCGATGGCGCTGCAGACGCTGGTCGAGAACGCGATCAAGCACGGCCTGGAGCCCAAGCCCGGAGGTGGAACGATCTGGATCCTGGCGCGCGGCTTCGACGACCACGTGACGGTGACCGTGGCCGATGATGGGCTCGGCTTCAGCCAAGGCACCACCAGTGGCACCGGCATCGGCCTGAAGAACCTGCGCGAGCGGCTGCGCCTGACCTGCGGCGAGCAGTCCGGCGTAGCGATCGTCGCCAATTTCCCCAGCGGCGTTGCTGCGACCATGACATTGCCGCCATCCAGCAAGGAGCGCAGCCATGCCGCTTGAAGCCCTGATTGCCGAGGACGAGGAACTGCTGCGGCAGTCGCTGGTGGACCAGCTGCGCCGGCTGTGGCCGGAGCTGAAGCTGGTGGCCGAGTGCGAAGACGGCGCCAGTGCACTGGAGCAGCTGGCCGAGAAGCAGCCGGACATCGCGTTCCTCGACATCCGCATGCCGGGCATCACCGGCATCGAGGTCGCGCGTGCACTGTCCGAGCTCAGCCCGCGCACGCAGGTGGTGTTCGTCACCGCCTACGACCAGTACGCCATCGATGCCTTCGAACAGGGTGCGATGGACTACCTGCTCAAGCCGGTCAGCGATGAGCGCCTGCTGGCCACGCGCGAGCGCATCCTGGCGCGGTTGCCCTCCACGCGCCACGATGATGCGGTGCTGGAACGCCTGCTGCAGCGTCTGGGACCGGGACAGAACGGTGACCGCCCGCCGCTGGCGTGGATCACCGCCAGCAATGGCCGCGAGACCCAGCTGATCATGCTGGAGGACGTGGTCTACTTCCGCGCGGACAACAAGTACACCACCGTGATCACCGCGGCCGGCGAGAGCCTGCTGCGCACCCCGCTGCGCGAACTGCTGGAAGTGCTCGATCCGCAGCACTTCCGCCAGATCCACCGCTCGACCATCGTCAACATGAAATCGGTCGCCGCGGTCAGCCGCGACGATACCGGGCGCGGTGTGCTGCGCCTGCGCCAGCGGCCGGAAACGCTGGTGGTCAGCCAGCCCTTCATGAGCCTGTTCCGGGGCATGTAGCCGCGACGTTGCATCTGCCCCGAGGAATGACCATGCCCCGTCTGCTGCTTGTGTGTGCTGTGCTGCTGGCACTGGCCGGCTGCGAAAAATCCAGCAATTCCTCGATTACCCGCGCGCGCGCCAACGGCGTGGACACGCTGTACAGCAAGGGCACCGTCGTTGATGGTCAGGCGCGGTTCCAATGCATCGCCAGCAGCAGTGGCAGGTGCCACTATCTCTTGCTGGACCCGGCCTGCAGCACCGAGGCCACCTGCGCCACGCCGCCCCTGCGGCGTTTTTCGGTGGCCGTAGGCCAAACTGAAACCATGCGAGGCCTGCCCGAGGGCTTCCACCAATGCGTCAGCCAGGACCCGATAGAACAATGCCACCGTGAGTGATCACGGTGGCATTGTGGACCCCCCCGTTTTCCGCAAGGGTCAGTAGGCAGGCTGCAGCGTCAGTTCGTGATGGTGTTCGGTTTCGCCTACATGGTTCAGCCGCCCGACCAGTTCGGAGTGCTGCTTCATCCGTCCGATCTCGGTCATGATGCGGATGTCCTCGTGGCGCAGCTCGCGCCTGGCGGTGACCGCCTGCTTGTAGTCCAGCACTTCCGGGTAGTGCTCGGCCAGGTCCAGCGCCTCGGCCACATGCTCGACGCTGTCGGCCTTGGAACTGATGCGGGCCCGGCTGTTGAAGGCTTTCATCCAGCGCTCGAACCCGGCCTGCTGGTCGAACATGTTGGCCATGAACCAGATCACGAACAGGATCGAGACCCATGAGCCGAACACGATCACCACGCGGGTGAAGGTGATATGGAAGTCGTCACGCCACAGGTAGTTGGCGATCAGGCCCAGAATCACCAGCGACGCCGCCTGCCAGCCGATGATGGAGGCGATCAGCCACTGGCACTTGGCCTGGGCCAGCACCGCCACTTCATCGCGGATCTGCTGCTCGCTGAGATTGCGCCAGTGCGCGACCTGTTTGTCGAACGGGCTGCTGTAGAGCTCGTTGTCGCGAAGCAGAATTCCCAAACCCTTGAACAAAGCAATCATGGCTGGCTCCTTGTGGAACGTGCGTCGATCAGCGTTGGACGGTGTGGCGGGTTCAGTTCTAGCACTTCCAGCGAGCGGTGCAATGGGCGGAACGCCAAGCGGCGTAAGGGTCTTGTCCGGCCGGGTGAAGTTTTGTGCGATGCAGCACAGTGCCCGCAGCCTGCGACAGGATGTCGCAGGGTGAAACGTGCTGCGGGCGCACATGAAACCGGGGATGAGCAGGGATCCCGGCGATCGGCGTCGTCTTCGGCCTGAATCGGCACCGACCGCGCAGCCCGCTGGGCCGGTGCGGAGGAAAACGGGCGCCTCGCGGCGCCCGTTTCCCACATCTCACCAGACTTTGACCCGCTTGTCGGGGGCCAGGTACAGCTTCTGGCCCTCCTTCACATCGAACGCCGGGTACCAGGCGTCGATGTTGCGCACGGTGAGCGCGCGGAACTGGCCCGGCGCGTGCACGTCGGTCAGCAGCGAATTGCGCAGCGCCTGCTCGCGGCTCTTGCTGCGCCATGCCTGGGCGAAGCCGAGGAAGAAGCGCTGGTCCGGGGTGAAGCCTTCCAGGGTCTGGCCCGGCTTGCCCTGCAGCGACAGCTGGTAGGCGTCGTACGCCGTTCCGAGACCTGCGACGTCGGCGATGTTCTCGCCCAGCGTCAGCTTGCCGTTGACGTGCACGCCGGGGAACGGCTCGTAACTGCTGAACTGGGCCGCGAGCGCGTCGCCGGCGGCGTTGAACTGCTTCAGGTCCTCGGCGGTCCACCAGTTGTGCAGCTTGCCGGTCTCGTCGAACAGCGCGCCGGCATTGTCGAACCCGTGGCTGATCTCATGGCCGATCACCGCACCGATCGCACCGTAGTTCACCGCATCATCGGCGGCCCCATCGAAGAACGGCGGCTGCAGGATCGCGGCCGGGAACACCAGGCGGTTCTCCAGCGGCACGTTCATCGCGTTGATGGTCTGCGGCAGCATCGCCCACTCACCGTGGTCGACCGGCTTGCCCAGCTTGGCGATGTTGCGCTGGTACTCGAACAGTTCGGCGCGCTGTGCATTGCCCAGCGGATCGTCGCGGCGGATTTCCAGACCGCTGTAATCGCGCCATTTTTCCGGATACCCCATGCCCACGGTCAGGCCGGCCACCTTTGCCTTGGCGCTGGCCTTGGTCTGCGGCGACATCCACGACAGCGCGTCGATGCGCCTGGCGAACGCGGCGATGATGTTCTTCGCCATTTCGTCCGCGCGCTCCTTGGTCCTGGCGTCGAAGTGCTTCTCGACATAGCGCTTGCCGATGGCCTCACCGACGGCGTGGTTGGCATCATCCACCGCGCGCTTCCAGCGATCGCTCTGCTGTGGCGTGCCGCTCAGCGCGGTGCCGTGGAAGGCGAAGCGGGCATCGGCGAACTTCTTCGGCAGGTACGCCGCGGCGCGATCCAGCGCATGGAAGGCCAGGTAATCCTTCCAGACCTCCAGCGGCTCGGTGGCCACCAGCCTGGACAGGCCGGCCACCGCCCTGGGCTGCCAGACGATGAAGTCCTGCTGCTTGCCCAGTGCCGCGGCATCGAGGAAGGCGGTCCAGTCCATGCCCGGGGCCTTGGCGTTGAAGTCAGCCTGGGTCCAGGGGTTGGCACCCTTGGTCACGTCGTTGGTTTCTTCCTGGGTGGCGTGCGCCTGCGCGATCTTCGTTTCCAGCGCAACGATGCGCTGCGCCTTGCCGGCCGGGTCGGCGCTGCCGGCCAGCTGCAGGAGCTGCGCGATATAGGCCTGGTACTGCTTGCGCAGTTCGGCCATGCGGCCGTCGCCCAGATAGAAGTCGCGGTCGGGCATGCCAAGTCCGCCCTGCACCAGATACGGCGCGGTGCGGTCCGGCTGCAGCAGATCGACCGAGACCCACAGGCCGAACAGGCGGTCGGTGTAGAAGTTGGTGGCATTGAGCAGGTCGACATCGGCGCGCATGTCGCCGCCCAGCGCGCGGGCCAGGCCGGCCTTGTCAGTGATCGCATCGATCGCCTTCAGCTGCGGCTGCACCGGTGCGATACCGCGCTGCTCGATGCCGGCCTCATCCATGAAGGCGGCGTAGTAATCGCCGATCAGCTTGTCCTCGCCGCTGGCCTGGGCATTGCCGGCAGCGCCTTCGAGGATGGCGCGGGTGTCGGCCTGGGTCTTCTCCGCGATGACGTTGAAGCTGCCGAAGCGCGAGCGGTCGGCGGGGATCTCGGTGTTCTTCACCCAGGTGCCATTGGCGAAGCCGAAGAAATCGTCGCCGGCGGCGATGCTGCGATCCATGCCGCTGGCATCGAAGCCGAAGCTGCCCAGCATCGGCTTGGCGGCTGCGGGGGCGGATGCGGCCGGCGCGGCGGTACTGGCCGCCGGATCGGCGGCGCGGTCGCAGGCGGCCAGGGACAGGCTGGCAGCAATGGCCAGTGCCAGGGTGGGACGGCGCAGCTTGGACATGGACTTCTCTTGCGGCGGGAAAACGCCAAGTCTAATCCGCTCCGATGCAATGGGTCGCACCGTTGTGGCGCAAGGCTGTGCACGATCTGGCTGAACGCGGTGCGGCGATCTTCACGCCGTCACCGCCGTGGTGCATGCTGCATGCCGGACCCCTGCGCGGACGCAGGGCGGTGATCCGGCGTGGCGGGCCCGGCGGTCAAGAATGGCAGTCGCCGGCCGCTGAGGTCGGGGATGTGGAGGAATCGTTCGCGCATGAAGCCAGCCGACTGGACAGGGAACACCCACCGATGCCCGCGCTGAGACGCGCGTTGGCCCGGCCACTGCGCGCCATCACCTGGGGCGGGGTGGTGCTGGGCGTGCTGCTGGTGGCCGGTCTGGCGATGATGCTGGTCAATGACCACCATCGGCGGTTGGAAGCGGCGCAGCGGCAGAGCCGGGCACTGGCGGTCGGCAGCGAGCGCCTGCTGGCATTGCAGCTGCGCAATCTGGAGCGGGCGATGGGCGGCATTTCCGCCGACGCCGCCGAGCTGTTCCGGAGCGTGCCGGCACAGGCACCGCGGCTGCTCGATGCGGCCGTGGCCGGCGTGCTGCAACGGCACGCCGAGCTGCACAGCATCGTGGTGCTCGACAGCTACGGACGTGCGCTGACCGCGGGCCAGGGCGACCTGCAGCTGCCCCTGTGGACCGATCCGCAACGGCGCGGCCCTGGCAGTGCGCTGTACATCGGGCCGCCGCAGCGGGGCAGCGATGATGGCTGGGTGGTGCCGCTGGCGCTGCCGCTGGACGACGACCGCTGGCTGCTGGCGCGCCTGCGCTGCGGCGAACTGCAGCGCATCATCGGCGGGCTGGACGTGGGCCCGAACGGCCTGGTGTCGATCAGTGATGCCGAAGGCTACATGTTGGCGCGCGTGCCCGATCCGCATGGCACGGTCGGACACCGCTACGAGCTGCCCGGGCGCGATCTGCTCGGCAGGCAGGCGGTGATCGAACTGGGGAACATGCCCGGCGTGGTTGACGGCGTGCCGCGCATCACCACCATCAGTACGCTGGAACGCAATCCGCTGGCGGTGCAGGTCGGCCTGGCCGAAAAGGACGTGCTGGCGCCGTGGTGGCCCTACCTGCAGGCATCGGTGGCCATCGTGCTGGTCTATGTGGCCGTGCTGCTGGTGCTGTTGTTCGCCGTCCGGCGAACGATCCGCCGGCAGCAATCGATGGCCGAGGAACTGCAGGCCGGCAATGCGGAACTGCGGCTGGCCCACCAGGTCGGGCGGGTCTGCACCTGGTATGTCGATGAGGACGCTGCACTGCTGCGCTGGTCACCGCTGGCACGCGAGATCTTCGGCGTACAGACCGACGCGCTGCCGGTGGCCGATTTCTTTGCCCGGGTGCACCGCGATGATGCCGCTCGGCTGCAGAAGGCGTTTGACCAGGCATTTGCCGGCAACGCGGTGATGGATGAGGTATTCCGCCTGGTGCTGCCGGGGGGTGCGGTGCGCTGGGTCGGCGCGCGGGGCCAGCGCGTGCCGGTGGCCGATCGCCAGCGGCGCATGATCGGCGCGCTCACCGATCTCAGCGAGCGGTATCAGGCCCGTGAACAGATGAACCAGGTCGAACGGCGCTTCCGCCTGCTGTTCGACCGCAATCCTGCGCCGTTCTGGGTGTTCGATCCGGACACGCTGCGCTTCATCGAGGTCAACGATGCGGCCGTGAGGCAGTACGGCTACAGCCGTGAGGAATTCCTCACCATGAGCATCCTCGACATCCGGCCGCGGGAAGGGTGGGACGAGGTCAAGGGAGCCATCGCGCGGGCGCGCGTGGGCGACCTTCCCGATGCTGCCGTGCGCCTGCACCGGCGCAAGGATGGCAGTGTGTTCGAAGTGCGCGCGCATTTGTCCCGGCTGGATTTCGATGGCCAGCCGGCCTGCCTGGTACTGGCCGAGGATGTCAGCGAGCGGATGGCCTATGAGCGCGACCTGGCTTACCAGGCGCGGCACAACCCGGCGACCGGGCTGCTCAACGTGCGCGCGCTGACCGAGCAGCTGGATGCCCAGGCGGAGGGCTATACCATCGCCTTCGTGCAGCTGCGTGGCCTGCAGCTGGTGGCCGACACGCTGGGCCGGGAGATCGGCGATGCGGTGCTGCAGTCGATGGCCTCGCGCCTGGCTGTGCTGGCGGCACGTTACGGCGCGCTGGCCTTCCAGCCGGCGGAAGATTTCGTGTTCGCCATCGGCGCCGCGCATGACACCCGGCGCGTACTCGACGATCTGCTGCAGATCGTGTCGGCACCGATGCGTGGCAAGGATTCGCTGCACCAGTTCGAGCCGCGCATCGGCGTGGCGGTGCACACGGCAGATGATGGCCACAGCGCCGAGCAGGTGATCGGCATGGCGGCACAGGCGGCGCACGCCGCGCGCGCCGAAGGGGATGTGGTGGCCTGGTTCGACGCTGCGGTGACCACGCGCCTGGCTGATCGCCTGCGCCTGGCCGGGCGCATCCATGCGGCGATCGACAGCGAGTTCCAGCTGTACTTCCAGCCGATCCGGCACGCCAGCGACGGCAGTCCGGCGGCACTGGAGGCATTGCTGCGCTGGCCGCAGGCCGATGGCAGCTTCATTCCTCCCAACGAGTTCATCCAGCTGTGCGAGGACACCGGCCTGATCCTGGCCCTGGGGCGCTGGGTGATCCGTGCGGCGGCCCAGGCGCAGCGGCGCCTGGTGGAGGCGGGTTGGGGCGATCTGCCGATCGCGGTGAACGTGTCGGCCGTGCAGTTCTTCAACAGCGACCTGGTGGCCGAGTTCACCCGTGCCCAGCAGGACTTCGGCCTGGCCCGCGGCGCGCTGCATGTGGAGCTGACCGAGAGCAGCCTGATGCGCAAGCCGGCGCAGGCGATGCAGACCATGCAGCGCCTGCACGAGCAGGGCATCTGCGTGTCGCTGGATGATTTCGGTACCGGCTACTCCAGCATGTCCTACCTGCAGCACCTGCCGCTGGACATCCTCAAGATCGACCGCAGCTTCGTCGCCGACGTGGAGACCAATCCGCGCAACGCATCGATCTGCAGGGCGTTGCTGTCGCTGGGCCACAGCATGGGCCTGACCATCATTGCCGAAGGCGTGGAAACGCCGGGGCAGCTCGACTGGCTGGCCGCGCACGGTTGCGACCAGGTGCAGGGCTACCTGCTGGGACGTCCGGCCCCTCTGGAGCGGATCATCGGCATGCTGGACGAGGTCGCTGTCTAGCCCATGTTGCGGCTCGCCGGGCACGGCCTTGCGCCCGCGTGTCACGGGTGTTGTCCAGTGGCGCGGTCAGATCCCGGCCTCCACCAGGTAATCGATGAAGCTGCGCACCTTCGGCGCCAGGTGGCTGCGACTGGTGTAGACGGCGAAGATGCCGATCGGCGCCGCTTCCCAGTCCGGCAGGATGCGCACCAGGCGGCCGTCGGCCAGCGCCTCCTGGAGCAGGAAATCCGGTTGCAGGATCACGCCCATGCCAGCAATGGCCGCCTCGCGCAGCACGTCGCCGTTGTTGGCGCGCAGCACGCTGTTCACCGTGACCTGGACGTCGCCTCCGGGGCCGTGCAGTGGCCACTGGTCGCCGCCGGCCCAGTAGCTGTAGCCCAGGCATGCGTGATCCTGCAGTGCCTGCGGCGTGGCCGGCGTGCCGTGCGCAGCCAGGTAGGAGGGCGCCGCGCACAGACTGATCCGCGATTCGCCCAGGCGACGCGCGATCAACGTGGGCCCGGGCTCGCGGGTGATGCGGATGGCCACGTCGTAGCCTTCTTCGACCATGTCCACCAGGCGGTCGGACAGGGCCAGGTCCAGTTCCACCTGCGGGAACCGCTCGCGGAAGCCGGCCAGCAGCGGGCCGAGACGGGCGATGCCCCAGCTGACCGGCGCATTGATGCGCAGCAGGCCGGACGGTTCCAGTGCCTGTGCGCCGATGCTGGCCTCCAGTGCGTCGAACTCCGCCAGCAGGCGCACGCACTGCGCGTAGTAGGCGGCGCCGGCACTGGTCGGGCTGACCCGGCGGGTGGTGCGGTGGAGCAGCCGCGTCGACAGGCGCTTCTCAAGCGCCGCAACCTGCCGGGTGACGCCGGCGGTGGACAGATCCAGTGCCTGGGCGGCCGCACTGAAGCCATTGCGCTCGACCACGGCCACGAACACACGCATGGCGTCCAAAGTGTCCATTGTTGCGCCTTATGAAATAAATACGGTCGAATCATCGTATTTATCGGCATCGGTCGGCGCAATAAGCTGTGCTTCTTCCCTTTCGAGGCCCCGCCATGACGACCTCTGCTGCTTCCGCTCCCCCGCTGGCGCCCTATGGGGCGACGCTGCTACGCCTGGCCCTCGGCGTCCTGTTCCTGATCCATGGGCTGACCAAGCTGCTGGTGTTCACCCCGGCCGGCACCGCGGCGTTCTTCGAGTCGCTCGGTCTGCCGGGTGTGTTGGGTTACCTCACCCTCGCGGCAGAACTGGTGATTTCCGCAGCCCTGCTGCTCGGAATCTACGCGCGCTGGGTCGGGCTGGCCGGTGTGCCCCTGTTGCTGGGCACCATCGTCACCGTGCACGGCGCGAACGGCTTCGGCTTTGCCAATGCCGGCGGTGGCTGGGAGTACCCGGCCTTCTGGGCGCTGGCGCTGGTGGTGCTGTTCCTGGTCGGTGACGGCCGCTGGACCCTGCGTTCGCGTTGAGCGCTGGCTGATACTGCAAACGGAGAATTCCATGTCCCGCCTGCCTTCGCTGTACATCTCGCACGGTTCCCCGATGACTGCGCTGCAGCCGGGCGAGGTGGGCGTGCGTCTGGCCGAACTGGCCCGCGACCTGCCCACGCCGCGCGCCATCGTCATCGCCTCGGCCCACTGGCTGGGGCGGCAGCCGTTGGTCGGCGCCCACCCACAACCGCCGACCGTCCATGACTTCGGCGGCTTCCCGCGCGCGCTGTTTGAACTGCAGTACCCGGCACCGGGCGATCCTGCGCTGGCCGAAGACGTAGCCGGGCGCATCGCCGCGGCGGGCCTGCCGGTGGCCATCGATACCCAGCGTGGTCTCGACCACGGCGCCTGGGTGCCGCTGCGCCTGCTGCGTCCGCAGGCCGACATTCCCGTGGTGCCGGTATCGATCCAGCCGTTGCTGGGGCCTGCGCACCAGTTTGCGCTGGGCCGCGCGCTGGCACCTCTGCGCGAACAGGGTGTGCTGCTGGTCGGCTCGGGCAGCATCACCCACAACCTGCACGACTGGGGCGACTACCAGGACGGCAAGGAAGCGCCCTATGTGCGGCCGTTCATCGAGTGGGTAGAGCAGCGGCTGGCGGCCGATGATCGCCCGGCGCTGTTGGACTACCGCCGGCAGGCACCGTTCGCCGAACGCGCCCATCCCACCGATGAACACCTGTTGCCGCTGTTCTTCGCGATGGGTGCGGCCGGTGACGACCGCTTCGGCGCACGTCGCATCGATGCCGGCGTCGATGGCGGCTTCCTGGCGATGGACATCTACCGCTTCGACGGGGCATGAGCCTGTGCTGACGCAGCATCGCTGCGGTTGTCGCAGCCGCGGTCGCCTGTGGTAGTTTTTTCCGGGTTTCCGGCGCTGGCTTCATGCCCCCCGCGCGCCGCTTCCTGGAAGAAGCATGCATACCATTGAAGTCGTGCTGGCGATGCTGGTGGCGGTCGTCGCCAGCGGATACCTCGTCCGCGTCCTGCCGTTCTCACTGCCGCTGCCACTGGTGCAGATCGGTCTGGGCGCGGTCATTGCGGGCGTGTTCAACCGCGGCCATGCGCTGGAGCCGGAAGTGTTCTTCCTGCTGTTCCTGCCGCCCCTGCTGTTCCTTGACGGCTGGCGCATCCCCAAGCAGGGCCTGTTCCGCGACAAGGGCGCGATTCTCGAGCTGGCGTTCGGCCTGGTGGTGTTCACCGTCATCGGCGCCGGCCTGCTGATCCACTGGATGATCCCGGTGATGCCGCTGGCGGTGTGCTTCGCGCTGGCGGCGATTGTTTCGCCGACCGATCCGGTGGCCGTTGGAGCGATCGCCTCCAAGGCCCCCATTCCCAAGCGGCTGATGCACATCCTCGAGGGCGAATCACTGCTCAACGACGCCTCCGGTCTGGTCTGCTTCCGCTTCGCGGTGGCGGCGGTGATGACCGGTACCTTCTCGCTGGCCACCGCTTCGCTGACCTTCCTGTGGGTGGCGGTGGCGGGCCTGGCGGTGGGCGTGGCGGTGACGCTGGGCGTGTCGACCTTCCAGCGTTGGTTGTGGCGCCGTTTCGGTGAAGAGCCGGGTGCGGCAATGCTGGTCAACCTGCTGATCCCGTTCGCGGCCTACCTGCTGGCCGAAGAGATCAATGCCTCGGGCATCCTCGCGGCGGTCGCGGCCGGCATCTCGATGAGCTACGTGGAAATGACCGGCCGTGTTTCCGGCAGCATGCGCGTGCAGCGCGCGGGCGTGTGGAACATGCTGCAGTTCAGCTTCAACGGCATCATGTTCGTGCTGCTGGGCGAGCAGTTGCCGGGCATCGTCGAGCGTGCAACCACCACGATGAACGAGACCGGTCACCAGAGCGCGTGGTGGCTGCTGGTGTACGTGCTGGTGATCAATGCCAGCCTGATCGCCCTGCGCCTGCTGTGGGTGTGGCTGTCACTGCGCTGGAACCTGCTGCGTGCGCGTCGGCGTGGCCTGGAGCGGGGCGAGGCGCCGAACTGGCGCATCGTGGTGGCCACCTCGGTGGCGGGCGTGCGCGGTGCGATCACCCTGGCCGGCGTGCTGACGCTGCCACTGTTCCTGCCCGATGGCAGCCCGTTCCCCGCACGCGACCTGGTGATCTTCCTGGCTGCAGCGGTGATCCTGTTCTCGCTGGTCGGCGCCAGCGTGGCGCTGCCGCAGCTGCTGAAGGGCCTGCAGTTGCCGGCCGACTCCGGTGAGCGCAAGGAAGAGGATCTGGCCCGCCGGTTGTCCTCGAAGGCGGCGCTGGCCGGGGTGGAGCGCAAGCGGCAGCAGCTGGTGCTGAACCAGAACACCGAGAACGTGCAGTTGTACAACGACGCGGCCTCGCGGGTCAGCCTGCTGTATCAGCGGCACCTGGATCGCGAGAACCCTGACGTGGATCCGGAGAAGGTGAAGCGGATGGAGGAGGGCTATCGCCAGTTGCGCAGCGCCGGCCTCACTGCCGAGCGCGAGGAACTGTTCCGCCTCACCCGGCGCGGAGTGATCTCCGACGAGATCTCGAGGCGCCTGATCCGCAACCTGGATCTGCTGGAGTCGCGCAAGCGCGAGTGACCGGCCCTGTGCATCGGGGTCAGATCCCTTTCCCGCGGAAAGGGATCTGACCCCGGGCTCCGTCAGGCCGGCTTCTGGTCGAGGAAGTAGGCCTCGACCTTGCCTTTGACCTTGATCGTCATCGGGTTGCCGCGACGGTCACGGGCCTTGCCGGCCTGCACGCGGATCCAGCCTTCGCTGACCGAGTATTCCTCGACGTTGTCGCGCTCGACGTCGTTGAAGCGCACGCCGACGCCGCGCTCCAGCGCCTGCGCATCATGGAAGGGGCTGGCCGGATTGATCGCCAGGTGGTCGGGAGGGGTATCGCTCATCGCATCATTCACAGTGACGGCCACCAAGGCCGGCTTCAGCGATACAGGATAAACCGTAGAATGCCGGCCTGCCCCGAGGAGTTCCCGCCATGCCCGACAACAGCGACTACTTCGACTTCGAGGAGGACGTCCATGATTTCGACGAGGATGGCTTCGAAGCGCGGGTCTGGAACCTGCTGGTACTGATCAACCCGGGCGACGAGGAACTGGCGCTGCAGCAGTTCAACCGCTGGCGCGAGCTGCTGGCCGAAGCCGGCGAACCGCTGGAAGCAGACGCCGATTGGCTGCCGCCACTGCTGTCCGCGATCGGTTGGCAATCCGGCTTCGAGGTGGAGCGGGATGACCTGGAAACGCTGATATCGGCGGTGAACGAGCTGTCCGCGCGCTTCAACCTGCAGCTTGACTGGGGCGGCGACCTGGACGATGAGGATTTCACCGAAGACCTGGATGGCGTGCAGCTGATGTCCACCGCCTTCGACCGCCTGCGCGAGCACAACTACACGCTGTGGAGCGTGGATGCCGGCAGCGCGGGTTTCACCGGCTGGATGGCACTGACCCGTGACGACGACGCCATGCTGGCGCTGTGCTCGCTGCTGAACGTGGAAATCCGCCTGGGCAGCGACCCGTTCTGAGCGTCATCCCGGTTCGCCGGGCCATGCCCGGCGGGGGCGCTGCGGCCTACGGCCGGTACTGCGCCCGCGCGTTGGCGATCACCGCTTTCACCTGTGCGCGGTCGGTGTGCCGTGAAATCGCCACGGCACCCAGTGCGATCGCCTGTGCGCGCAGCTCGGTGGTGACGTCGTAGTGCGCGCCGCTGGCCTTGTTCTGGAAGGCCCGGCGGGGGATGCCGAGCTGCGCCGCCATGGCGTGCAGCTCGGCCAGGGTGTCGGCCATCAGATGCGCCCAGCGCTGGTCGCGCCAGGCATGCACTGCGTCATCGACGTAGACCGTCACCGCCGCGGCCGGATCAGGCCTGCGGCTTGCCGTCGGCGTCGGCGTCGGCGGCCGGAGCAGCCTCGGCGTCAGCGGTACCTTCGGCAGCGCTGGCTTCTTCGGCCACATCGCCTTCAGCGGTCTCGCCCTCAGCTTCCACGCCTTCGAACTCGGCGACCAGCGCGTCCAGGTACTCGTCGGCGGTCTGGCCCGCTTCGGCGGCCAGGGTATCCAGCAGCTTCTGCAGTAGTTCGGAATACTCCAGGCTGACCTTGCGGCCTTCCTTCTCCTGCACGTTGGCCAGGTGCTTGAGCATGGCCAGCATCGGCACCGGGTTCTCGGCATTGCCCATGGTCTGACCGCCGATGGCCAGCAGCCACTCGCGACCCTGCAGGCCGATGGCGGCGACCACCTGGCCGTCCTCGCTGGTCAGCACGGCGTGGTTCTGCACCTGCTGCTGTGCGTTCAGACGGAGGAACGGGCGCTTGGCCTGCTGCTTCTTGCGCTGGTCGCGCTTGGCCTTGGAAGACTTGGACATCGGGGGTGTCACCTGAAAACGGAAAGACCCCCATTGTACCGGGTGCGCCGGGCCATGCCCCTGGTGGGTGCGGACCTTGGTCCGCATGCTTTCCCGGATGTGCGGACCAAGGTCCGCACCCACCGTCTACTTTGCCTCACCCTGCGCCGCCTGTACGTCCGCGTCGATGACCGGCGCCGACAGACCCACCTGTGGACCGGCGCCGGCCAGCGCGGCCTGCTCGGCGGCGCGGGTCATCACCACGATGCTGATGCGGCGGTTGATCGGGTTCTGCGGGTCGGCCCGGTCGAACAGCACCGAGGAGGACAGGCCGACCACGCGGGTGATCTTGCTGTCCTCCAGTCCGCCACCGATCAGGGCGCGGCGGGCCGCATTGGCGCGGTCGGCGCTCAGTTCCCAGTTGCCGTAGCCGCGGGCGGCGGTGTAGGCGGTGATGTCGGTGTGGCCGGTCAGGCTGATCCGGTTCGGCACGTGGTTCAGGTACTCGGCCAGCTCATGCAGGATCTGCTGCGTGTACGGCTTGAGCGTGGCACTGCCGAGGTCGAACATGGGCCGGTTCTGCTTGTCCACGATCTGGATGCGCAGGCCTTCCGGGGTCAGGTCCAGCAGCAGCTGGTCCTTGAACGGCTCCAGCGCCTGGCTGCGGCTGATCGCTTCCTGCAGTTCCTTCATCAGCTGTTCCAGCTGCTGCTTGTCGCGCTGCTGCTGGTCCACCGGGTGCGGCACGGCTTCCTGCTGGTTCTGGAAGGGATCGTTGCTGCTGCCACGCGAGATGTCGGTGGCGCCGCCGAGCTTGATCATCGACGTGCTGGCACCGCCCGGCCCGGCCATGCCAGGGGCCGGCGTGGCGCTCTGGCCACTGAGCGGGCTGGGGTTGCGGAAATACTCGGAAATGGCCGCACGATCGTTCTTGCTGGTGGTGGCCATCAGCCACAGCACCAGGAAGAAGGCCATCATCGCGGTCACGAAGTCGGCATAGGCCACCTTCCACGAGCCGCCATGGTGGGCGGCATGGCCGGCCTTCCTGACCTTGCGGACGATGACGGTGGGTTTGCTCTCGGCCATGGCTTACTTGACCGTCTTCAGGTGCTGCTCGAAATCGGAGAAGGCCGGGCGCACGTTCGACGGCAACGTCTTGCGGGCGAATTCCAGCGCGATCTTCGGGTTGTAACCGCGCAGGCAGGCCAGCAGTGCGGTCTTCACCGATTCGTAGATGCGGCTGTCCTGCTCGGCACGTGCTTCCATCGCCGCTGCCATCGGGCCGACGAACCCGTAACCGAGCAGGATGCCCAGGAAGGTGCCGACCAGTGCACCGGCGACATGGCCGCCGACCTCGACGATGTCGCCGCCGATCGAGCCCATGGTGATGACGATGCCCAGCACCGCCGCGACGATGCCGAAACCGGGCAATCCGTCGGCCACCTTGGTCAGCACCTGCGACGGGGCCATCGCTTCGGCGTGGTGCTTTTCCAGCTCCAGTTCGAGCAGCGGCTCCAGTTCATGCGGCTCGATGTTGCTGCCGATCATCAGGCGCAGGCAGTCGGTGATGAAATCGATCAGGTGGTGGTCGGCCTGCACCTTCGGATAGTTGCCGAACACGGCGCTCTCGGCCGGGCGTTCGACATGGTCCTCCAGCGCCATGAAGCCTTCCCGGCGCGCCTTGTTGAGCAGTTCGTAGAGCAGGCTGAGGACGTCGATGTAGTCCTGCTGCTTGTAGCGCGGGCCCTTGAACACGCCGACGATGGCCTGCAGCGTCTGCTTGACCGTCTTGGCCGGGGTGCCGACCAGGAACGCACCCAGCGCGGCACCGCCGATGATGACCAGTTCGTAGGGCTGCCAGAGAGCCCCCAGGCGGCCGTGGGCACCGAGGTAGCCCCCGATCACGCTGATGATGACGACCAGGAATCCAACGATGATGAGCATGGGGCAACGCAGGGAGGGGGGATATCTCCTTGTCGGCCCACCCTGCGGATTTCTGAAGAGGGAATTCTGTGAAACCGGTCGGCGGGGTTGTCTCAGCCCGCCACGCCGCTTTCCGCACCGCCACGCTGCAACGGGTTGGGCCAGGCCTCGCCGTTGCCGGCAAACGAAAGTGAGACGGAGTTCAGGCAGTGGCGCTCATGGGTGGGCGGCGGCCCGTCCGGGAACACGTGGCCGAGGTGGCTGCCACAGCGGGCGCAGGTGATCTCGGTGCGGATCATGCCGTGGCTGGTATCGCGGATCTCACGCACGTGTGCCGCGTCGTAGGGGGCGAAGAAGCTCGGCCAACCGGTGCCGGAATCGAACTTGGTGCTGGAGCGGAACAGGGGCAGCCCACACAGCCGGCAGCAGTAGACACCCTCACGCTTGTTGTCCAGGAACACGCCACAGAACGGTGCTTCGGTGCCGTGCTGCAGCAGCACGCGGCGTTCTTCGCTGCTGAGGCCGGCGACCAGGGTGTCGGTCTGGGAGGCGGTAGGGGGCGTCAGGTCGAAGGCACTCATGCTGGCTCTCCGTGGGGTCGATGGCCTGGGGATGCCTGCAGACGTGGGGGTGTGACCGCCGTCTTGCAAGTGTGAGCTGCGTTCATGGGCGGCACACGGGCGCGGGCGCATGGTGGGGAGGATTCCTGCTGGAGCGTGCCATGAAGACCCTTTCCATCTGGGTGCTGTCGGCTCTGCTGCCCCTGTCGGCACAGGCCCAGGTGCCCACCACATCGCCGACCACCACCCGCAGCACCACCACCGTGGCGCCAGCGCCGGTGCCGCCGCCCCCACAGCCGGCAAGACCGCAGCCGCAGGTCCTGCCGTCACCGCAGCCGACGCAGCCGATCAAGTCCACCGGCCCGGCGCAGGTGGTGCCGACGCCGGCGCCGAAGCTGCCGGACAAGGTCTATGACCGCAACGGGCGCATCGTTCCCGGCGTCAAGCCGGTCGGCCCGAACCGTGTGTTCGACTCCCGTACCGGCCGCTACTACGACAGTGTGCCGGCCGGCAGTGGCCAGCAGGTCAAGCCATAGGGCAGTCCGCCACCGCCCGCGGCGGGTGGTGACCGCGCCGGCTGAACGCCTGAAAACACACTGCTGCTGCTCACGGCTTTTTCGCCTGTGATTAACCGCCGCAGGACCACCGTGGCCCTGCGCCGGCATCCCGCCGTCGCGTGTCCTTTGTCCTTTGGATCGCGATCATGAAGAATCCGCAGAACCGTCATCCCGGCAAGGAAGCGCAGAGCCATAAGCCGCAACAGCAGCAACAGCAGCAGATGGACCCGCAGCGGCCGCAGAAGGGCAGCAAACAGCAGGAGACAGGTCAGCAGCAGGGCTCGATGAAGCACCCGCAGCAGCGCTGACGCCCCTGGAACAGGGCCGGAACCCGCAGCGCGGGCTCTGGCCCTTCATTCGGGAATCGGCAGGCTGAGCGTCTCCTTGACCTCTTCCATGACGATGTAGCTCTTCGATTCGCGCACGTGCGGCAGGGTCAACAGGGTGCTGCCCAGCAGTTTGCGGTAGGAGGCCATCTCGCTGATCCGCGCCTTCAGCAGGTAGTCGAAGTCGCCGGACACCAGATGGCACTCGAGCACGTTCGGCAGCTTCAGCGCCGCACGCCGGAACTCCTCGAAGATGTCGCCGGACTTGTAGGCCAGGCTGATCTCCACGAACACCAGCAGGCTGGCTTTCAGGGCCGTGGGATCGAGGTGGGCGTGATAGCCGGTGATCACGCCCTCGCGCTCCAGCCGGCGCACGCGCTCGGTGCACGGGGTGGTCGACAGGCCCACGCGCTCGCCCAGCTCGGTAAAGGAAATGCGGCCTTCGGCCTGGAGGATGCGCAGGATCCTGCGGTCGATCTTGTCCAGTTCACGGGGGCGGGCGGCCATGGGCGTCAACCTGGGGAAGTAAATCACGGGGAAACATCTTGCCCGCAGCGTGAAAAACAGGCAAATCGCCTATGAATGGAAGAATATACTTCCCCGATTATGGCCCTGTCGTGCTCAAACGCAGGGAATGATCGGGTTGGAGAATTTCCATGCGAGTCCTAGTTCTCGGCAGCGGCGTGATCGGCACCACCAGTGCCTGGTACCTGCGACAGGCCGGGTTTGATGTCACGGTCGTCGACCGCCAGCCCGGCCCCGCGCTGGAGACCAGTTTCGCCAATGCCGGCCAGCTGTCATTCGGCTACACCTCGCCCTGGGCCGCGCCCGGCGTGCCGAAGAAGGCGATCGGCTGGCTGTTCGAGAAGCATGCGCCGCTGGCGATCCGTCCCGGCATGGATCTGGCCCAGTACCGCTGGCTGTGGCAGATGCTGCGCAACTGCACCCACGAGCGCTATGCGATCAACAAGGCGCGCATGGTGCGCATGTCCGAGTACAGCCGCGATTGCCTGAACGAGCTGCGCGCGCAGATCGGCATCGAGTTCGAGGGGCGCGACCTGGGTACCACCCAGCTGTTCCGCACCCAGCAGCAGCTGGATGCCTCGGCACAGGACATCGAGATCCTGGCCCGCTATGGCGTGCCGTACGAAGTGCTGGATCGCGCCGGCATCATCGCCGCGGAACCGGCGCTGGCGCACGTTGATGGCCTGGTCGGTGCGCTGCGCCTGCCGCGTGACCAGACCGGCGACTGCCAGCTGTTCACCCGCCGCCTCGCGCAGATGTGCACCGATGCCGGTGTCGAGTTCCGCTTCGACCAGGACATCAGCGCCATCGAGTCGGATGGAGAGCGCATCACCGGCGTGCGCATCGCCGGCAAGCTGGAGACTGCCGACCGCTATGTGGTCGCGCTGGGCAGTTACTCGCCGGCGCTGGTCGCGCCGCTGGGCATGCGCCTGCCGGTGTACCCGCTGAAGGGGTATTCGTTGACCCTGCCGATCACCGATCCGGCCATGGCTCCGACCTCGACCATCCTCGATGAGAGCTACAAGGTTGCTGTAACCCGCTTCGACAACCGCATCCGTGTCGGTGGCATGGCCGAAGTGGCCGGTTTCGACCTGTCGCTGTCACCGCGTCGCCGCGAGACCCTGGAGCTGGTGGTTCGTGACCTTTACCCGAAGGGCGGGGACCTGTCGCGCGCGCAGTTCTGGACCGGCCTGCGCCCGGCCACGCCGGATGGCACGCCGGTGATCGGCGCCACGCCCTTCCGCAACCTGTATCTCAACACCGGTCACGGCACCCTGGGCTGGACCATGGCGTGTGGTTCAGGTCGCTACCTGGCCGACCTGATGAGTGCACGCCAGCCACAGATCAGCACTGAAGGCCTGGACATCTTCCGCTACGGCCAGTTCGGCCATGCCCCGCAACACGAGAGCCGCACATGCGTCCTGCCCGCGCGCTGATCGATCTGCACGCGCTGCGCAGCAACTACCGGCTCGCCCGCGAGCTGGGGGGCGGCAAGGCGCTGGCGATCATCAAGGCTGATGCCTATGGCCATGGCGCCGTGCGCTGCGCGCAGGCCCTGGAAGACGAGGCCGACGGCTTCGGGGTGGCGACCATCGAAGAGGCGCTGGAGCTGCGCAAGGCCGGTATCCGCGCGCCCATCCTGCTGTTGGAAGGCATTTTCGAAGCCAGCGAGATGGCGCTGGTGGCCGAGCATTCGCTGTGGTTCTCGGTCGGCTCGCCGTGGCAGCTGGAAGCGCTGGCTGCCTTCGACAGCCCGCATCCGTTGACGGTCTGGCTGAAGCTGGACAGCGGCATGCATCGCCTGGGTCTGGACGTGGAGACCTTCCGCGCCGCACACGCGCGCCTGCAGGCGATGCCGCAGGTGGAGCGGATCGTGCTGATGACCCATCTGGCGCGTGCCGATGAACTGGACAGCGAACGTACCCACGAGCAGGCCGCCACCTTCGCACGTGCAATCGAGGGCCTGCAGGGTGAGACCAGCGTGTGCAATTCGCCGGCCCTGCTTGGGTGGCCCGACGTGCGCAGCGACTGGGTGCGCCCGGGGCTCATGCTGTACGGCGCCAACCCGATGCCGGACGACACGGATCTGACCGCGCGGCTGCGCCCGGTGATGACCATGCAGTCCAAGGTGATTGCCGAGCGCTGGATCGAAGCCGGTGAGCCGGTGGGATATGGCGCGCGCTTCGTGGCCAAGGCGCGTACACGCGTGGGCGTGGTGGCCCTGGGCTATGCCGACGGCTATCCCCAGTTCGCGCCGAACGGCACCCCGGTGCTGATCGACGGCCAGCCTGGCGTGCTGATCGGCCGGGTTTCGATGGACATGCTGACGGTGGACCTGACCGCACATGCACAGGCCGGCGTTGGCAGTGTGGTGGAGCTGTGGGGGCAGGCCCCGACGCTTTCGGAACTGGCGCCACGTTGCGGGGTGAGCGCCTACCAGCTGCCCTGCGCGGTCAAGCGGGTCGCCCGCGTCTACCGCGATTGATGCGCCGCCGGGCATGGCCCGGCGCTACCGGATGTCCAAAGCGCCATGCCCGGCGGGTGTCGGAAATGCACAGGTAGCGCGGGGCCATGCCCGGCGGTTATCGGTCAACGCGCGGCGGTGGCCTGGGCGGTCAACTGCCGCTTCACCCAGTCATCGATCAGCCGCTTCTCGTAGCGCAGCGGATCGCTGTCGCTGCGCAGCCCGAGCGTGTGCAGGTAGCCGGTGTCGGTCAGCTTGGCCTCGCCCTCGTCGACGATGCGGCCGCTGGCGTCCTTCAGCGTGTACTGCAGGGTGATGCGCGGCGGATAGATGTCGCGCATCACGCGGATGTCATTGGCGCGCGGGCCATGCCACGGTTCGTAGTCGCCCGCGCGCTTGATGTCGACCAGGGTGATGTCCAACGTCTGCCCGGCCTGCAGCGGCTTGGCGGCGCTGGTCTGCAGGTAGCGCGCCAGCTGCTGCACCCAGTCGCCGCGTTCGGCCTCGAAGCGGTTGTGGCTCTGGCGGATCTCGGTGAATGTCGCCGGATCGTTCCACTGCACGTTGACCGGGCCGTCGGCCTGCAGCGTGCGCGGCGCATCCGGGCTGGTGACGGTGCGCGGCGCGGCGTTCGCAGCACCCGCGGCAAGGGCCGCGGCCAGCAGCAGGGTGGCGGACAGAGAGCGGTTCATGGCGGTCTCCTGCGTCCCCGGAATGGGGGCGGATGTTGATCTCGCATCGAGTGTGATCCTGCTGGCGGGGCCCAGCAATGGCCGAATGCGTCAACAGCGTCGGCGGTTGCCGCCAATTCATGGTCGTCAACCATGACTGACGGCGCTTGACGCTGTGAATACGTCCTTTGGAAGATGCTGTGCCTCCATCCGGTACGCCCCAGACGCCCTTGTCCACACTGCCGCCCCTCGCGGAGCGCCCGCCCTTGATGGTTCCGGCGCCCGAACCCGACCTGCATCGCGGTGTGCTTGAACGCATCAACGCCGGCTTTTGTGTGATCCAGGTCATGTTCGACGCCGATCGCGCAGTGGATTACCGCTTCCTTGAGGTGAATGACGCTTTCGAGCGCCACACCGGTCTCAAGGACGCCCGCGGCAAGTGCATGAGCGCGCTGGAACCGAACCACGAGAGCGACTGGTACCGCATCTACGGTGAGGTCGCGCGCAGCGGACGGCCGGCGCAGTTTGAGATGGAAGCCCGGGCGCTGGGGCGCTCGTTCGCGGTGGACGCGGTCCGTGTGGGCCGCCCCGGCGAGGACAAGGTCGGCATCCTGTTCTTCGACATCACCGCACGCAAGCAGATGGAGCTGGAGCTGGGCGAGAGCGAGGCCCGGTTCAGCGCGTTGGCCGATGGCCTGCCGATGCCGGTCTGGGTGCTGGATGAGCGCGGACATGCGCGCTTCGTCAACAGCGCCTTCAGTGAGTTCTTTGGTGGCGACGAGACGCGTGTGCCGGAGGATGTCTGGCGCGGCCTGGTGCATCCGGATGATGCGTCGGTGTTCGAGTACGAACTGCAGGAAGCGTTGAAGGCGCAACGCTCGATGCATGCCCTCGTCCGCGCACGGCGTGCGGACGGACAGTGGCGATGGCTGGAAATGAACGCGCGTCCGCGGTTCTCGCGGATGGGTCGATTCATCGGCCTGGCCGGCAGCAGTCCGGACGTGACCGAGCGCCGCGAGATCGAACTGGCCCGTGAAGAGCTGCTGCAGTCCGAGCGCGCCGCACGCAGTGCCGCCGAGAACATGGCGCGCCTGAAGGATGAATTCCTGGCGACCCTGTCGCACGAACTGCGCACGCCGCTGACCACCATCCTTGGCTGGAGCGAGCTGTTGCTGCAGCGTGTCGACAACACCAGCCCGCTGTACAAGGGGCTGGGCGTGATCGCCAACAGCGCCGGTGCACAGAAGCGGCTGATCTCGGACATGCTCGACCTCAGCAGCATGCTGCTGGGCAAGGTGCAGCTGGAAGTGGAAGTACTGGACCTGCGCGAACTGCTGGGCGAGGCGATCGGCGCGCAGGAGCTGGTGGCCGAGGGCAAGGCACTGGACGTGCAGTTGCGGCTGCCTGAGCAGCCCAGCCTGGTGCTGGGGGATGCGACGCGGTTGCAGCAGGTGTTCTGGAACCTGTTGTCGAACGCCATCAAGTTCACGCCGGCCGAGGGCCGCATCGAGATGCAGCTGCGGGCCGACGGCAAGCACTGGGAGATCACCGTGCGCGATACCGGTGATGGTATTGCTCCGGAGTTCCTCAATCATCTGTTCAGCCGCTTCCGGCAGGCCGACGGCACCACCACCCGCCGCCATGGTGGGCTCGGCCTGGGCCTGGCGATCGTGCAGCAGCTGGTCGAGCTTCACGGCGGCACGGTCACTGCAGCCAGCGAAGGCCATGGCCACGGTGCCACGTTCACCGTACGCCTGCCGCAGCATCTGCCCGATGCCGAGCGGCGGCCGCTGCGCGAGGTGATCAGCGGGCCGATTCTGGAGCCGGTGGTCGTCGAGCCCTATCCGCTGCGGGGCATGCACGTACTGGCCGTGGAAGACCAGCCGGAAGTGCTGGAGTACCTGCGGCGCATGCTGGAAGAGCAGGGCGCGACGGTGTCGGCTGCCAGTTCGGCCGGCGAAGCGTTGGCGCTGCTGGCCGATGCCGGCCACCTGCAGTACCACGTGATGCTGACCGACATCGGCATGCCGGGTATGGATGGGTATGGGTTGGTGCGCACCCTGCGCGAAGACATGGGCGTGGATGCGGCGACCCTGCCGGCGGTGGCCGTGACCGCGCTGGCGCGTGCGGATGACCGTCGTCGCGCGCTGGCCTCGGGCTTCCAGGAGCATGTGGCCAAGCCGTACTCGGTGGCCCAGCTGGTGGCTGCGGTGCGCAAGGTGCAGGTGCCGCGCGCCGACAGCGCGCTGCACTGAGCATTCACGGTGGATCGGCGACCCTGCACGCAGGAGGTTCTCCGATGTCCCGTATTGCTCCACGCATCCATACCGACCCGGCCCAGATCGCGCGCCTGGAGGCCCTGCTGCCGCAGCTCGACGGCGAAACGCAGGTCGAACTGACCCTGCTTGATGGCCGCCGCCTGCTGGGCACGGTCGCCGTGCGCCCAACGGTGCAGCAGTACCGCAACGACGCCGGCGATGAAGGCAGCAACGGCCAGCTGCGCCTGGACGACTACGACACGCCGGTGCAGCAGCATCACGTCTGGCTCGACGAGATCGCCAGCATCCGCCAGCTGCCACCCAGAACGACGTGATCCGGCAGGGGGCCGGGCTCACGCCCGGCTGCGGTCCGCACGCCCGGGCCTCGGCTCGGGCGCGACTGGCACGTCAGTGCTCGAACACCGTCGGGGTTGCCTCGAACCGCCGGGCATAGGCGCGCTCCTCCGCCACCCGCGCCACCTCGTCGTCGGCCAGGTCCGGTGCGCCGTATACCGCGTATGCCACGCTGCCATCGGCGCCGTGGCCGACCTGGTGCAGCCGGTAGCGTGAATGTCCACCGCCGGTGTCCTCGGGGTAGTGCACGGGAGGATGGCTGCCTTCCAGGTCCATTTCGCTGTTGTCGACCACGCCACCGACGAACAAGGCACGCATGCGGATTCTCCTGCTGGAAGTCTCGGGGGACCTCTACCCTGAAGGGTCCGATGTTGCTGGGGCATCAATGCCCCGTTGAAGTTTCGCAAAGTGGCCTGCCGGGCCGGACCGCGCGAGCCGGTACAATGGACGGCCCTCACGCTTCAAGTAACCGCGCCGATGGCCGCCAGCGACGACGCCCCCCTGCAGACCCTGTTCCTGCCGTTCTCCCAGGGCGCGCTGCGCTGGCCGGACGGGCCGGTTGCGTTCCTGCGTGCCCGCGACGGCTGGCCACTGCGTGAGCAGGCCGGCGGGCGTGAGGTGCACTGCGAGCAGAGTTTTGCGCCGTTCGCGCAGCCCCTGCAGCAGGCCGCCGGCTGGACCGTCAGCGGCCAGCTTGACGATGTCGCGGGCCGGGGCCGCTACCCGCTGGTGCTGGTGCTGCCGCCGCGCCAGCGCGAGGAGGCCCGCGCGCTGTTCGCCCGTGCCCTGGCATTGGCCGCAGAAGGGGGCCGCATCGTCGCCTGCCAGTCCAACAACGAGGGCGCGCGCTCCGGCGAAGGCGACCTCAAGCAGCTGGCCGGCCTCGGCGGCAGCCTGACCAAGAACCATTGCCGGGTGTACTGGACCCCGCCACTGCAGGGCCAGCACGATGCCGACCTGGCCAAGCGCTGGAGCGCGCTGGATGCGGTGCGGCCGATCGTGGGTGGCCGCTTCCTCAGCCGCCCGGGCGTGTTCGCCTGGGACCGCATCGACCCGGCTTCGGCGCTGCTGGCCGAGCACCTTCCGGCCGATCTGGCCGGATGCGCGGCCGACCTCGGGGCCGGCTATGGCTACCTGTCGCGCGAGCTGCTGGAGCGTTGCCCGAAGATCACCGCGCTGGATCTGTACGAAGCCGAGCAGCGGGCCCTGGCACTGGCCGAGCTGAATCTTGCACCACCGCCGCGCCCGCTGCCGCTGCGCTTCCTGTGGCGGGACGTCACCGCCGGCATCGAGCCGGGGTACGACGTCATCATCAGCAATCCGCCGTTCCATACCCCGTCGCGCGCGGACCGGCCGGATATCGGCCAGCGCTTCATCGCCGTGGCGGCGCAGGCGCTGCGCCCGGGTGGTCGCCTGTATGTGGTGGCCAACCGCCACCTGCCGTACGAACACACGCTCAACGACAGCTTCGGCGCGGTGCGCGTGGTCGCCGAGCGTGACGGGTTCAAGCTGGTCGAAGCGGTAAAGGGGAAGGGCCGATGAAGCTGGTCAAGCACATCGCCAACCTGGGCTATGGCAGCCGCAAGCAGGTGCAGTGGATGTTCCGCGAAGGCCGTATCACCGATGCCGACGGCGAGGTGCTGTATGCCGACGACCAGGTGTCGCACGAGGCCGTGCGGGTCGACGGCGAGCCGCTGGATCCGCCGCCGGGGTTGTCGATCGCGCTGCACAAGCCGGCCGGCTACACCTGCTCGACCAAGGACACCGGCCGCCTGATCTACGATCTGCTGCCGCCGCGTTTCCGCGACCGCGACCCGGTGCTGTCCACGGTCGGCCGGCTGGACCGCGACACCAGCGGCCTGCTGCTGTTGACCGATGATGGCGGCCTGCTGCACCGGATCATCTCGCCGAAGTCGAAACTGCCCAAGGTCTACGAGGTGGAGCTGGCCCAAGACCTGCGCGGCGACGAAGTGGCCCTGTTCGCCAGCGGCACGCTGATGCTGGAGTCGGAGAAGACCGCCCTGCTGCCGGCTGAACTGGAGGTGCTGGGTCCACGCAAGGCGCGCCTGGTACTGCATGAAGGCCGCTACCATCAGGTGCGCCGCATGTTCGCCGCTACCGGCAACCATGTGCAGGCACTGCACCGCAGCCGCGTCGGTGGCCTGGACCTGGAGGGGCTGGCCGAGGGGCAATGGCGGCTGCTGACCTCCACCGACCTGGATACGCTGTTCGCTCCATGACTGTCATCGCTGCGCTGCCGTTTCTTCCCGACGCCGTCATCTTCGACATGGACGGCCTGATGATCGACAGCGAGCGGGTGTCCATCGCCTGCTGGTGTGAGGCTGCCGAAGCGTTCGGCCTGCCGCTGGATGCATCCTTCTTCGTGCGCATGGTCGGCCTTGGCGATCGCGACAGCCAATCGCTGCTGCGCCAGCAGGGCGTGGAGGACAGTGTGATCGAGGCGATGGCGCTGCGCTGCCATGATCTGTATGAGCAACGCACGCAGACCGGCCTGCCTCTGCGGCCGGGCATCCTGGAGCTGCTGGAACTGCTGAAGGCGCATGCGATTCCGCGTGCGGTGGCGACCACCACGCGTCAGCCACGGGCCAACCGCAAGCTGGGCGCTGCCGGCCTGCTGCCGTACTTCGATGCAGTGATCACCAGTGGCGACGTGGCGCGGCCGAAGCCGGCGCCGGACATCTACCTGCTGGCCGCACAGCGGCTGGGGCAGGCGCCGGAGCGCTGCCTGGCGCTGGAGGACTCACCTGCGGGGACCCGTGCGGCGTTGGCCGCAGGCATGACCGTGATCCAGGTGCCGGACCTGGTGCATCCCGATGAGGAACTGCGCGCGCTCGGCCATCGCATCGTCGGCTCGCTGCGCGACGCGCACGCCCTGCTGCTGCCGCTGCTGCCGCGCCCGGCGACCGTGCAGGCCAATGGCGGGCGATCAGACCCGACCGAACACCAGGGCCGCGTTGGTGCCGCCGAAGCCGAAACTGTTGGACATCACCGTGTCCAGCACCTGTGCGCGGCTTTCGCGCAGGATCGGGAAGCCTTCCACCGCCGGGTCCAGCTCGCTGATGTTGGCCGAGCCGGCAACAAAGCCATCGCGCATCATCAGCAGGCAGTAGATGGCTTCGTGCACGCTGGCCGCGCCCAGCGAATGGCCGGACAGCGCCTTGGTCGAGGACAGCGGCGGCACGGCCTCGCCGAACACCTCGCGGATCGCGTTGAGTTCGGTGACATCGCCCAGCGGGGTCGAGGTACCGTGCGTGTTGAGGTAGTCCAGCGGGCGGTCCACGTTCTGCAGTGCCATCTTCATGCAGCGCACCGCGCCCTCGCCGGACGGTGCCACCATGTCCGCACCATCGGATGTCACGCCATAACCGATCAGCTCGGCATAAATGCGTGCGCCGCGCGCAACCGCATGATCGTAGTCTTCCAGCACCAGCATGCCGCCACCACCGGCGATGACGAAGCCGTCGCGGTCCTTGTCGTAGGGGCGCGACGCGCTGGCCGGGGTGTCGTTGAAACTGGTCGACAGCGCGCCCATCGCATCGAACATCACGCTCATCGACCAGTGCAGGTCTTCACCACCGCCGGCGAACATGATGTCCTGCGCGCCGTGCCGGATCATGTCCGCGGCGGCGCCGATGCAGTGCGCCGACGTCGCGCAGGCCGCCGACAGCGAGTAGCTCACACCCTTGATCTGGAACGCGGTGGCCAGGCACGCCGACACGGTGGAGCACATCGTGCGCGGCACCATGTACGGGCCGACCTTGCGCACGCCACGTGCACGCAGCAGATCGACCGCGCCGATCTGCCACTCGCTGGAGCCGCCGCCGGAGCCGGCGATCAGGCCGGTGCGCAGGCCACTGACCTGCGCCTCGTCCAGCCCGGCATCGGCGATGGCATCGCGCATGGCGATGTAGGCGAACGCTGCTGCATCGCTCATGAAGCGCTTCTGCTTGCGGTCGATCAGGGCGTCCAGGTCGAGGTCGACACGGCCGCCGATCTGGCTGCGCAGGCCCGCTTCGGCGTGGTCGGCCAATGCGGTGATGCCGGCACGCCCGTCGCGCAGTGCGGAAGAGACGGTATCCAGATCATTGCCGAGGCAGGACGTGATGCCCATGCCGGTGATGACGACACGACGCATCAGAAGCTCCCGGTTTCGGTGAACAGGCCCACGCGCAGGTCGCGAGCGTTGTAGATCTCGCGATCGTCCACATACATGCGGGCGTCGGACTGGGCCATCACCAGCTTGCGGTTGATGACGCGCGTGATGTCGATCTCGTAGCGCACGCGCTTGGCGTCCGGCAGTACCTGGCCGGTGAACTTGACCTCGCCGCAGCCCAGGGCGCGGCCCTTGCCGGGAGCACCCAGCCAGGTCAGGTAGAAGCCGGTCAGCTGCCACATCGCATCCAGGCCCAGGCAGCCGGGCATCACCGGGTCGCCGATGAAGTGGCAGCCGAAGAACCACAGGTCCGGGCGGATATCCAGTTCGGCGCGTACCATGCCCTTGCCATGCGGGCCGCCGTCCTCGCGGATGTCGGTGATGCGGTCGAACATCAGCATCGGGTCGTTGGGCAGACGGCCGGCGGCGGCGCCGAACAGTTCACCGCGTGCGCTGGCCAGCAGCTGGTCGCGGTTGAACGCGTGGAGACGAGTCATGAAACGCAATCCTGGAAGCGACGAACAGGGATACAAGTGCTCGAGAATGCCCTTGGAAGCGCTGCCGATCAAACATTTCAACCGTACGCAACCGTAGTGTTTTCAATGGAATACGCGCATCCTGTTGATGTGCAACGACCATACCTCGGCGTGTGGCCCACCCACGCCGAACCCGCCCCGTACACCTGACATGACCCGACTGCGCAAGATCATCCACGTCGACATGGACGCCTTCTACGCGTCGGTGGAGCAGCGCGACGATCCCTCACTGCGCGGCAAGCCGGTGGTGGTGGCGTGGCGCGGTGCGCGCTCGGTGGTATGCGCGGCGTCCTACGAAGCGCGCGTGTTCGGCGTGCGTTCGGCGATGCCGGCGATGCGTGCCGAGCGCCTGTGCCCGGACGCGATCTTCGTGCCGCCGGACTTCGCGCGTTACAAGGCCGTGTCGCGCCAGGTGCGCGAGATTTTCCTGCGCCATACCGACCTGGTCGAGCCGCTGTCGCTGGATGAGGCCTATCTGGACGTGACCGAGCCGAAAAGTGGCATCGAGCTGGCGACCGAGATCGCACGCACGATCCGCGCACAGATCCGCGACGAGACCCAGCTGACCGCTTCAGCGGGCATCGCGCCGAACAAGTTCCTGGCCAAGATCGCCTCGGACTGGCGCAAGCCCGACGGCCAGTTCGTTATTCCACCGCAACGGGTGGACGCATTCCTGGCGCCGCTGCCGGTCAGCCGCGTGCCCGGCGTGGGCAAGGTGATGGAAGGCAAACTCACGGCGCGCGGCATCATCACCTGCGGTGACCTGCGGCAATGGGCGCTGGCGGATCTGGAGGACGCGTTCGGCAGCTTTGGCCGCAGCCTCTACAACCGTGCACGCGGTGTCGATGAACGGCCGGTGGAGCCGGACCAGCCGGTGCAGTCGATCTCTTCCGAGGACACCTTTGCCGAGGACCTGCTGCTTGAAGACCTGGGCGAGGCCATTGTGCAGCTGGCAGAGAGGACCTGGAACGCCACGCGCCGGACGGAACGCGTGGGCCACACCGTGGTGCTGAAGCTGAAGACGGCGCAGTTCCGCATCCTTACCCGCAGCTTCACCCCGGACCGCCCGCCGGAATCGATGGAGGAGCTGCGCGATGCCGCGCTGGCGCTGCGCGCGCGCGTGGACCTGCCGGCCGACACGCGCTATCGCCTGGTGGGCGTCGGCCTGGGCGGTTTCCGCGACAAGGAACCGGTGGTGCAGGGGGAGCTGTTCGAGCAGGCGTCGAACGATCCGCACCGCCCCTGACCGCGGTCCTGCCTCACGGCCACTGCATTTCGCCCTTGGCCACCTTCGCGCTCAGCTGCAGCGATTCCACGCCCTCCACCCGCGGGTAACGCGCCTGCATCGCCTTCACCAGCGCCTGGCTGTCCTTCGCTTTGGCCGCTTCCGCGTCGAACGCACGGATGTACCCGGCGGTGAAGCGCAGCGCACTGGCGTCCAGCGCCGCCCCTTGCGCGTAATGGCCCGGTACCACCACCTGCGGCTTCAGTGCCTGCAGTCGCTGCAGGGCCTGCAGCCAGTCGGCATGCGACTTCGGGGTCTGCGTGTCGGCCATCCACACATGCTCGCCGGCGACCACCGGGATGCCACCGACGATCGCGCGCAGTGAAGGCACCCACAGCACGCTGCGGTCCGGCGTAGGGCCATCGAGTCCGATCAAGGGCAGGCGCTGCCCTTCCAGCAGCAGCGCGTCGCCCTCCAGCACCTGCGGCACAACGATGCGCGCCGGTGCGTCGGCCCCCATCTTCGGGCCCCAGTAGGCACGCTTGCCGGCGTGGGTCTGCTGGATGTGGGCCACGGTCTGCGCCGTGGCGACGATGCGTGCGTGCGGGAAGGCGTCCTGCAGCGTGGCCAGGCCGAAGTAGTAATCCGGATCGCCATGGCTGATGTAGATCGTGGTCAGTTGCTTGCCGCTGGCACGGACCAGCTCGACCAGCCTGCGCGCGTCGCTGGCCGCGAACTGCGCGTCGACCAGGATCGCATCGTGGCGGCCTTCGATCAGCACCGATGACACGGAGAACATCGCCTGCGGGCCAGGATGGAAGTACTGCAGGTGCAGCTGTGATTTCGCCGCCGTGGCCGGCGCCGGGGCAGCCGGCGCGGCCAGCAGCGGGGCGCTGGCGAAGCTGGTGACCAGTGCAAGCGGAAGCAGCAGGGCAACGGAACGCATGCGGAACTCCTTGTGCAGCGCCGGGCCATGCCCGGCATGTAGGTCGATCAGTACGCCGCAGTGATGATCTGCTTCGGGTAGGCATGTGCCTCGAGTTCGGCCACGAAGGCAGCGCCATAGTCGGCGTAGCTGATGCGGCTGTGGCCGCTGGCGTCGGCGAGGAAGGCCTTGGCTTGCACGCGGTACTGGCCACGCTCTTCGCCCGGTCCGATTTCCGCGGCCGGCGAGAAGAACGTCCAGTCGAGGTCGTCTACCGCCTGCAGGCGCTTGAGTGCTTCGCGGTGGGCCAGTGCATAAGGCTTGTACGCCTCCGGGAAATCCGGTGTATCGACCAGCTGCACACCCGGTGCCACTTCCAGGCTGCCGGCACCGCCGACCACGACCAGGCGCGGCACCCCGGCCTTGCGTGCCGCGGCTGCCAGCTGTCCGGCCACTTCGCCGACGCGGCTGATGTCATCGCCCGGACGTGGCCCGTAGGCGCTGGCCAGCACGTCGTGGCCGGCGATGGCCGCGGCCAGCGCGTCGGGATCATCCAGCGCGGCGATCACCGGATGGGCACCGGCCAGCTCCGCCGGCAGGTCCTGCGTGCTGCGCACGATCAGGGTCAATTCGTGGCCAGCGGCCAGCGCGTGGCGCGCGATCTGGCGGCCGATGTTGCCGGTGGCACCGACGAGGGCGATTTTCATGGCGAACTCCATAAGCAAGGGGAGGGGAAGACGACAGGGCCACTGTAGGACGCTGTAATTGTCCGAAAAACAGCGTATAACGCGCTTGTTTGTTGCATGAATCGAGCAGATGGATCGACTGACTGCCATGACCGTATTCATCGAGGTGGCCGAGCGCGGCAGCCTCACGGCCGCCGCTGAGGTGCTGGACATGTCGCGGGCGATGGTCACCCGTTACCTCGCCGAGGTGGAGGCCTGGCTGGGGGCGCGCCTGCTGCACCGGACCACGCGCCGGGTCAGCCTGACCGGCCCGGGGGAGGCGGCGCTGGCGCGCTTCCGGCAGATGCTGGAGATCGGCGAGGCGCTGCAGGGCGAACTGGCCAGCGACGATCCCGAACCGCATGGCACGCTGCGGGTGACCGCCAGCGTCTCGTTCGGGCAGAGCCATCTGGCGCGCGCCGTGGCCGACTTCGTCAAGCGTCATCCGGCGGCGCGCATCGAACTGCTGCTGGTCGATCGCACGGTGAATCTGGTCGAGGAGCGGGTGGATCTGGCGGTACGCATCGCCCGGCAGATCGATCCCAGCCTGATCGCGCGACGGCTGGCCACGTGCCGCTCGGTGCTGTGCGCCACGCCCGGTTACCTGGAGGTGCGCGGCACGCCGACCGCCCCGGAACATCTGGCGGCACACAACTGCCTGACCCATCACTACGTGGGCAAGAGCCTGTGGCACCTGCACCGCGACGGACGTTCGCAGTCGGTGGCGGTGGGCGGCAACATCAGCGCCAACGAAGCGTCATTGCTGCTGGAAGCCGTTCGCGCCAGCGCGGGCATCGCGATGCTGCCCACCTACCAGGTGGCGCCGTTGCTGCGCAGTGGCGAGCTGGTGGAACTGCTGCCGGCGTATACCCTGGACGAGCTGGGCATTCATGCGGTGTACGCATCGCGTCGCCAGCAGTCGGCGATCATGCGGCGGTTCCTCGACTTCCTGGGCGAGTGCTTCGCCAGCCCGGCCTTCCAGGACCTGGACTGGCGACCGGCGCGTGTGGAACCTGCATGACATCCCGGTGCGATGCGCACACGGCATACAATGAGCAGCCCCACGTCGTACAGGTGCGTTGCGTGTCGTATCCCTATCCGCTGGTCGTGTTCGACCTCGATGGCACGCTGGTCGACAGCGCCGCCGATATCGCCGAAGCCCTGAACCGCACGCTGGAGGACATCGGCCTGGCCCGTGTGCCGGAAGCCACCGTGCTGGGCTGGATTGGCGACGGTGTCCGCCGGTTGGTCGAGCAGGCCGTGCACGCCGCAGGGCGGCAGGTCGATCTGGCCGAGGTCATGCCGGTGTTCATGGTGCATTACCGTGAGTGCCTGCTGCGCAGCCCACGCCTGTTCGACGGTGTGGCCGAAGCATTGGCGCAGCTGCGGGAACGCGCTGTGCCGCTGGCCATCTGCACCAACAAGCCTGCAGCGCTGGTGCCGCCGCTGCTGCAGCATCTGGGCATCGGCGATGCGTTCGCGCTGGTGCTGGGCGGCGATTCGCTGCCGCAGCGCAAGCCCAGCGGCGAACCACTGCGGCACATCGCGGCACACTTCGGCGTGCCGGTGGATGCATGCCTGATGGTGGGTGATTCGTTGACCGACTACCGCGCGGCGGAAGACGCGGGAATGCCGATCGTGCTGGTGCGCTACGGTTATCCGCGTGGCCTGGACCTGGCCACCGCAGCTGCGGTGGCGGTGATCGACGATCTGCGCGAACTGCCGGGCCTGGCCGCGCGCATCCCGGTATAGCGCCGGGCCTGCGCCCGGCGCGCCTGCTCATTTCGGCTGGTAGCGCACGCTCAGCTGATACTCGCGGCCCGGCTGGTTGAACCACGCCACGGTCTCGTACCTGCGGTCGAACACATTGGTTGCCCGGGCCAGCAGCGACCACGATGGCGTGAGCGCGTACTCGGCGCGCAGATCCAACGTGCCATAGCCGCCGACCTTCACCGTGTTGGCGGCATCGTCATAGCGCTTGCCCGCACCCTGTACGGTCAGGCCGGCACGGAATGCGCCGAAGCGGCGATCCACATCCAGCCGTGCCGTCTGCTGTGCACGGCGCGGCAGCCAGTTGTCGAACTGGCTGCTGCCGTTCGTGCGGTTGCGCGGGTCGGTGTAGCTCAGCTGTGCAGCGATGTCGAAGCCGGCCAGCACGACGCTGCCGGTCAGTTCGGCACCGCGGATGCGCGCCTTCTCCACCTGCTGCATCCTGAAGGTGGCTGCATCGTAGGTGATCAGGTCATCGATGCGGGTCTCGTACACATCCAGGCCCCAGCGCCAGCCCTGGGACTGCTGCGAAATGCCCAGGTTGGCGCTCTTCGACTTCTCAGGATCCAGTGTCGGCACGCCGCTCCACGGGTCATACAGGTCGCTGAAGGTGGGTGCCTTGAAGGCCGTGCCGTAGCTGGCGTTGATGCGCAGGCCGTGATCCAGCTCCATCGCCCAGCCGATGCTGCCGGTGGCATGGTTGCCGAACTGCTGGTTGTCGTCGTTGCGCGCGCTGGCCTGCAACTGGTGCCGGCCGAAGCGCCCCTGGTACTGCACGAACACACCGGTGTTGCGACGGCTGTCGACACGATAGCCGGCACTGCTGCCGTCCAGGTTGTCCTCACTCCAGTCCACACCGGCACTCAGCAGCTGGCCTTCGGCCACGCCGAAGTCGCCCTGCAGCGACGCGCTGTCACGATGCGTCTGCGCGCTGCCATGCACGCCGTCCGCGCCGACGTTGTCCGATTCGTTGTCACTGCGACCGACGTTGGCGGTCAGCACCAGCCGTTCGGCCGGCGTGTAGCGGACCTTGCCGGACAGTACCTGCTGGCGCGTCTCGGAGTAGTTGTAGTAGCCGTCGTAGTGGTTCTGGCCGTCGGCGCGCAGCGCGCTGCCCTCCACCGTCCACTGCTCGTTGAAGTTGTAGCCGCCGCGCAGGCTCTTGGAGAGGTTGCGGTAGCCGTCGCGGTCGGGTTCGTCGGCGAAGCAGCCGGTGAACAGCGTGGCCGAGCCCCGGCAGGCATCGATGCCATCGGAATGCTGGTAGGCGATGTCGGCGCCGAACCAGCCGCGTTCGCTGCTGCCACCGATGCCGCCGCTGGCCTCACGCAGGCCATTGCTGCCACCGCCCAGCTGCAGATGTGGCGCGAAGTCGCCCTGGTTGCGGCGGGTGAAGATCTGGATCACACCGCCGATGGCGTCGGCGCCATACAGGCTGGACTGCGGGCCGCGCACGATCTCCACGCGTTCGATCTGCGCCAGCGGCAGGTCCTGGATCATCGCCAGGCCGAGATCGGCGCTGTTGATGCGCACGCCGTCGACCAGCACCACCGTGTGGCCGGAGTTGGTGCCGCGCAGGAACAGCGAGCTCTGCTTGCCCAGGCCGCCGGCGTTGGTGAGGTTGATGCCGGCGCGGCCACGCAGCAGGTCCTGCAGCGAAGTGGCCTGGCTGGACTCGATCTGCGTCCGGTCGATCACCTGCGCAGGCGCGATGCTGTCCTGCAGGGCGATGGGGGTGCGGGTGGCCGTGACCAGGATGGGATCGAGCGCGCGGGCGCCATCATCGGCCTGGGCCAACGCGGGCAGGGCGGCCAATACGGCCAGGGAAAGCAATCGGGACTGCAGCTTCATCGTGGGACTCCAGGTGCCACGCACGCCCGCGTGGCGAAGGGGAGGAGCCGCGGAGGCAGGCAAGCGCCGATGCCGCAGGCAGTGCTGCGGACATCCAGCGCCATGCCCACCGCATCGCGACCTGAGGCTTCCGGGCCGGTCTCCGGGCTTGCCGCCAGGCGGCGCGAGGCCACCGTCCAGGCGCCTTCCCATGCTGTTGGCACAGTGGCGGTGTTGCCTGGAACTGACGTGCTTACCGTTGCGGGGGCAGCGCCGGCATGGCGTGGGTTCACGCGTCACCGGCTTCCCGTTTCAACCTGCCGGCCATGCCGCAGGTCACCTGGAAGTGCGCGCAGTCTACGGCATCGGCATGCCCGGTGCGGCGTATATGCGGCAATGTCTGTGGAGCTGATGATCCCCAGCCACTAGAATTGCTGCTTGATCCCGTGGTGCCGTTGCCGATGTCCGCCCGTTTTCCGCTGTCCCCGCGTTGCCTGCACAGGACGCATGCATGATCCTCGACCTGGTCCGCCACGCTGGCAACGGTCGCGACGAGTACCTCGATGGCCGCAGCGATCCACCGCAGCTGGCCCGCCTGCCACAGGAACTGGTGGAGGCCTACGCCACGCAGCCCTGGGAGCGGGTGATCAGCTCGCCCCGCCTGCGGTCACTGCACACAGCGATGGCGCTGGCCACCCCGCGCGGGCTGGACGTGGATGCAGACGAGGAGTGGGAAGAACTCGACTTCGGCGACTGGGACGGGCAGGCACTGTTCGACCTGCCGGAGCAGGCGCTGGCGGCATTCCATGCTGATCCGCATGCGTATCCGCCGCCCAACGGCGAAAGCTGGGGGCACTTCGAGCGGCGCATCGCGCGTGCGCTCGACCGCCTGCTCGACGATGACGACCCGCTGCCGACCGTCGTGGTCAGCCACGGTGGCCCGCTGCGCATGGTGCTGTCACAGGTCTGCGGCCTGCCGATGTCGCTGTGCTGGGCGCTGCGCATCGACCACGGTACGCGCCTGCGGGTCAGGCTGGAGCGTGGCGAGGCAGGCCTGGTGGGCGAGCTGCTGGAGTTGCAGCAGCCCTGATCCGGCCGGCGCCGATCAGTCCTCGTCGGCGCTTCCGGCCACGTCTTCTTCTGCGTCGTCGTCTGCGTCGAAACGCTGCTCGTGCACCGGCCCCGAGGCCGGGCCGGCCGCCTTCAGCGGGTGCGCGGCGATGCGCGCTTCGTAGTCCTGCACCAGCGCCTCGCGCTGCGGCTCGCCCAGTTCCTGCCAATGGCAGTCCAGCAGGGCCCCTTCCAGCGAGTAGAGCAGGTTCAGGCTGGGCTTGAAGCCGGCGCGCTTGACCTTGACGAAGGCACCCACCGCGCCGACGGCGGCCAGATCGTCACGGCTGCGCAGACCGACCTGGCGCAGCCACGCCGCACTTTTCGGACCGATGTTGCGCAGCTTCGGCGCACTCATCCCAGCGCCTCGACGAAGACGCGCGCGATGGCTTCCAGTCCGGCCTGGTCATCGGCATCGAAGCGACCGGTCTTCGGGCTGTCGATGTCGAAGACTCCGATCAGTTCATCGCCGCGCAGCAGCGGAACGACCAGTTCCGAGCGGGAGGCCGAGTCGCAGGCGATGTGGCCCGGAAAGGCATCGACATCGTCGACGCGCTGGGTCACGCGCTGGCGGGCCGCGGCACCACACACGCCCTTGTCCAGCGGAATGCGCACGCAGGCCGGCAGCCCCTGGAACGGGCCGACCACCAGCTCCTGGCCATCGTAGAGATAGAAACCCACCCAGTTCAGGTCGGGCAGGGCGTGGAAGACCAGCGCCGAGAGATTGGCCGCGTTGGCGATGCGGTCGGACTCTCCATGGACCAGGCCACGGGCCTGTTCAAGCAACTGGGCGTATTGTTCCGGCTTGCTGCCGGTAAGCGAGGCATTGGCGAACATGACCGCAGTCTAGCAAGCGTGCCGGGCCAGCGATAATGCACGCTCTGTTGCCCCGCTGGAGCCTTTGATGCCGTTGCCCGCTGCCCTGCCATCCGCGCTGTTCGTCACCGGCACCGATACCGAGATCGGCAAGACGGCGGCCAGCACCGCGCTGCTGCACGCCCTGCGCCGGCGTGGCCTGCGAGCGGTCGGAATGAAGCCTGTGGCCAGTGGCAGCCAGGATCTGGGGCAGGGCCTGCGCAACGAGGATGCGCTGGCGCTGCAGGCGGCCAGTCGGCCGTTGCCGGACTACGTCGACGTGAATCCCTATGCCCTGCGGCAGCCGATCGCCCCCGAACTGGCGGCGGCCGAGGACGGGGTGGACATCGCCCTGGCACCGATCGTCGCCGCGTTCGAGCGCCTGCGTGCCACCGCCGACGTGGTGGTGGTGGAAGGCGTAGGGGGATGGCTGGCGCCGGTCTCCGTCCACCTGGACCAGCTCGACATCGTGCGGGCACTGCACCTGCCGGTCGTGCTGGTGGTCGGCCTGCGGCTGGGCTGCGTCAACCACGCGAGATTGACCGCGCACTCCTTGCAGGCCAGCGGCGTGGAGTGCCTGGGCTGGATCGGCAATCACATCGATCCGGCCATGCAGCGCCAGGACGAGAACGTGGCCACGCTGGTGCAGCGGTTGCCGATGCCATGCTGGGGACGGCTGCCGCACCTGCCGGGCGCCGATGCTCAGGCCCTGGCGATGCACCTGCATGAGGGCTGAGTTCCCGTAGAGCGGAGCCTGCGACCCGCTGCGATCAACCGGCCGCGAGTTCCCGCGCGAGGGCGCCCAGGCGCTCCACGGCAGCGATGAAACGTGCGTCGAAGGTCTGGCAGCACGACAGCCGCAGGCAGTGCCGGTAGCGCGGACCGCGCGAATACACCTGGCCGGGCATGAACACGATGCCCTCTTCCAGCGCCCGCTCGAACAGTGCGCGGGTGTCCACGCCCGGCAGTTCCAGCCACAGCAGGAAGCCACCCTGTGGTTCCGTGGCGCGTGTGCCAGGCGGGAAATGCTCGGCCACGAGCTGGCGCAGCCGTCCCACCTGCTCGCGATACAGGCGCCGCATGCGGTGCAGGTGATGTTCGTATCCGCTCCCTTCCAGGTACGCGGCCACGGCATCACCCAGCAGCTGCGGCTCGCCGCCCGTGGACTGGAACTTCAGCAGGGCGATGCGTTCAGCGAAGCGCCCGCCGTCGAGCCAGCCGATGCGATAGTCCGGGGCCAGCGTCTTCGAGAAACCACCGACCACCATCACCCAGCCGTCGCGGTCAAAGGCCTTCAGCAGCGGCGCAGGTGGCTCGCAGAACTGCAGTTCCGCGTACACGGCATCCTCGATCAGCGGCAGCTGCCGCGCGTTGACCAGCTCGGCAAGACGCTGCTTGGCCGCCACCGGCATGGTGCAGCCCAATGGATTGTGCACGGTCGGCATCAGCACCAGCGCGGCCAGCGGTGTGTGCTCCAGCATCGCCTCCAACGCATCGACGTCCAGGCCCTGTTGCGGATGCGTCGGCAGTTCGATGGCCTGCAGGCCCAGGTTGGCCAGCAGCGGATACAGGTTGAAGTACGACGGTGCTTCGATACCCACTGAATCGCCGGGCTGAGTCACCGCACGCAGTGCCAGCTGCAGCGCCTCCATCGCACCGTGGGTCAGCAGCAGGCGATCGCTGTGCGTGTGCAGGCCCATGCGCGGGCCGCGCCGCACGATCTGCGCCAGCAGCCGCGGCGAGCCATTGGGGCGTGCGTAGGTTTCGACCGTCTGCTGGCCGTGGCGCAATACCTGGGCGGTGTGCCGGGCCAGCTGGGCGCCAGGATAGAACTGGCGCCCGCGTGGCCCGGCGAAGGCGAGGTCGATCACGCCGGAGCGGCGTTGCGCCTCCAGCACGCGTGCCATCAGCACCTGCTGCAACGGCGCGGTGGGGGCCGACGGGGTATCGCGCAGCGACCGTTGCGGCACTGACAGTCGCGGCGCCACTTCGAAACCTGCCTTTGGCCGCGGAACCACCAGGCCGGCGTCTTCCAGCTGGCGGTAGGCGGCGATCACCGTATTGAGGCTGAGCTGACGCTGTGCTGCCATCTGCCGCAGCGATGGCAGGCGGCTGCCGACCGGCAGGCGCCCTCCCTGGATGGCCTCGGCCAGCTCATCGGACAGCCGCTGGTAGCGAGGAGCGGACGCGCTGCTGCATTGATCTGTATCCATCGGTTCCGGCCGCATCTGGTGCTGTACCCATGAAGATTCCGAGCCTAGCATGTCCTCGTCGGCAGGGCCTGATCGGTGCCCGCCGATATTTCAAGGGCGTGCGGCTGGATGGCCGCGCGCCCCTTTTTTTTGCATGGGCTGGCGCACCATGCAGTCAACGCATCGGCACCAGCACCGGATCCCGGCGATACAGGGCAGGGAATTGCCTGCCCAGTGCCGCCAGCTTCGGAGCATCGTAGTAGCGGATGTAGGCCGCCTGCGGATAGTTGCTCATGTAGTTCTGGTGGTAGCTCTCGGCCGGATAGAAGCGCTGGCCGCTCTCCACCTGGGTGACGATGGGCGCGCGATAGCTTCCGGCCTGGCCCAGCTGGGTGATGTAGGCACGGCTGGCCGCCTGCTGGCGGGGATCATCGACGAAGATCGCCGAGCGGTACTGGCTGCCATGGTCCGGGCCTTGCCGGTCGAGCTGGGTCGGGTCATGCACCACCGAGAAGAACACCTGCATCAGCTGGCCGTAGCTCACCTGGCGCGGGTCGTAGTCGACCTTCACCGCCTCGGCGTGGCCGGTGCGTCCGCTGCTGACACGCTCATAGCGCGCATCCGCCGCGCTGCCGCCGACGTAGCCCGAGACTGCGTTGCTCACGCCCTTGACGTGCTGGAACACGCCCTGCACGCCCCAGAAGCAGCCGCCGGCAAACACTACGCTGGCGTGCGTGCCGTCATCGCGGAATGCGGCTTCACCGGTGGGCGCAGGCAACACCTGCACCTGTGCGCTGCGCTCGAGCGGCGCGGCGATGGCACCGTGATCAACCAGCAGTACCCCGGCAATCAGTGCGGTAGCGACCAGCCCGGCAATGCCGGCGGCGATCCCCTGTTCGAACGAAATCTTCATCGTGTCCTCCCGGATCAACCGAAGGTGAAGGCGTAGGCCTGGGCGCCGGCATCGAGGAATTCGATCTCGAAGCGGTGTGGCGCGACGGCGCCGCGCTGGCGCACCAGCTGGTACAGACGGTGTTCGTCGATCACGCCGCTGCCATCGCTGCCAACGTCGCTGCCGGCGTCGGCCGCGGGCAACGGCCGACCATCCAGCCAGACGCGGAAGCGCACCGGCGTGCCGTCCTGGCGTGGCGCGAGCACCAGATGCAGATCGCGGGCATGGAACTGGAAGGCGATGCGTCCTCCGGGCTGCTGCAGCCGTGCCGCCTCGTCGTCGATGATCCAGCGGCCGGACAGGCCCCACTGGTTCAGCGCCAGCGCGGGTGGCAGCGCGTAGTCGAATGCCGTGTCCGTACGTTGCCCGCCTGGCGAGGCGAACTGCTCGGCGCGCGCATGCCCCAGGTAGGTCTCCGGCGAGCGCAGGTTGCCCATGTCCGCCTGCGCGGCCACGCCCTTCAGGTCCGCTGCGGCCGGATCGGCCGGCGGTGGCAGCCGGGTCTGGCCGGCTTCGGCCAGCAGGCGGCGGATCACCTGCTCCGAACGCGCATAGTTGCCCTCGCCGAACTGATGGCCGCGGATGTTGCCCTGCGCATCGACGAAGTAGTGCGCGGGCCAGTAGCGGTTGTTGAACGCACGCCAGATCGCGTACTGGTTGTCCAGCGCGACGGGATAGTCGACCTTCAACTGCTGCACGGCCTTCATGACGTTGCGCGGGTCGCGTTCGAAGGCGAACTCGGGGGTGTGCACACCGATCACCACCAGGCCGTGATCGCGGTAGCGCCGCTGCCACTCGTGCACGAACGGCATCGCACGCAGGCAGTTGATGCAGGAATAGGTCCAGAAGTCGATCAGAACCACCTTGCCGCGCAGCTGGGCGGCGTCCAGCGGTGGGCTGTTGAGCCAGCCGGTGGCGCCGTCCAGGGCGGGCAGCGTGCCTTCCACCGGCAGCGGTGCCTCGCTGCCTGCAGTGGCCGGGCCCATCATCATCATCGGTGGAGCGGAAGGCTGCGCGCCGGGTACCGCATCGAGCAGGCCCTGCTCGATACGCGCGGTGCTGACGGTGGACAGCCGGGTCAGCAGGCCGGTGTCCCAGCCCAGGGCAATGGCCACGACCGCCAGCAGCGCAGCGACGCCGAGCACGCGGCGGAGCAGATTGCCCAGCCCCAGCCGTGCCTGCAGGGCGCGGAACACCCGGCCGCCGATCCAGACCGCCAATGCCAGCGCGGTGACCGCACCCAGCGCGTAGGCAAGCAGCAGCGTACTGGTGCTGGCGCTGGCGCCATGCAGCGCAGCCCCGGTCAGTACCAGGCCAAGGATCGGGCCCGCGCACGGCGCCCACAGCAGGCCGGTGGCGATGCCGATCAGCAGCGACGTCCAGGCACCGCCGCGCCCGGCGGCATCGGCAGCGTCCGCGCGTGCGCTCAAGCGCGCGCCGACACGCTGCAACGGCGCCAGCAGATGGTCTGCCAGTGCGGGCCACAGCAACGCCACCGCGAACAGCGCCATCAGCAGCAGGGCGATCCAGCGACCGATCTGGTTGGCCTGCGCCACCCACTGGCTGCCGACCGCCGCCAGGCTGGCGACGAGGGTGAAGGTCAGCGCCATGCCCAGCAGCAGCGGCAGGGTGCTGCGCAGGAACGGGCGGTCAGCACGCGCGAATACGAACGGCAGCACCGGCAGGATGCAGGGGCTGAGCAGGGTCAGCACACCGCCAAGATAGGCAAGCAGCAACAGCAGCATCATCGGGCTCCAGAAGCAGGGGACGATCCCACCGGCACGCGCCAGCCCGCATCGCTGTCATGCGCAGCAGGTCCGGGCTGGAAGGCCAGCGCCGCGCCGTTCATGCAGTAGCGCAGGCCGGTAGGGCGTGGGCCGTCGTTGAAGACATGGCCCAGATGGCCGCCGCAGCGGCGGCAATGCACTTCCACCCGCAGCATGCCAAAGGTGACGTCGCGGTCCTCACCGATAGCGTTGTGCAACGGTGCCCAGAAGCTGGGCCAGCCAGTACCGCTCTCGAACTTGGTGGACGAAGAGAACAGCGGCAGCGCACAGCCGGCACAGGTGAACGTGCCTTGCCGGTGTTCCTTGTTGAGCGGGCTGCTCCAAGGGCGTTCGGTCGCCTGCTGGCGCAGCACTGCGTACTGGGCGGGGGTCAGCCGCTGGCGCCAGTCAGCATCACTGCGCATGATCTCGAACTGTCGCGCAGGGCGCGTTTCTGCTGCCGCTGGCGCGGCGCGGCTGCAGGCCCCGAGACCGAGCAGGCCGGCGGTGGTGGCGATACCGCCCAGACCCAGCAGATGGCGGCGGGTGAGTGGCATGGCGGACTCCGGGAAGGGGCGACGGGGCCATGCTGCGCCTGCTCCGGTCAACGAATCCTCACGCAGGATTCAACTTTTCGTGAGGTATCGGCGGCGATCCCGCGCCACAATGCGCTCAGCCTACCCCCTGGCCCGAGCTGCCGATGTCCCCGAAACGTGTCCTGATCGTTGAAGACGATGCCCACATCGCCGACCTGCTGCGCATGCACCTGGGCGATGAGGGGTATGAGGTCGCCCACGCCGACAGCGGTGATGGCGGGCTGCGCCTGCTCGAACAGGAAGGCCCGTGGGACGCGCTGGTGCTGGACGTGATGCTGCCCGGTGTCGATGGCCTGCAGGTCTGCCAGCGCGCACGGGCGATGGCGCGCTATGTCCCGATCATCATCATCAGTGCACGCGGCAGCGAAACCCAGCGCATCGTCGGCCTGGAACTCGGCGCCGACGATTATCTGGCCAAGCCATTCTCCATGCCGGAGCTGGTCGCGCGCGTGCGTGCCCTGCTGCGTCGCGCCGAGGCCATGGCGCAGAACGCGCGCATCGATGCCGGTGCCATCGAGCTGGGAGGACTGCAGCTGGACCCGGTCGCGCGTACTGCCGACGTGGATGGCAGGCCGCTGGAACTGACGCCGCGCGAGTTCGACCTGCTGCTGTTCTTCGCGCGCCATCCCGGCCAGGTGTTCGCGCGGATGGAACTGCTCAACCAGGTCTGGGGCTACCAGCACGATGGCTATGAGCATACGGTCAATACCCATATCAACCGCCTGCGCAGCAAGATCGAAACGGATCCGGCCAACCCGCGGCGGCTGCTGACGGTCTGGGGCCGGGGCTACAAGCTGGTGGACCCGGCCGGGGCGGCGGCATGATCCGGCCAAACCTGTGGCAGAAGCTGGCGGCGGTGATCGCGGCGCTGATGCTGATGTGCTGCATGGCGCTGCTGGCGCTGCAGATGCGCTCGAACACACGGCACGAGCAGGAAGTCGTGCAGCGGCTGTCGCTGGGGCTGGCCGAGCACATCGCGCAGCGCAGCGAGCTGATGGATACCAGCGGCATGCGCGATGCGGCGGTGCGTGCGCTGTTCGGGCAACTGATGGCGGTCAACCCCAGCGTCGAGGTGTACCTGCTGGACGACCAGGGCCGCATTCTCGGCCACGACGCACCCAGCGGGCACCTGATGCGCAACCGCGTGGACGTGGCACCGCTGCGCCGGCTGCTGGCGGGCGCGCCGCTGCCCATCCTGGGCGACGATCCGCGCAGTAGCGAGGGTCGCAAGGTGTTCAGCGTGGCGCCGCTGGTGGTGCAGGGGCGGCAGGCCGGCTACGTCTACGTGGTGCTGGTGGGCGAGCACCGGCAGATGCTCGCCGACGACCTCGCCGCCAGCAACCAGTGGAACACCACTTTGTGGTCGGTGATGCTGGTGGGCAGCCTGGGCCTGCTGGCCGGCCTGGTGGCGTTCTACTGGGTGACCCGGCCGCTGCGCCGCCTGACACGTCGCATCCAGGCATTCGACATCGATGCGCCGACGCCGCTGCCGCCGCCCGGCCCGCTGCGGCCGGGTGAGCGCGATGAACTGGTCATCCTCGAACATGCACATGCGCAGATGGCGCAGCGGTTGGGTGAGCAGTGGCAGCAGCTGCGCCAGCAGGACCTGCAGCGGCGTGAGCTGGTGGCCAACATTTCGCACGATCTGCGCACGCCGCTGTCTTCACTGCATGGCTACCTTGAGACGATGGCGTTGAAGGATGCGACGCTGTCGCCGGAGGAGCGCCGGCGCTATCTCGGCATTGCCCTGGCGCAGAGTGCGAAGGTCGGGCGATTGGCGCGCGCGCTGTTCGAGCTGGCACGCCTGGAACACGGCGAGGTGCGGCTGGAGTGGGAGGTGTTCGCGCTGCCCGAGCTGCTGCAGGACGTGCTGCAGAAGTTCGAGCTGGCGGCGCAGGCGCGCGGCCAGCAGTTGCACGCGGATTTCCCGCAGGGGTTGCCGCTGGTACGTGCGGACCTGGGTCTGGTGGAGCGGGTGCTGACCAACCTGCTCGACAACGCCCTGCGCCATGCGCCGGAGGGAGGGCGGATCGAGGTGCGGCTGCGCGCGGTGGCTGACAGCGTGGAGGTGATCGTCTCTGATGACGGTCCCGGCGTTGCTGCTGCGGTGCGTGCGCAGCTGTTCCAGGCGCCTGCTGCGTTGGGGGCGCGACGGGGCGAGAACGGTGGCCTGGGGCTGCTGATCGTGCAGCGTATCGTGCAGCTGCATGGCCGCAGCATCGCGCTGCGCGACAGTGAGGCAGGGGCGACGTTCGTGTTCGAGCTGCCGCGGGCGGAGTCGGCGGCGGTGGCCTAGGCGCAGCTGGTTTCCGGGTGGCGGTGTTTGCCCCTTCGCGCAGGTATGTGCGTTTTTCCGGGTGGCGCCGGGCGGATGCCCTTGCGTGCGAATGTCCCCCGGCGCCGGCCGTTGGCCGTCACCTCCTCCTTTACTTCGCACGCAAGGGCATCCGCCCGGCGTTGAGGGGTTATCGGCACGCAGCGGTGTGCGGACGACGGCACCGTGTTGGGTGGGCAGGTGGGACACCTCCGGGTGTGGTATCCGCGCTAGCATGGGATCGCTCGGGTTGAGGCTGCCTGTGCGCAGGTGCGTGCGTTTTCCGTGTGGCGCCGGGCGGATGCCCTTGCGTGCGAATGTCCCCCGGCGCCGGCCGGTGGCCGTCACCTCCTCCTCTACTTCGCACGCAAGGGCATCCACCCGGCGTGCAGGGGTTATCGGTGCGCAGAGGTGCGAAAATGCGCCGGGGACATTTGCCCACACGTTGCGGGCCGGCGCGAGGCCTTTGCGCTCGCGATCTGCTCGGGCGAAGACGCGCATCTGCACGCAGGCGAGGAATAAAAAAAGACCCGGCAGAGGGAGGGATCTGCCGGGTCCGGATTGCATGGGGGGAGGGACCCATGCAATGAGCGAAAGCGTCGCGTCAGGGCGTGTGGCCGGTCGCGTCCGCTGTTGATTCGTTGTAGCCCTGCACCAGCTCGGACCAGGAGCGTCCAGCCTGCAGGCCAAGACCGACCACGTCCTGCTGGGCCTGCCCAAACCGCTGCAGGTTGTCCTGCCAAAGCTGAGCGCCCTGCGACAGCAATCCGGCCGGATCTTCGCTTCGTGCCAGCTCGCCGAGCCAGCCACCGGTCGCGGTCAGGTTGCGTTCCAGTGCCTTCAGCTGCACGCCGAACATGCTTTCAGCGTTCTCCAGCGCCAACCGGTTCGCGCGCGTTGCGGCGGCGGCCAGCTGGCGGGTGGCATCACTGAAGCGATCGCTGAAGGCGGCGGTCATGGGCGTCAGGAAAGGACTTGATGCATTGCAGCATACGCCGATGATGCCGCATTGCAACAAAAATCATAAAGGCGCCCAAGGCGCCTTTAGAAATCTTTGGATATCAATGAGTTGTTCAGGTGCCGGGGCCCCGGTACCGGCAGCCGGAGGTGCAGGTCTCGTGGACCGTGATCTCGCTCAGCGCCGGCAGCGCGGGCTTGAGTTCGTTCCAGATCCACACCGCCAGGTTCTCGCTGGTCGGGTTTTCCAGGCCGGGGATGTCATTCAGGTAGTGGTGGTCCAGGCGTTCGTAGATCGGCTGGAAGGCCGCCTTCACGTCCCCGAAATCCATGATCCAGCCGGTCTGCGCGCCGGGTTCGCCCTCGACCTTCAGTTCCACCCGGAAGGAGTGGCCATGCAGGCGCGCGCACTTGTGCCCGGGCGGTACGTTCGGGAGGCGGTGGGCCGCCTCAAGCATGAAGACTTTGAAGATTTCCATGAGCGGATTGTACGCCGCTGCTGTCGCATCCGACCGGGATCGCGTCGGCCTCGAAGTGGGGTGACTATTTCCATCCGGATGAAGAGATGTTAGCTTCTCTTATATCCGTATGAAGAGATGTTATTGGTCGGGCCCCGGCCAGTCATGGATTACTGCGGAACTTCGTCGCCCTACCACCACCCCACACATCGTCATGCCCCAGCACACCCTGCTCGTGGCGGCCCTGGCCGCCGCTCTGGCCGCGCCATTGTCCGCCGCCGCCGAAACCACCGCTGCCGCCAGTGGCGAAGCCAGTACCCTGGCCGCCGTCCGCGTCACCGGTTCCAACATCAAGCGCGCCGATACCGAGGCGTCCAACCCGGTGCAGGTGATCGGCCGCCAGCAGCTGGAACAGACCGGCAAGGCCACCGTCGCCGATGTGCTGCGCTCGATCTCCGCCAACACCGGCAATGCCAACAACGAGACCACCAACAACGGCTGGGCCTCCGGCTCGGCCAGCATCGGCCTGCGCGGCCTGTCTCCGAAGAACACACTGGTGCTGCTCAACGGCCGTCGCGTGGCGAACTACGGCTTCCCGGCCGGTGGCCTGTCCGATACCTTCGTCGACCTCAATACCCTGCCGCTGGTCGCGGTCGAGCGCATCGAAGTGCTCAAGGATGGTGCTTCGGCGGTGTACGGCTCCGATGCCGTGGCCGGCGTGGTCAACATCATCACCCGCCAGAACTTCGAAGGTGCCGAGATCGGTGGCAGCTTCGGAGGCGCCGACCAAGGGGGCCTGCGCGAGCAGAACCTGAAGTTCGTCGGTGGCCTCGGTGATCTGGACAGCGATGGCTACAACATCCTGTTCAGTCTGCAGGGCTACAACCGCGATCGCCTGGACCAGGACGAGCGCGATCTGACCAAGAGCGGCATCTACACCGACCTGCCGGGCGGGCGCTGGAACGGCTGGTCAGCCAAGGGGGCGCGCTATCTGATCAATGGCGTGTCCGTGCCGATGCTCGACGCCAATGGCAACTGCCCCACCGGGACCACGCGCGTTGCGAGCGCTCCGATCGACGGCCTGGCTGGCGACACCTGCGGCTTCAATCAGGCGCCGTACACCACGCTGATTCCATCCACGAAGCGCTACCAGGCCTATGCCAACGGCACCTTCCGCCTGGGCGACAACGTCGAAGCGTTCGGTGAAGTGCTGTACAGCCAGATCAAGAGCGCGGCCTGGTTCGGCAGCAGCCCGTTCTTCACCCTGGAAAGCGGCCGCTTCGCCCTAAATGCCGAGACCGGCCTGGCCGAGCCGGTGTCGTCGCAGCTGCCGGCGGGCAATCCGTACAATCCGTACGGGCGTGCCGTGCCGATCGAGTACACGTTCTTCGATCTCGGCGGCACCATCAAGACCAACCGCTCCACCGCCTATCGCGGCGTGTTCGGCCTGCGCGGCACCACCGCCAACTGGGACTGGGAAGTGGCGGCGTTCGGTGCGCGCAGCAGCGAGCGTGAGACCGTCTCGGGCGGCTTCGCCAACCGCTGGGCGCTGGCCGATGCGCTGGCCAGCGGCAGCTACAATCTGCTCGACCCAGCGGCCACCCCGCAGTCGGTGCGTGATGCGATCAACATCGCCACGCTGCGTCCGGCCGAATCGAAGCTGCAGGGTGTCGATGCGAAGATCTCGGGCAGCCTGGGCCGCACCTGGGCCGGTGACATCGGCTTTGCCGCCGGCGCCGAGTGGCGCCGCGAGAAGCTCGATTCGAACAACCCCTGGCAGATCGATGCCGGCCTGCAGGTGCGTCCGGCCATCGCCGAGGTGCACGGCGAGCGCCAGGTCAGCGCTGCGTACGCGGAAGTGAACGTGCCGCTGGCCTCGACCCTGGAACTGTCCGCCGCTGCGCGCGCCGATCACTACGATGACTTCGGCGATGCGTTCTCGCCGAAGCTCGGACTGCGCTGGCAACCGCTGGACTTCCTGCTGGTGCGCGCGTCGGCCTCGAAGGGCTTCCGTGCGCCCTCGCTGTCGGAGAACTCCAACAGCACCAGCATCTCCTACGGCAGCGTGGTCGATCCGCGTGACCCGGATGTGCCCGGCTCGCGGCAGAGCCCGACGTTCTTCACCGTGGGCAACAGTGACCTGAAGCCGGAGCGCACCCGGAGCGTGAACTTCGGCGTGGTGCTGTCACCGTGGGCGAACACCAATCTGAGTGTCGACTACTACCGTATCCAGCTCGACAACCTGGTCGGCACCAACAACACCCAGACGCTGATCAACGACAACGTCGCCGGTGCCGTGCAGCGCGACGAGCGCGGCAAGCTGCAGGCCGTCTACAACCGCTACCAGAACCTGAGCGAGCTGAAGACATCGGGCATCGACGTGGAACTGCGCCAGCGCATTCCGACGGCGCGCCTGGGAGATTTCACCCTGTCTTCGGCCTACACCCACGTCCGTGACTACCGCCGTCCGACCGTGGTCGGTGGGCCCCTGGTCGACTACGCCGGCAGCAACCTCGGCGCCACCCTGCCCAAGGACAAGGCCACCACCACGCTGGACTGGAAGTACGGCGACTTCAACGCGGCAGTGACCTGGTACTACACCAGCAGCTATCGGCAGGAAGCCAGTACCGCCGCCAAGGCCGTGCAGCAGCGTGTCGGCAGCTACAGCCAGTACGACCTGTACCTGGGGTACACCGGCATCGACAGCCTGACCCTGTACGCCAAGGTGCAGAACCTGGGTGACAAGACGCCGCCCTACGATGCGTCGTTCCCGGGCATCCGTGCGCCGTATGACTTCACCCAGTATGACCTGCGCGGTCGCTACTTCACGCTGGGCTTCGACTACCGCTTCTGATCCAACGCCGTGGCCGGTCACCTGCCGTGACCGGCCACGTTGCCCTCTGCCGTCCTGTTTCCGGGGAGTCACCGTGTCCTTCCACCGCCGTGCCGTTCTTCCGTTGCTGATCGCCGCTGCCAGCGCAGTGTTCCCCGCGTTGTCCGCGCAGGCGCAGAGCGCCTATTTCTTCCCGCAGGCCAGCGAGGCCGGCGCGTTCGACAGCGCCATTCCCACGCCGGAGCAGTTCCTCGGCTATCCGATCGGCAGCCGCTACACCCGCCACGACCAGTTGGTCGCCTATTTCGAGGAACTGGCCAGGCATTCGGACAGGATCCGCGTCCAGCACATTGGACGCAGCTATGAAGGCCGCCCCCTGCTGATTGCCACCATCACCGCGGCCAGCAACCAGGCGCGGTTGGAACAGATCCGCCAGCAGCACGCGACCCTGGTCGATCCGGCACAACCGCGCAGCGCAGCCGGTGACAGCCCGGTGGTGGTCTGGCTGGGCTACAGTGTGCACGGCAATGAAACCTCCAGCGGCGAAGCGGCGATGCTCACCGCGTATTACCTGGTGGCCAATCGCAGCAGTGAAACCCAGCAATGGCTGCAGCAGGCGGTGGTGCTGTTCGACCCGGCGCAGAATCCGGACGGACGCGACCGTGCCGCCAACTGGCACAACGCCTGGGCATCGGACCCGGCCTCGGCCGATCCGGCTGACAAGGAGCATGTCGAGCCGTTCCCGCAGGGCCGTACCAACCATTACTTCACCGATCTCAACCGCGACTGGCTGGCGCTGACCCAGCAGGATTCGCGGCCGAAGGTGGCCGGCTTCCACCAGTGGTACCCGAACGTGCAGATCGACTTCCACGAGATGGGCAAGGACAGCACGTACTACTTCGAGCCTTCGCCGAAGAGCATGCACAGCCCGTTGATCCCGGCCGCCTCCTACGAGTTCAACAGGACGCTGGCCACGTACCACGCACAGGCGCTGGACGCACTGGGGTCGCTGTACTACACGGGTGAGAACTTCGACAACTTCTCGCCGGTGTATGGCTCGACCTATCCGGACTTCCATGGCGCGGTCGGTGTCACCGTCGAGCAGGCCAGTTCGCGGGGACGGGTGCAGGAGTCGGTGAACGGGCTGCTGACCTTCCCGTTCACCATCCGCAACCAGGTCGCCACCGGCCTGGGCACGGTGCGCGGTGCGGTGGCCGAGCGCAGTGGCCTGTTCGACCTGCAGAAGACCTTCTTCCAGAGCGCATTGAAACAGGCCGCGCAGCAGCCGCAGAAGAGCTTCGTGTTCGGCGACGCGCATGATCCGGCGTTGACCCGGCGCCTGCTTGAACTGCTGCTCCTGCACCGGATCGAGGTACGCGCGCTGGATCGCGATGTCACCGTCGAGGGGAAGCGCTTCCAGGCAGGCAGTGCCTATGTCGTGCCCGTGCAGCAGGCGCAGTTCCGCCTGGTGCACTCGATCTTCGCCGAGACGCCGCCGATCAAGGGCGACGTGTTCTATGGCAGCACCAGCTACGCCATTGCGCCAGCCTACGGCGTGACCTTCGCCGGCAGCCGCAGCCGCATCGACGGCGGTGCTCAGGTGAGCGAGCTGCCACCGCTGCAGGGCGCGATCGTCGGCGGCCAGGCAGGGTTCGCCTATGCCATCGACTGGCGTGACTACAACGCCAGCCGTGCGCTGGCCGAGCTGCAGGGCAGGGGACTGGCCGCCCGCGCTGCATTCCAGCCGTTCACCGCCGGAACCGCACAGGGCGATGTGGCTTTCGCGGCCGGCAGCATCGTCGTTCCGGTCGCCGGCCAGCCACTGCAGGGGGCGGCCCTGCTCGACGCGGTGGCCGCGGCGGCACGTGCTTCAGGCGTACAGGTGCATGCGTTGTCGAGTGGCCGCAGCCGCGAGGGCATCGATCTCGGCAGCGATGGCGTGAAGGCACTGCGCAAGCCGGCCGTGGCACTGGTGATGGGCGAAGGCGTGGCGGCCACCGAGATCGGATCGGCCTGGTTCCTGCTGGACCAGCACCTGCACCTGCCGGCCAGCAAGCTGGATCCGCAGCAGCTGGGCAAGGTTCCGCTGGATCGCTACACCACCCTCGTGTTGTCCGGTGGCGCCTACAGCAGTGTCGATGCGACCGCGGTGGCCGCACTGAAGCGCTGGGTGCAGGCCGGCGGCTCGCTGGTGACCTATGGCAGCGCGTCGAAGTGGGCGATCGAACAGAAGCTCGCCGATGGCGAGAAGACCGGCAAGGATGAAGAGGCCGGCGACGAATCCCGTCGCGCCTTCGGTGACCAGCGCGACATCGCTGCGATCGAGCGGGTGAGCGGCAACATCCTCAGCGCCGATGTCGATACCAGCCATCCCCTGGCGTTCGGCGTGCCGGGCCGGCAGCTGGCGGTGAACAAGGAAAACAGCGTGACGCTGCAGCCGAGTGCGAATCCGTTCTCGACGGTGGTGCGCATCGACGCGTCACCACGGGTCAACGGTTACCTGTCCGAGCGCAATCGTGCGCGGGTGGCAGGCAGTGCGTGGCTGCTGGTGTCGGCCCAGGGAAAGGGCAACGTGGTGCTGTTCGCCGATGATCCGGCACACCGCAAGTACTGGCATGGCACGGATCGACTGCTGATCAATGCGATCTTCTTCGGGAATCTGGCGAATCCGGCGAAAGCACGCGGATGAGGCGTCTGGCGCCTTGATTGATGCGCGGGCAACAAAAAGGGACGGCGCGCGAGCGCCGTCCCCGATGTAAGGCCTCCCGCGCAGCGGGACGCCCTCATTCCTGTCAGTCAGGATCAGCCGGCGCGACCGCCGCCGCCCTGGCCGCGGCCACGACCACCGCCGTTGCCGCCTCCGCCACGACGCTGGCCCTGACCAGCGCCGGCACGCTGCTGGCCGTTGCCACCGCCCTCACGACGGCCACCACCGGCCTTCTTCGGGCCGGCGTGGGCATGGCGCGGCGCATCGCCGTGCGGACGTCGCGCGTGGCTCTTGCGCGGGGCGCGCTCGCCGGTGTCGTGCTCGGCCTTGCCCGGTGCACTGTTGCCCCAGCGGATCGGCACCTGCAGCTCGAAGCCCGGCACATCGCGGATGTCCATGTCGCGTCCGAGCAGGCGCACGATTGCGCGCAGCAGCTTGACCTCGTCCTGCGCCACCAGCGAGATCGCCTGGCCGGTGGAGCCGTTGCGGCCGGTGCGGCCGATGCGGTGCACGTAATCCTCGGCGACCATCGGCAGGTCGAAGTTGATCACCTTCGGCAGCTCGTTGATGTCGATGCCGCGTGCCGCGATGTCGGTGGCCACCAGCACGGTCACGCGACCGGCCTTGAAGTCACCCAGCGCACGCAGCCGCTGGCCCTGGCTCTTGTTGCCATGGATCGCCGCGGTCTTGATGCCCGACTTCTCCAGGAACGCGGCCAGCTTGTCGCTGCCGTGCTTGGTCCGGGCGAACACCAGGGTCTGCTCACGGCTGTCCTGTGCCAGCAGGTGCAGCAGCAGGTCGCGCTTGCGGCCGGCGTCGACCGGATGCACGCGATGGGTGATGGTCTCGGCCACGGTGTTCTTCGGCGTCACCTGGATCTGTTCCGGGTTGCGCATGAACTCCAGCGCCAGCTGGCGGATGTTGTCCTCGAACGTGGCCGAGAACAGCAGGGTCTGACGGTTCTGCTTGGGCAGCTTGGCCAGGATGCGCTTGATCGACGGCAGGAAGCCCATGTCCAGCATGCGGTCGGCTTCGTCCAGCACCAGCAGTTCGATGCCGGACAGGTCGATGCTGCGACGCTCCAGGTGATCGATCAGGCGGCCCGGGCAGGCCACCAGCAGGTCCACGCCACGGCGCAGGATGTCCAGCTGGTTGCCCATGCCGACGCCGCCGTAGATGCAGGCGCTGGGGATGCGCAGATACTTGCTGTAGCCGCGCAGGCTGTCATGCACCTGGGTGGCCAGCTCGCGGGTCGGGGCCAGGATCAGTGCGCGCGGCTTGCGCGGGCCACCGCCACGCACTTCCTGCGGCGCGGTGCCCAGATGCTGCAGCAGCGGCAGGCCGAAGGCTGCGGTCTTGCCGGTACCGGTCTGTGCGCCGGCCAGCAGGTCGCGACCGGCCAGCGCCAGCGGGATCGCCTGCTGCTGGATCGGGGTCGGGTTTTCGTAGCCCTGCTCGGCCAGCGCACGCAGCAGGAAGGGCGCCAGGCCCAGCGATTCAAAAGACATCGAGTGTGCTCCAAGTACAAGAAACGCCTGTCCGAATGGACAGACGGGGGCAGATCAAACTGATCGGCTGACTCGGAGCGTTCCCGTGAACCGCGCTGCGAGAATTGGGTGCAGCCGGCACGAAGCGCAGGCTGGAATGCGTGACGAACGGCGTCGGAGTGGGGGCGGGCGAAGAGGGCGGACCCTGGTCGCCGGCGATCCCGGAGGGAAACGGACGGCCGCTGCAGACTCCGCAAGTCTAAACGATGTTTGAGACTTCACGCAAAAAGGCCTGTTCAGGTAAGGGTTCTCTCTGCAGGGCTGCGCCCTGCACCCGCAGAGGCCGAAGCCACGTCAACGTCAACGTCAAAAGCGGGCTTCCTGAAGGTAGGCGGGGTGGGTCCGGTTGCGGGAGACGCCGTAAACCCGTCCCTGGGGGCTTGGCCGCGGCATCCATGCCGCGGACACTCCCGCAACCGGACCCACCCCGCCTTCGACAGTTTCCTGCGAACTGGCGGAACGGATCTGACCCCCGTTTGGATTTCGATATCCGGAAGATTTCATCCACGCCTGGCGTGGATCTACTGACCGTCACCGGGAAACTGCCAAAGGTGGGGCGGTGTGGGCGGGCAGGACCGTTGGCGCCATGGATGGCGCCATCGAGCCCCCAGGGATGGGTTTACGGCGTGTCCTGCCCGCCCACACCGCCCCGCCAAATCCGCAGACAACCCAGAGCCGGCTGTTGCCATTGACGTTGCCCTGGCTTGAAGCAGGTGCAGGGCGCAGCCCTGCCTGACCCCCGCTACGGTAGGGTGGAGCGATGCGGCGCTGCAGCTTGGCGCCGCCCCATATTTGATTACACTTGAAACTTGTTTGCCCATGACTCCGGACACCCACCCATGAAGCTTGGTTCTTTGAAGGAAGGCGGCCGCGACGGCACCCTGATCGTCGTCTCGCGTGATCTGCGCCACGGCGTCCGCGCCACCGGCATCGCGGCCACCCTGCAGCAGGCCCTGGAGGACTGGAGCCGTGTCGCACCGCGCCTGAACGCGCTCTACGAATCACTGAACGCCGGTGACGCCGATGGCGTGTTCGACCTGGACCCGCAGACGCTGGCGGCGCCCCTGCCGCGCGCCTATGAATTCGTCGATGGCAGCGCCTACCTGCCGCACGTCGAGCGCGTCCGCCGCGCCCGCGGGGCCGAGGTTCCGGAAAGCTTCTACACCGACCCGCTGATGTACCAGGCCACCAGTGCCGGTTTCTACGGCCCGCGCGACGCGGTGAAGGTGGTCAGCGAGGAGTACGGCATCGATCTGGAGGCCGAACTGGTGGTCATCACCGACGACGTGCCGATGGCGGTCACCCCGCAGCAGGCCGCCGGCCACATCCAGCTGGTGGGTCTGGTCAACGACGTTTCGCTGCGCAACCTGATTCCGGGCGAGCTGGCCAAGGGCTTTGGCTTCCTGCAGTCCAAGCCGCGCTCGGCACTGTCGCCGGTGTTTGTCACCCCTGACGAGCTGGGTGACGCCTGGCAGGACAGCAAGGTGCACCTGCCGCTGGTCACCCATATCAATGGTGCGTGGTTCGGTGCGCCGGAGGCAGGCGTGGACATGCAGTTCAACTTCGCCCAGCTGGTGGCGCATGCGGCCAGGACCCGTCCGCTGGGCGCCGGCACCATCGTGGGATCGGGCACCATCGCCAACGAGGACACCAGCAAGGGCGCTTCGTGCTTTGCCGAGCAGCGCACCGTGGAAACCCTGCGCGACGGCAAGCCGAGCACACCGTTCATGTCGTTCGGCGACGTGGTGCGGATTGAAATGTTCGACGCCGCCGGCAACAGCATCTTCGGTGCGATCGAGCAGCGCATCGAGCAGGCGGCCAGGCCCTGAGGAGGGACGCGGCGATGGAGATCCCGGTCGACGACGGCATCGTGCTGTACACCTACTGGCGATCCAGCGCCGCCTACCGCGTGCGCATCGGCCTGGAGCTGAAGGGCCTGCGCTGGGAGGCGCGCCCGGTTCATCTGCTGCGCGACGGTGGTGAACAGCACGGCGAAGCCTATCGCGCACTCAATCCGCAGGAGCGGGTGCCGACCCTGCTGCACGAGGGGCAGGTGCTGACCCAGTCGCTGGCGATCCTGGAGTATCTGGACGAACGTTTTCCGCAGATGCCGCTGCTGCCGGCCGATGCGGCCGGCCGCGCCCGCGTCCGTGCGCTGGCGCAGCTGGTCGCCTGCGACATCCATCCGCTGAACAACCTCCGGGTGATGCAGCATCTGGAACGCGGCCTGCACCTGTCCGCTGATGTCCGCACCCAGTGGACGCTGCAGTGGATCGCCGAAGGCTTTGCGGCCCTGGAAACCCTGCTGGCCGGGAGCAGCGACACCGGCACCTTCTGCCATGGCGACCGGCCCGGCCTGGCCGACATCTGCCTGCTGCCGCAGGTGTACAACGCACATCGCTTTGGTCTGGATCTGTCGCCGTATCCGACCCTGCGCCGCATCGAAGCCGCCTGCCAGGCGCTGGACGCATTCGAGCGTGCGCGCCCCGAAAACCAGGTCGACGCGGCCTGATTGCCGCTGCGATCGCCGGGCATGGTCCGGCGCTACCCCTCGCTGGTTGGTGGCAGCGCGGGGCGACGCCCGGTGGATTCCGCATCCCCGATGAGCAACTGCCGCAGGTCATCGCGGAACAGCCGGTAGGCGTCTTCTCGACGGACCTCGTCGGCCTGCCGCAACACCCATGCGGGATGCACCGTGGCAGAGCCACGGGTGCCATCCGGCAGGGTGTGCCAACGGGCGCGATCACGCGTCAGGCTGAAATGGCTGCCGAACACCGCCGACGCCGCCGTTGCGCCCAGGCACACGATGATCTCCGGCCGCACCCGCTCGATCTCGCCGAGCAGCCACGGACGGCAGGCCTGCACATGGCGGCCCTGCGGACGTTTGTGCAGGCGCACCTTGCCGCGCCTCTCGTGGTGGAAATGCTTCACTGCGTTGGTCAGGTACAGCGTGGAGCGGGCGATACCCAGCTCGGAGAGGGCACGGTCCAGCAGCGCGCCGGCAGGTCCCGCGAAGGGGCGTCCGCACAGGTCCTCGGTGTCGCCCGGCTGTTCGCCGACCAGCATCACCCGTGCATCGCCAGGCCCTTCACCCAACACCACCTGGGTGGTGGACTCCCACAGGGGGCACTGCCGGCAGCCCGCTGCCTGGCGCTGCAGGGTAGCCAGATCACTGGAGGGTGAGGGGACCGGGGATGTCGCCTGCCGTGATGGAATCCGCCGCTGGGGTGGCTGCGCCGGACGATCGTGCATGGCCTGCACGCGGTCGCCAGCATCGCGGATCAGCCCGGGCAGCAGCTGCGCCTCGGGCAGGTGCCGCCAGTACCGGGCAGGCATCTCCTGCTGCATCATCCGCGTGTTGAGGCGTGCGGGATTGAAGATGCTTGCGTAGTAGGTCTGCCAGAGCGTCTCGCGTGCGTCCTCCGCCGGCGCCTGCTCGCGGTGCCCGCCAGCGCCGAAGGACAGCGCCTGGCCATCCCAGTGCACGCTCCGGTAGGGGGTGAGGATGGCCCAGCGCATGCCAGCGAAGCGGCGTGCGAAGAACGCCGCGACCCGGTCGACGATCCGATGCTGCGGCTCGAACCATGCGATGAAGGCATCCTGCTCGCCGGGGATCTCGCGGAAGCGCACGAACGCCTTCATCTTGTGCGTGTCGCGGCGGACCGCCTGCGCCATCGTCATCGCGCGCAGCACATCGGCGTCGGTTGGATTGGAGAGCAGCGCGCGCTCGCCGTGCACGATCCGCCACAGCAGCCGGTACAGCAGTGGCATCGGCTGCGCATCGGCATGGCACAGGCAGGTGGAGGCCAGCTCAAGGAACGCACTCGGCACATGTGGCACGGAGGGCGTTTCCAGAAGCGGGGCCTGGGTCGCTGCCGGAGCATCCAGCAACGACCCGGCGGTGCTTTCCAACCAGTCCAGCTGCTCGGGCGACAGCCCGCGCAGCAGCGCTTCGCGGGCTGCACCCCGCCAGGCATCGAGCGACCATGGGGGATCGACCCGCAGCGACCAGCGCTGGGCGTCAGGCCGCCGGCGGTGCATCGAACAGCGATCCCTGGCGGGGCGGCGGCGCCAAACGCGCACGCAATGCCACAGGATCCTCCAGCGCCTTGCGTGGCTGGTGGTCAGCCAGCAGCACGAACGGCAGCAGCTTGCCCATCGGTGCCTTCAGCCTCGCAATGTCCGCCACCCGCAGCCGGCCATGGCGGCGCGCCATCAACACGCGTTTCACATTGCGTACGCCGAGCCCGGGAACCCGCAGCAGCAGTTCCTTCGGCGCACGATTGAGGTCGACCGGGAAGCGCTCGGGATGGCGGATCGCCCAGGCCATCTTCGGATCGATGTCCAGATCCAGCATGCCCCCCTGCGCGGTGTCGGTGATCTCTTCCACGCCGTAGCCATAGAAGCGCAGCAGCCAGTCCGCCTGGTACAGCCGATGCTCGCGCTGCAGTGGCGGCGGCTGCACCGGCAACTGCAGACTGGCGTCGGGAATGGGGCTGAACGCCGAGTAGTAGACGCGGCGCATCCGGTAGCTGCCGTACAGATTGTCGGCACTGCAGAGGATCTGCCTGTCGCTGGCGCCATCGGCACCGACGATCATCTGCGTGCTCTGCCCCGCCGGTGCGAAGCGCGGGGCTTTCGCTCGCGTCCGGCGCGGCGCGCCCGCGGTGACCGCACGCGATGCCTTGCCGGCCTCCTTGGCTTCCTCGATGCGCCAGCGCAGCTCGCCCATGGCGCCGCGGATCGAGCCGACGGTCTTCTCCGGAGCCAGTTTCGTCAATCCGGCCTCGGTGGGCAGTTCGACATTGATCGAAAGACGGTCGGCGTGCCGGCCGGCCGCTGCCAGCAGTTCCGGCGATGCTTCGGGGATGGTCTTGAGGTGGATGTAGCCGGCGAAGCGATGTTCCTCGCGCAGCCGGCGGGCGACTTCCACCAGGCGCTCCATCGTGTAATCCGCATTGCGGATGATTCCGCTGGAAAGGAACAGGCCCTCGATGTAGTTGCGCTTGTAGAAGTCCAGGGTCAGCGCGACCACCTCATCCACACTGAAACGCGCGCGTGGCACGTTGCTGGAGACGCGGTTGATGCAGTACGCACAGTCGTAGACGCAGAAGTTGGTGAGCAGGATCTTCAGCAGGGACACGCAGCGGCCGTCCGGCGTGTAGCTGTGGCAGATCCCCATGCCCTCGGTGCTGCCGATGCCACCGCTGGTCCGGGAGTCGCGCTTGCCGGACCCGCTGGAAGCACAGGAGGCGTCGTATTTGGCGGCGTCGGCAAGAATGGCCAGCTTGCGGAGGGTGTCCATGACGGCACGCTACGCAGGGGCTGTCTCATTGGGTGAGACAGCCCCTGAACTCTTCAGGATCTGCCGCCGGGCATGGCCCGGCGCTACCGATGCACTGGCACCACCGCCGGGCATGGCCCGGCGGGGGTGGATCAGAAGCCGTGGGTGATGCTCGGCTGGCCTGCTGAATAGTCGGCGTACGGGTCGTGCTCGCCGCTGCTGCCTTCGGAGAGGCGGAACTTCAGCGCCAGGCCGTCGCGCGAATCGGCAGCGCGCAAGGCTTCCTCCTGCTCGATCACGCCAGACTTGGCGAGCCGGAACAGGCATTGGTCGAAGCTCTCCATGCCTTCTTCCAGCGAGGCTTCCATCGCTGCCTTGATCTCGTGCACCTGGCCGCGTCGCAGCAGGTCGCGGATCATCGGGGTGTTGATCAGCACCTCGGTGGCTGGAAGACGGCGGCCGTCCTTGTTCTTCACCAGGCGCTGGCTGATCACCGCACGCAGGTTCAGCGCCAGGTTCATCAGCACGTTCTTGTGCGCGCTTTCAGGGAAGAAGTTGAGGATCCGCTCGATGGTCTGGTCGGCATTGTTGGAATGCAGCGTGGCCAGGCACAGATGGCCGGTCTCGGCGAAGGCGATGGCCGCTTCCATCGTCTCGGCATCCAGGATCTCGCCGATCAGGATGACGTCCGGTGCCTCGCGCATGGCGTTCTTCAGGGCATTGTGGAAGGCATGGGTGTCCAGCCCCACTTCACGCTGGTTGACGATGGACATCTTGTGCTTGTGCAGGTACTCGATCGGATCCTCGATGGTGAGGATGTGTCCGGTCGTGGTGCTGTTGCGATGGTCGATCATCGACGCCAGCGAGGTTGATTTGCCGGAACCGGTGGACCCCACCACCAGCACCAGCCCGCGCGGGGTCATGATGACGTCCTTCAGCACCTGCGGCAGGTTCAGCTCCTCGATGCTCGGGATCCGGCTGCGGATGGCGCGGATGACCATGCCGACCTCGCCCCGCTGCTTGAACACGTTCACCCGGAAACGGCCGGCATCGGCCAGGGCGATGGCCATGTTGAGCTCCAGCTCGCGCTCGAACTGCGGCACCTGGCCCTCGTCCATCAGCGAATAGGCGATCTTCTTGACCATGCCGGGCGGCAGGCCGGTGTTGCCCAGCGGGTAAAGCTTCCCCTCGATCTTGATGTAGACCGGTGCTCCGGTGGTCAGGAACATGTCCGAGGCGTTCTTTTCGGTCATCAGCTTCAGGAAGTAGCCGATATCCATCGCGAATTTTCCCCAACGAAACTGCCGGCGCCCGTTGCAAGCACGGCGCTGGCTTGACGACAATGGCCGTGAACCGACAACCGGTACGGCCTCCCCAATGAAACGACCTAGCTTCGCACGAATGCGCCACGGCCTGTATGTGATGGCGTTTGCATTCGCACTGTCTGCCCCCGCCTGGGCGCAGGACGGTGCGCTGGAACTGGCCCAGGCCCGGCAGGCGGTGGACAAGGCCACCCAGGCCGATGCCGACCAGTACGCCCCGGACCTGATCGATCTGGCCCGGCAGGGCCTGGAGCAGGCGCAGCGCGCCGCTGGCGATCGCCGCGAACGCAAGAACGCCCCGGCCATGGCCCTGCGCGCGGCGGCCGATGCCGACCTGGCCCGCGCCCGCAGCGAGGAGGCCACTGCCACCGCGCAGCTGCAGCTGCGCCGCAACGAGGTCAACCAGCTGCAGCGCCAGCTCTCGACCGGGGAGGACCGCCGGTGAAACCCGTGAACGCCGCAACCCTGGCCGTACTGCTGGCTCTGCCGACCCTTGCCCTGGCGGCCGACAACCCCGTGGTGGCCCAGCTGAGCCAGCGCCTGATGGCCATCCAGGCCAATCCGGACACCGCCGAACTGGGCGCCTTCGAGCGCATGCAGGCCCAGCAGGCCATTGCCACCCTGGACAAGGCCAAGCGCCGCGACCAGGAGTTGGCGACCTACCTGGCCCAGCGCCGGGTCGAGATCGCCGAGACCGCCGTACGCGCGGCCCTGGCCGCCCGTGAGGTCGATCGGCTCGAGCGGACCCGCAGTGACCTGCTGATCGAGGCGAGCCGCCGCGATGCCGCCCGCGCCCGCCAGGAGGCCGAACAGCTGCGCATGCAGGCGCAGATGCAGGCCGAGGAAGCCGAACGCCTGCGTCAGGCTGCCGAGGCCGAGACGCTGGCGCGGCAGGACGCCGAGAACGCGCTGACCAGCGTGGCCGGCAAGCAGCAGCAGCGATTGAGCGCGGCCCAGCAGAATGCGGCGAAACTGGCCCGCGAGGAGGCCGAGCTGGTGTCCGGGCAGAAGCTGCCGGGCTCGAAGTTCGACGGACGCGGCGAGGTCTTCACCTTCGCCGGTGATGCTTTCGGAGCGGGCGGCTCCAGTCTGTCCGCCGGGGCGCGCAACCAGGCCAAGGCGTTGGCCGAGTACCTGAACATCGGCAAGAAGGGCCGGCTGCGCATCGAGGCCTACGACAGCGCCAACGGCGTCGGGCAGAAGCGCGCCGAGGCCCTGCGTGATGCACTGGTGGCGGGCGGTGTCGCCAGCAACCGCATCCAGATCAGCGGCAAGAAGGCGGCGTCGACCCGGGCGCGCTCGGCCGAGGTCATCATCGCCCCGTAATTGATTGATATTGTTTGTTTTTCGTTGCGTTGAGCATTCAGCCTGAACCCCGCCCCGGCGGGGTTCGGTCTTTTTGTCGCAGGGGTCTTGTACCCCGCCCGGAGCAGGCGTAGGGTCAATCGTCCGGGACGCAATGCCGCGGACCGGACGATGGGAGGGCCGGGCCGATGCAAGCAGGGCGCGAACCGCAGCAGACCGACGTGCGCAGGCCAGTGCCGCAGGTCGTTGTGCGCACCCATGCAGCCATCGAACGGCGCTCCTCCATGAACAACGCCCCGTGCCTTGCGGCCGGGGCGTTCGCGTATCTGTCGAAGGAGGTCCATCATGTTTGAAGATCAGCCCCAGAGCGAGATCGACGCACGTCGCGCGCGTGATCCGGAGTTCAGGGCACTCCATGACCAGCACCGCAAGTTGAACAAGAAGTGCATGGACGCGGAGTTGGGTGTACTCCCGATCGATGATGTCACCCTGGGTCGCATGAAGCGTGAGAAGCTGCTGGCCAAGCAACGACTTCTGCGAATGTACGAAACACCGCTCCCAACGACGTCCGCCACGCTGTGACGCACCTCGTCACGCCCGGAACGGCGTGATCCGGCCACAGAAGGCCCGGCCAGGCGCTCGCGCCCTGGCGTCGCGGTACCGCCGATGACGGCGGCCGCGCCAAGGCACCACAGGCGGTGGTGCCTTGGCCCGCACGTCCCTGTCTCATCGATGCGGACGGTACCGGTCTCCTCGTCGATCCGGGGCCGTCCGCATCCCTTTTCCGGCAGCGTCGCGCCCATGCCCGGACTGACCTGACTTTCAGCGCCATCCGTCGGATAATCATCTGTCCGGCCCTGTGTGGCGCGAACCGAAAGTCCTGCGAATGCCCATCCATTCTTCCGTCCTCGAACTCATTGGCCAGACCCCGATCGTCAAGGCCCAGCGCCTGGACACCGGTGTCTGCGAGCTCTATCTGAAGCTCGAGAACGCCAACCCGGGTGGATCGATCAAGGATCGCATCGGCCTGTCGATGATCGAGGCAGCGGAGAAGCGCGGGGACCTGAAGCCGGGCGCGACGCTGGTCGAGGGCACCGCGGGCAACACCGGACTGGGCCTGGCCCTGGTCGCCCAGCAGAAGGGCTACAAGTTGATCCTGGTCGTTCCCGACAAGATGAGCCGGGAAAAGATCTTCAATCTGAAGGCGATGGGCGCTGAAGTGCGTCTGACCCGCTCGGACGTGGCCAAGGGCCACCCGGAGTACTACCAGGATCTGGCAAAGACCATCGCCGAGCAGACGCCGGGCGCCTACTTCATCAACCAGTTCGGCAACCCCGACAATCCGGCCGCCCACGAATTCGGCACCGGCCCGGAGATCCTGGAGCAGATGGGCGGCGATCTGGACGCCATCGTGTTCGGCTGCGGCAGCTCGGGCACCATGACCGGCCTGTCGCGCGCCTTCGCCACGCTGTCGCCGAAGACCGAGCTGGTGCTGGCCGACCCGGTCGGGTCGATCCTGGCCGAGTACATCAACGATGGCGTGCTCAATGACAAGTCGGGCAGCTGGCTGGTGGAAGGCATCGGCGAGGATTTCCTGCCCTCGATCTCCGATTTCAGCCGTGTCACCAAGGCCTATGCCATCAGCGACGCCGAGAGCTTCCACACCGCACGCGAACTGCTGGGCAAGGAAGGCATCCTCGGTGGCTCCTCCACGGGTACCCTGCTCGCCGCCGCACTGAAGTACTGCCGCGAGCAGACCACGCCGAAGAAGGTGCTGGTGCTGGTGTGCGACACCGGCAACAAGTACCTGTCGAAGATGTACAACGACTACTGGATGCTGGACAACGGCTTCCTCGAGCGCCCGCAGCACGGCGACCTGCGCGACCTGATCCTGCGCCCGTACGGCCAGCGCGACACCGTCGTGATCGGCCCGAATGATCTGTTGACCACCGCCTACCAGCGGATGAAGCTGTACGACGTCTCGCAGCTCCCGGTGATGGAGGGCGACCAGCTGGTCGGCATCGTCGATGAAAGCGACGTACTGCTGCATGTCTACGGCGACGAGGCGCGCTTCCGGGATCCGGTGGCCACGGCCATGGTCAGCAAGCTGGACCGGCTGGACGTGAAGTCGCCGATCGAAGCCCTGCTGCCCGTGTTCGATCGTGGCCAGGTGGCGATCGTCATGGACGGCAATGCCTTCCTCGGCCTGATCACCCGGATCGATCTGCTCAACTACCTGCGGCGTCGCGTTCAGTAACGCGAAGATCGCAGACGATCGCAGCTGAATTCACGTTTATTCGCGTCAAAGGTTGTTAAGGCCGCGCTGATAGACTTCCGCTCCTTCGACGGCACCGTCCACCGGTGCCCATCAGGAATCAACATGTCCAACGCTTCTTCCCAGGATCGCGCGCTCGCCCTGGCCACCCTGGCCATCCACGGCGGCCAGTCGCCCGATCCGAGCACCGGTGCGGTGATGCCGCCGATCTACGCCACCTCGACCTATGCGCAGTCCAGCCCGGGCGAGCACCAGGGCTTCGAATACTCGCGTACGCACAATCCGACCCGCTTTGCCTATGAGCGCTGCGTCGCCTCGCTGGAGGGGGGAACCCGCGGTTTCGCCTTTGCTTCCGGCATGGCCGCCAGCTCGACCGTGATCGAACTGCTGGACGCCGGCAGCCACGTGGTGGCGATGGATGACATCTATGGCGGCAGCTTCCGCCTGTTCGAGCGCGTGCGCCGTCGTACCGCCGGGCTGGACTTCAGCTTCGTCGATCTGACCGACCTGGCCGCGTTCGAGGCTGCGATCACGCCGGCCACGCGCATGGTATGGATCGAAACCCCGACCAACCCGATGCTGAAGATCGTGGACATCGCTGCGGTCGCCGCCATCGCCAAGCGCCATGGCCTGATCGTGGTGGTGGACAACACATTCGCCTCACCGATGCTGCAGCGTCCGCTGGAACTGGGGGCGGACCTGGTCCTGCACTCGGCCACCAAGTACCTCAACGGGCATTCGGACATGGTCGGCGGCATGGTCGTGGTCGGCGACAACGCCGAACTGGCCGAGCAGATGGCGTTCCTGCAGAACTCGGTGGGGGGCGTGCAGGGGCCGTTCGACAGCTTCCTGGCTCTGCGCGGCCTGAAGACCCTGCCGCTGCGCATGAAGGCGCACTGCGCCAATGCGCTGGCCCTGGCCCAATGGCTGGAAAAGCACCCGGCGGTGGACAAGGTGATCTACCCCGGCCTGGCCTCGCACCCGCAGCATGACCTGGCGACCCGCCAGATGGGCGGCTACGGCGGCATCGTCTCGATCGTCCTCAAGGGCGGTTTCGAGGCGGCCAAGCGCTTCTGCGAGAAGACCGAGCTGTTCACCCTGGCCGAATCGCTCGGCGGCGTGGAGAGCCTGGTCAACCATCCTGCCGTGATGACCCATGCGTCGATCCCGGTCGCGCGCCGCGAGCAGCTGGGCATCAGCGATGCGCTGGTGCGCCTGAGCGTGGGGGTGGAAGACCTGGGCGACCTGCAGCTGGACCTGGAACGGGCGCTGGGTTGAGCCGCACCATGGCCAGCAACGACGAAAGCAGGGGAGGGAGGCGGGCGCCACGTCGCATCGTCCACGCCCTGCGCGCCCGCCTGGGCGGGCTGCGCCGTTGGTGGCTTGCCTGCGGACTGGAGCAGGCACGTTTCCCCAAGCTGCCCGCACCGGCCGCTGGCGACGCGCGCGGTGAAACGCTGGTCTTCCCGCCGACCGACCCCACCCTGGGGCCGGGCGTCAATCTGTACGGCTACATCCACGGCCAGTTCGGCCTGGGGCAGACGGCACGGATGTATGCCCGGGCCCTGCTGGGTGAGGGATATCCGGTTGCGGTGAACGATGCCGCCCTCCGCATCCCGCACGCGTGCAATGACCACAGCCTGTCCGGTCAGCTTGGACGGGGCGCGCCGTATCCATTCAACCTGGTATTCGTGAATCCGGACCTGTTCGGTGAACTGGCGCCCCGCCTGCCGCGCGATACCTACACCATCGCGTTCTGGTTCTGGGAACTGGATACCGTGCCGGCCGCATGGCAGCGAACGCTGGAGCAGGTCGACGAAGTCTGGGTCTCCACCCGCTTCGTCGAGGATGCCTTCCGGCGCGCGACCGGCAAGCCGGTAGTGCGCATTCCGCATCCGATCGTGCCGCAGCCCGGCGCGGACCTGGCCCGGTCCAGCTTCGGCCTGGACGACGACGCGTTCGTGTTCCTGTGCAGCTTCGACTTCAATTCGTCGATCCACCGCAAGAATCCGTGGGCGGTGCTGGCGGCGTTCCGCGCGGCCTTCGATGGTGCACCGGACAACGTGCAACTGGTGATGAAGTGCAGCAACGGCTTCCGCCATCCGCAGCGGCTGCGCGAGCTGATGCAGCAGGCTGCCGGCGATCCGCGCATCCTGGTACGCGACCAGGTGCTCGACGACGCGCAGCTGCACGCGCTGCAGGAAACCGCCGATGCCTATGTCTCGCTGCACCGCGCGGAGGGGCTGGGGCTCGGACTGGCCGAGAGCATGGCCCGTGGCAAGCCGGTGATCGCCACCGCCTGGTCGGGCAATCTCGATTTCATGAACGAGGGCAACAGCTGCCTGGTGCCGTTCCGCACGGTGCCGATCCGCCCTGGGGAGTATCCCTTCGCCGATGGCGGCACCTGGGCCGAGGCCGACGTGCCGGCCGCGGCAGCGTGGATGCGCCGGCTCGCCCGTGAACCGGGCCTGGCGCAGCGGATCGGCGTGCAGGCACGCAGCGACATCCTGGAAACCATGAGCCTGCAGGCCGCCGCAACGGCCATGCGCGCTCGATTGCAGTCTTTGGAACGACACGACCGATGAACCCAAGAACCACCACCACCGGGCACGAGGATTGGACATGCTGGGTATGCTGAAAGCCCTGTGGAACTACCGCTATTTCATTTTTTCCTCGATCAAGAACGAGCTGCGGCTGCGCTTCATCCGCAGCCGCCTGGGCGCCCTGTGGATGATCATCCACCCGCTGATGCAGGTGCTGATCTTCGCCACGATCCTGTCCGAGGTGCTGGCCGCCAAGCTGCCGGGCATCGATGACAAGTACGGTTACGCGCTGTACCTGATGTCCGGCACCCTGTGCTGGACGATGTTCTCCGAGACCATCGGCAAGTCGGTGAACCTGTTCGTCGACAGCGGCAACCTGATGAAGAAGATGTCGTTCCCCCGCATCTGCCTGCCGTTCATCGCCGGTGGCACGATGCTGGTCAACAACGTGCTGCTGCTGGTGGCGATCTTCGCGGTGTTCGCGGTGATGGGCCACATGCCAACTGCCGAGGCCCTGTGGCTGCCGGCGCTGATGCTGCTGACGCTGAGTTTCTCGATGGCGCTGGGCCTGCTGCTGGGCGTGCTCAACGTGTTCATGCGCGATATCGGCCAGGTCGTCCCGGTGGTCCTGCAGGCATTGTTCTGGCTGACCCCCATCGTCTACCACATCACCATTCTGCCCGAGCGCGTGCAGGCCATCTTCCGGCTCAACCCGTTGCTGCCGCTGGTTACCAGCTACCAGAACGTGCTGCTGTTCGACAAGCCGCCGGTCTGGGGTGACCTGTTGTGGCTGATGATCGCCACGGTGGTGCTGGCATTGGCTTCGCTGGTGATGTTCCGTCGTGCCAGCCCGGAAATGGTGGATGCGCTATGAGTGGTGAACTGAAGGTCGACAACGTCGGCAAGGCGTATCGTGTCTGGACGAGTGAGTGGCTGCGCGCGGCCCGCTGGTTCGGTGTGCCGACGCGGCCCAAGGAAGAGAACTGGGTGCTGCGCAATGTGTCTTTCACCATCGCGCCCGGCGAAGCCGTGGGCGTGATCGGCCAGAACGGCGCGGGCAAGAGCACCCTGCTCAAGCTCATCACCGGAACCGCCCAGCCCACCGAGGGCCAGGTGACGCGGACCGGCCGCGTTGCGGCGATTCTCGAGCTGGGCATGGGCTTCAACCCCGACCTCACCGGTCGCCAGAACGCGTTCCACTCCGCAGGCCTGATGGGCTACTCGCAGGAGCAGATCGAAGCCGCGATGCCGGAGATCGAGGCCTTCGCCGAAGTGGGCGAGTACTTCGACCAGCCCGTGCGTACCTATTCCAGCGGCATGCAGGTGCGCGTGGCGTTTGCCGTCGCCACTGCATTCACCCCGGACCTGCTGATCGTCGACGAGGCCCTGTCGGTCGGCGACAGCTACTTCCAGCACAAGAGCTTCGACCGCATGCGTCGCTTCCGCGAGGAGGGCACGTCGATCATGCTGGTCTCGCACAGCCTCAGCGACGTGAAGGCACTGTGCGACCGCGCGATCCTGCTGGACAAGGGACGAGTGCTGAAGGATGGCGAGCCGGACGAGGTCATCGATTTCTACAACGCGCTGATCGCGAAGAAGGAAAACGAGACGCTTGCGGTCGAGCAGCGCCGTGGCAAATCCGGCTGGGTGACTACCCGGAGCGGGACCGGCCAGGCCCGCGTGGAATCGCTGCGACTGCTCGATGGCGAAAGCAGCCAGGAGGTCAAGCTGGCAACCGTTGGCCAGAAGCTCCGGCTTGAACTGAAGGCACAGGTCAGTGCCGACCTGCCCAGCCTGGTACTGGGGTTCATGCTGCGCGACAAGCAGGGCCACATCATCTGGGGCAGCAATACCTGGCATACCGGTCAGGTCCAGCGAGATGTACGGGGCGGAGAACAGGTGGTCTACCACCTGGACTTCACCTGTACGCTGGGCCCGGGTTCCTACTCGGTGTCGCCGGCGCTGGTCAGCACCGAAACGCACATGGTCGACAACTTCGAGTGGGTGGACAACCTGCTGGTGTTCGACGTGATGAATGCCGACAGGACCACGTTCATCGGATCGAACTGGCTCGATGCTGCCTTCAGCGTCGAACGCAGCCGCGCATCGGCCGATGGTGTGCAGGCGGACTGACGGACAACCATGTCAAAGCTGATTTCCTACGCGCAGAATTTCGAAGACGTCATGCTCTGGCGCGCGCTGTCACATGTGGTCAATGGCTGCTATGTCGATGTGGGCGCACAGAGCCCCGATACCGACTCGGTAAGCCGGATGTTCTACGAGCATGGCTGGCGCGGTGTGCACGTGGAGCCCACGCCGCAGTATGCCAACCTGCTGCGCGATCGCCGGCCGGATGAGGTGGTGCTGCAGGTTGCCGTAAGCGATCAACCCGGGATACTGCAGTTCTTCAACATCGCCGATACCGGCCTGAGCACCACGGATCCGGCCATCGCTGCCGAACATCGGGAGGCGGGCTTCAACGTCTCCGACGTGCGTGTGCCGGCGCTGACGCTGGACACCGTGCTGGAGCAGGTGCCAGCCACCGACATCCACTGGTTGAAGGTCGACGTCGAGGGCGCCGAGGAACTGGTGCTGCGCGGCTGGCAGCGCGATACCCGCTTGCCCTGGCTGGTCGTGGTGGAAAGCACGCGTCCGCTGAGTTCGGAACAATCCCACCAGAGCTGGGAACCGATCCTGCTCGACAAGGGGTACCGGTTCGTCTATTTCGACGGCCTCAACCGGTTCTACGCCAGTGCGCAGCATCCCGAACTGGATGCGGCATTCGAGAGCGGACCCAATGTGTTCGATGATTTCAGTCTGAGTTCGGGCTCGCAGTTCTGCTCGCAGATCAACCTGGCCTATCACGAACTGCAGACGCTGGCGGATCGACGCGAGGTCGAACTGAACGAGCGGATCCAGGATCTGGACGCGGCACTGCAGCGGGCGCAGGAAGAATCCGCCGAGGCAACCGAGCACAACGCCCGGGCAATGGAAAGGCTGCGCAGCGAGCACGAGGGCGCGGTCCGTGCGATGGCAGTGGCCCAGCGGGAACTGGTGAGCAAGCATGAGCGTGAGCGCAGCCTGCTCGACAGGAAGGCGCTGGCCGAACTGCATGAGCTGACTGAGCAGGTCACCAAGGGCAAGCACGAGGCCCATCGCTGGTGGTTGGCGCATGAGCAGGTGCGCGCGCAGCTGGATGCGATCGAACGCAGCCGTTCGTGGCAGCTCACGCGGCCGTTCCGGGCCGTGCGCCGACGCCTGTCGTCCAGCGTGCTGGGCCGCATGAAACGTGCGCTGCGGCCGGCGGTCGTGCGCGCGCTGAAGGTCGCCATGGCCGCACCGTGGCTGCGACGCCTGGCCAAGCCCCTGGTTACGCGCATTCCCTTCCTTCACCAGCGCCTGCAGAAGATCGCCATCAGCGAACAGCTGTTCGAGATCGAGCGGGCGCGATTGGCTGCAATGGAGGGCAACGAGCACGAAGTCACTGTCGTCCATCTGGATCGACGGGCCCGGCGCGTGCTGGAAGACCTGAAGCGTTCAAGGAATGAAAGGGCTGCCCGATGAGAGTGCTGATTGATCTGCAGGGTGCACAGACCGAGAGCCGATTCCGGGGCATCGGGCGCTATTCGACCTCGCTGGCGCAAGCGATGGCCCGCAATGCGGGCGACCATGAGATCTGGGTGGCGGTCAACGGCACCTTCCCCGATGGCATCGGCGACATCCGCCAGGCCCTGGATGGCCTGGTCCCGCAGGAACGGATCCGTCAGTTCGATACCTTCAGCCGGGTAGGCTGGCCGAACGCCGCGGATGCGTGGCGGCGTGGTGCATCCGAGCTGATGTGGGAAGCGTTCCTGGATGGCCTCCAGCCCGACTTCATCCACGTATCCAGCCTGTTCGAAGGTTCCCAGGGCGGTGCGGTCGGCTCGATCGGCAAGTTGCCGGGCGTACGGGCGGCGACTGCGCTGACCCTTTATGACCTGATTCCGCTGCTCAATCCCGACGTCTATCTGGCATCGGACTGGGTCCGGTCCTGGTACATGGACAAGGTCGAGTCGCTCAAGCGCGCCGACCTGCTGCTGTCGATCTCCCAGCACGCGCGGCAGGAGGCATTGCAGGCGTTGGATATCGATCCGGCGCGTGTGGTCAACATCTCCTCGGCAATCTCGCCGCACTTCGTGCCGATGGCCATCGGCGAACGCGAGCAGACCCTGTTCCGCGAGCGCTTCGGCCTGCGTGGCCGCTACGTGATGTACAGCGGGGCAATGGAGCCGCGCAAGAATGCAGAGGGTCTGCTGCGGGCATTCTCCCTGATGGATCCGGCCGTACGTGCGTCGACGCAGCTGGTCATCGCCGGCAAAGTGTCCGAGCACGACCGCCGCAATTTCGATGTGCTGGCAGCGCAGCTCGGCGTGAGCAACCAGGTGGTGTTCACCGGCTATATCACCGACGAAGAGCTGATTGCGCTGTACAGCGCGACGGCGGCCTTCGTGTTCCCCTCGTTGCATGAAGGCTTTGGCCTGCCCGCGCTGGAGGCCATGTCCTGCGGAGCACCGACCATTGGCTCGGGCACGACCAGCATCCCCGAGGTGATCGGTCGTGAAGATGCGTTGTTCGATCCAACGGAGCCTGCTTCGATCGCCCGCTCCATGCAGAAGGTTCTGACCGACACCGCATTCGCCGATTCCCTGCGTGCCCATGCTCCCCGACAGGCGGCGAAGTTCTCGTGGGACAATTCGGCCAAGGCCGCGCTGCAGGCCATGGAAGCGGTCGCATCGCGTCGTGCGCCACGCGATCGCCGCTGGGTGGCCGCGTCGCCTGCACTCGACGCCGGCTACCGTACCCTGGTCCAGGCGGTGGGTGGGCTGGACGTCGGCTGCGAGCCGGAACCCTTCGAACTGCAGCAGGCGGCAGCGCTGATCTCCTCCGGAATGGCGGCCAACGAGGCGCTCGCACGCGGCGGTGAACTGCCCGCGTCGCTGTCCTGGCGCGTGGAAGGGCCATTCGACAGCAGCTACAGCCTGGCCCTGGTGAACCGTTGCCTCGCGGAAGCATTGGCCGACCGTGGCCACCACGTGGGTCTGCATTCGACCGAAGGCCCGGGTGATTTCGATCCGTCACCGCAGTTCCTTGCGCGCAATCCGCGCGTGGCGGCGCTGCATGCTGCCGTCGCCGCGATTCCGGTCGACCAGGCCGAGGTGACCAGCCGACTGTTGTATCCGCCACGGGTTGCCGATGCACGCGCAAGGATGAATCTGCTGCACGCCTATCCGTGGGAGGAGAGCGGTTTTCCGCAGGAGTGGGTCGAGGAGTTCAATGACAGCCTGCAGGGGATCTCCTGCGTTTCGCATCATGTCGAGAAGATCATGGTGGACAACGGCGTGTCGGTTCCCCTTGGCGTCTGCTGGAACGGCGTGGATCACTGGGAGCAGATTGTTGCCGATGCGACGTATCCCGTGCCGGGCAGGGGGTTCCGCTTCCTCCACGTGTCCTCGTGCTTCCCGCGCAAGGGCGTTGACGCGATGCTTCTGGCCTATGGCAAGGCGTTCAGCGCCGCCGACGATGTCAGCCTCGTCATCAAGACCTTCGCCAATCCGCACAATGAAGTGCATCGCTGGCTGGCTGACGCCCGCCGTGACAACCCCGATTATCCGGAGGTGCACATCATCGAGGAGGATGTGAGCGACGCCCAGCTCAAGCATCTGTACGCGAGCTGCAACGCGCTGCTGGCGCCGAGCCGGGCTGAAGGCTTTGGCCTGCCATTGGCCGAAGCGATGCTGGGCGGCCTGCCGGTGATCACCACCAACTGGGGGGGGCAGCTGGATTTCTGCAGCGAAGAAACCGCCTGGATGGTGGATTACCGCTTCGTCCCGGCGCAGACCCACTTCAATCTGCGCAATTCGGTCTGGGCCGAACCCGATGTCGACGCGCTGGCCGCCGCAATGCGTGAGGTGCACGGCGCCGATCCGGCGCGTGTGCGGGACAAGGTCGAGGCCGCGCGGCGACTTCTGAAGTCGCGCTTCACGTGGTCCGATGCCGCGCGGAGACTGGAGCAGGACGTACGCGCGTTCGCGGCGCAGCCGACGCTGCCCGATGCGCGCATCGGCTGGATCACGACCTGGAATACGCGCTGCGGCGTGGCCAGTTACGCCAGCTATCTCGTGGAGAGCGGCGGAACACCGGTGGCGATCCTGGCGGCCGAGGCCGATGACCGCACGTTCCGCGATGGGCCAGAGGTTGTCCGCTGCTGGCGGCAGGGCGAAGGCGACATGCTTGAGCGGCTGGAACAGCAGATCGAGCGTCTGAAGCTGGACACGCTGATCATCCAGTTCCAGTACGGCTTCTTTGACTTCCCCGCTTTCTCGGCCTTCCTTGAGCGGCAGCAGGCGGCCGGCAGGGGCCTGATCGTGATGATGCATGCAACCGTTGATGCCGCGGAGAATCCGCGCAAGCGGCTGCGCGACCTGGGGCCGGCACTGGCCGGCTGCGATCGCGTGCTGGTGCACTCCATACACGACCTCAACCGTCTCAAGGACATCGGCGTGGAGCGCAACACCGCGATGTTCCCGCACGGCATCCTGGAACCGGCTGAGCCGGCGGCGGCAAACACGGGTGCACGGCTGCGCGTCGTTTCCTACGGATTCTTCCTGCCGCACAAGGGGTTGCTGGAACTGATCGACGCTGTTGCGTTGATGGTCGCCCAGGGCGTGGACGTCGAACTGGCGATGATCAATGCCGAATATCCAGTGGATGTCTCGCGGCAGCAGATCGACCAGGCGGTGGCGCGCGTCGTGCAGCACGGCCTGCAGTCGCGTGTGCGGATGGTGACCCGTTTCCTGCGTGACCAGGAGAGCATGCAGGAGCTGGTGCAGGCCGATGTGGTGGTGTTCCCATACCAGGGCACCGGCGAATCCTCCAGCGCGGCAGTCCGCTACGGGCTGGCCTCAGGCCGCCCGGTGGCCGTCACGCCGCTGGCGATCTTCGACAACGTCGGCGACGTCGTTCACCGTCTGCCCGGGACCTCCCCGGCCGATCTTGCGGCCGGTCTGCGGCAACTGCTGCGTGCCAGCCGTGACGGCGATCCAGTGTTGGCCGAAGTGCAGCAGCGTGCCGCACAATGGCGCGCCGAACACCGGTATCCTGCGCTGGCCCGCCGTCTGGACTCCATGGCTCGACAGATCCTCCGCACGCGTCGGCAGGTTCTGGCTGCAAATACACTCAATCATCAGGACGAGAAGCAATGAAGAAGGCAATCATCACAGGCATCACGGGTCAGGACGGCGCCTATCTCACCCAGCTGCTGCTGGAGAAGGGCTATGAAGTGCACGGCACCTACCGCCGCACCAGCTCGGTCAATTTCTGGCGCCTGGATGAGCTGGGCGTGACCAACCACCCGAACCTGCACCTGGTGGAGTACGACCTGACCGACCTCGGCACGTCGCTGGCGATGGTGCAGAAGATCCAGCCGGACGAGATCTACAACCTGGCCGCACAGAGCTTCGTCGGCGTCAGCTTCGACCAGCCGACCACCACCGCGCAGATCACCGGCGTGGGTGCACTGAACCTGCTGGAAGCGATCCGCCTGGTCAATCCGAAGATCCGCTTCTACCAGGCGTCGACCTCGGAAATGTTCGGCAAGGTGCAGGCCGTGCCGCAGGTGGAGGACACCCCGTTCTACCCGCGCAGCCCGTACGGCGTGGCCAAGCTCTACGCGCACTGGATCACCGTCAACTACCGCGAGAGCTACGACATCTTCGGTTCCAGCGGCATCCTGTTCAACCACGAAAGCCCGCTGCGCGGGCGCGAGTTCGTGACCCGCAAGATCACCGACTCGGTTGCCAAGATCAAGCTGGGCCAGCTGGACGTCCTGGAACTGGGCAACCTGGACGCCAAGCGTGACTGGGGCTTCGCCAAGGAATACGTGGAAGGCATGTGGCGCATGCTGCAGGCCGAGCAGCCGGACACCTTCGTGCTGGCCACCAACCGTACCGAGACCGTGCGCGACTTCGTGGCGATGGCGTTCAAGGGCGCCGGCATCGATGTCGAGTTCAAGGGCAAGGACGTGGACGAAGTCGCGGTGGACACCGCCACCGGCAAGACCGTGATGCGCATCAATCCGAAGTTCCACCGCCCGGCCGAAGTCGATCTGCTGATCGGCAACCCGGAAAAGGCCGAGCGCATCCTTGGCTGGAAGCCGCAGACCAGCCTGGAACAGCTGTGCCAGATGATGGTCGAGGCTGACCTCAAGAGGAACGAGCGTGGCTTCTCGTTCTGAGTTGTCAGGCCAGCGCGTGCTGGTCACGGGGGCGTCCGGGTTCACCGGGCGCTACGTGATCGAGCGCCTGCGTGCTGCCGGTTGCGATGTGCATGATCTGCATTCCGGCGACACCTCAACATCGGTCAATCTGCTCGACCGTGCTGCGCTCAAGCAGCACGTCGCCAGAGTGCGTCCGCAGCGCGTGGTCCATCTGGCTGCGATCTCGTTCGTCGCCCACGGTGATGCCGACGAGATCTACCGGGTCAACGTGGTGGGTACGCGCAATCTGCTGGAAGCGCTGGCGTCTCTGGACGAGGCGCCGAGCAATGTACTGCTGGCCAGCAGTGCCAATGTCTACGGCAACGCGTCCGGCGTGCTCGACGAGCAGGCGCCGCTTTCGCCGCAGAACGACTACGCGGTCAGCAAGATGGCGATGGAGGCCATGGCGGCGCTGTGGATCGATCAGCTTCCGCTGACCCTGGTGCGTCCATTCAACTACACCGGCGTGGGCCAGGACGAGAAGTTCCTGATCCCGAAGATCGTGGCGCACTTCCGCCGCGGTGCCGATGTGATCGAGCTGGGCAACACCGATGTCTCGCGCGATTTCAATGACGTGCGGGGCGTGGCCGCTGCCTACGAAGGCCTGCTGGCACTGCCGGGCAATGGCCAGACCTACAACGTCTGCTCCGGCCAGGAGCATTCGCTGCATGAGGTCATCGAACGCATGCGTGGCATCTCTGGCCGTGACATCGAAGTGAAAGTGAATCCCGCCTTCGTCCGCGCCAACGAGGTCAAGTCGCTGCGTGGTGACAACGGCAAGCTGCGGGCCGCGGTCGGGTCATTGCCGGACTTCGATCTGGGCGAGACGCTTCGTTGGATGTACCAGGCCCGCGCGGAGGCCTGAAAGAGCGCGGGGTCCGCTTCGGCGGATCCCGCCTTCAGTGCAGGGAGAACACGCAGTGCATTATGTCTGGCAACTGATTGCGCCGGTATTGGCGATGTGTCTTGCTGTCATCGGCAGCTCGACCCTGCTGGCCGTCGCCGGCATCCGCGTGAGCCCGCATCTGCGGCGGATCGGGCCGGTCCAGGCGTTGCTGCTTGCGAGCGTGTGCGTACTGGCCCTGCTGATGAATGCCAATGCGTGGCTGCCCGGCTACGTGGTGTTTCCCTGTTTCCTGATCAGCGGGGCCGTGGGAGCCCTCGTGGCGCTTCGCCGTGGCTTCGCCGATCCGCTCGCCCATGCGTCGATCTGGGCGTTCACCATCAGTCTGCTTGCGGGCGTTCTGCTGGTCGCATGGTGGAATCTCATGTTCGCTTCCCGGCATCTGTGGATGCTTGAAGGCACCAACCATGATCTGGTGTTCTTCTACGGCGGTGCCAAATGGGCCATGCAACACCCGCTCTGGGTCGAGCAGGCCACGGTGGCCCGCGAGTGGGCGCTGGGGCAATGCGGTCAGGGCATGCAGTTCATCGGCAACGGCTGCATCGTGCAGCGCAATGGGGCGTACAGCCTGTTGGCACTGGCGTCCAGCTTCGTGCCGGAGGCAGGCCCGAACCAGGTGCGGGCGATGATCGGCACCGCCGCACTGTTCCCGGTGCTCGGCATGCTGCCCTCGATGGCAGGCCGCTTCGGCGGCGCGCGTCGCTGGCCGCGGGGAACCGCGGTGGCCTTCCTGCTGGCGGTGCTGTGCATGCTGGGTACCGGCATGATGCTTGCGGTGGTCAACGAGAACATCGGTACGGCAATGGCGGGCGCCCTGCTGATGATGATCGTGCTGTGGGCACTTACGCCGATGCAGTCGCTGGGTGCAAAGTGGATCATGCTGGGTGCAGCTGCGGGCTGTACCGGCATGGCATACGGCGAAGCGGCGGTGCATGCGTGCATGATCGTGGCCCTGGCCGTACTGGTGACGGCCATGTGGCTGCGTTCCTGGCGGGTGTTCCTGCTGGGCGGCCTGCTGGCGATGCTGGCCTGCGCGATCGTCCTCAACCGGATGCTGCCCGAGCTGATGGCATCCTATGCCCAGGTCAGTGGCATCGTCGCGCAGTCGTCGTGGCCCAGCTGGTACATCCGGCAGCCCTTCTGGGGTTGGTGGCTGTCGGCTCCCTTCGCCGGCCTGTTGATGACCGGCGAACCTGCCGTGAATCCGGAAGCCATCATGCTCGGGCTGGTGCTGATGGCGTCCACTGCATGGCTTTCCATCCGGGAAGGACGCTGGCGGTTCTTCGTCGGCTTGCTGGCAGCCAGCATGGTGCTGGTTGCCTATGTGCAGAGCCATGGCTATCAGTACGGCGAGCACAAGCTGGTGCAGGTGCTCGGGCCGGCATGGGTGGCGCTGTTGAGCTGGCTTCTGCTGCGCCATGCGCGCCGTCGCGGCCGCACAGGTGTGGTACTGCTGCTGATGGCGACGCTGGGGGCGCTGTCGGCGGCCTACGCCGTGCGTTCGCGATCGATCCTGGTCTCGCATGTGCCTTCGGGTATCACCCATGCCCTCTCGGAAGCGATCAGGCTGCCGCAGAAGGGAGATGAGGTTGTCATCGACACGTCCGGGGTCAACGGGCCGGAGCGCTACGTCAAGCAGGACTTTGCTGTGCTGGAGCTGCATCGGCGCGGGGTGCGCGCGCGCATTGCCGACCGTGGCGACGCTCCGGTGGGGTACAGCGATGCCCTGTTCAATGACAGCCTGCGCGGTGCCGAATCACCCGATTGGCTGCTGGTACTCAGGCAGCCCGGGACGGGCCCAGCGCTGCCGCCGGGTACTGCCCCGCTCCTGGAAGATCCCACATTCGCATTGTTCTCGCTGCAGTCCGGTCAGTTGCCGCTGGCCCAGGCGGGTACGGGCTGGCACACCTGCGAACAGGATCACTGCTGGACCCGCGGCGCCTTCAGCCTTGAAACCTTCGTGCCCAAAGGATGTGCGGGCGCACGACTGCAGGTTGATCTGGATCTGCTGCAGCCACCCGCCGAGGGACGTATCCATGTGACCGTCAACGGTGTGGAAGCAGCAACCGTCGACGGGCACCAGGGCGAGGTCAGTTTGTCGCTGGCCGGCGGCAGCTCGGTGGTCGTCCTCGCGCCGGATTGGCCGGTTGCGTCGCCGCAGGCGTTGGGTCTATCAACCGATCCCCGGCCTCTGTTCGCCAACGTGTCCCACGCCCGCATCAGCTGCGGCGTGCCTGCCGAGCCGGCAGAATGACGGTCTTCGCAATCATCCATCGAACAGCGTCGGGCCACGGCCACGGCGCGAGAGGTCTCCCATGCAACTCCTGATCGTCTTCGGCCTGGTCATCCTCGGCGCCTGTGGAACCGTCCTGCTGAAGGTCGGGGCAGGGCGTGTCACCTATTCCGACGGCATCCTGCCGATGCTGACGTCCGCGTTCAACCTGCCACTGGTGACCGGCTTCATCCTGCAGATGATCCCGCTGGTGTCGTGGGTGGTGCTGCTCAAGTACATGCCACTGACCAAGCTGCAGCCGATGATCGCCCTGACCTACGTAGTGACACCGGTGCTTGCCGTGCTGTTCCTGGGCGAGCACATCGGTCCACTGCGGATGGCCGGCATCGGCCTGATCGTGCTGGGCGTGGTCCTGGTGAGCGCGAGCTGAGCATGAAGATCCTGATCGTCCTGACCTACTACACGCCCTACATGAGCGGGGTGACTGAATTCGCGCGGATGCTCGCCGAGGACCTGTCCCATCGCCACGAGGTCACCGTGCTCACCACCCAGCACGATGCATCCCTGCCGGTGGAAGAGACCATCAACGGCGTGCGCGTGGTGCGCGCACCGGTGTTCGCCCGCATGCACAAAGGCGTCCTGAGCTGGAAGTTCATCACCTGGTTCCGCCGACTGGCGCGGCAGCATGATGTGGTCAACCTGCATATGCCGATGCTGGAATCGGGCCTGCTGTCATTGCTGGTCCCCGCCCGCAAGCTGGTGGTGAACTACCAGTGCGACATGGCCGTGGTCGGTGGACTGCTGGACCGGCTGGCGGTGAACGTGACCCGTGTGTCCTGCTGGCTGGCCACGCGGCGCGCCCGTGATGTCGGGGTGCTCACCCACGATTACGCCAGCTCCTCGGCCTGGCTGTCCGGCATCCGCCACAAGCAGCATGAAGTGCTGGCACCGATGAAGGCGATGCCCTGGCAGGATCGCCCGGCGAGCACCGACGGGGTGTTCCGCTTTGGTTTCGTGGGCCGCTTCGTCGCCGAGAAAGGCCTGCCTGTCCTGCTGGACGCCTTCAGCCAGGTCCATGCCCTGCATGGCGACCGTGTCCGCCTGGTGCTGGTCGGCGATACCCACAACATCGCCGGCGGCGGCATCATGGATGCCATCCACGGCAGCATCGCCGCGCTGGGGGATGCGGTGGACGTGCGCGGTCGCGTCAGCGAACAGGAACTGCAGGCGTTCTATGCGCAGCTCGATGTGCTGGTACTGCCCAGCGTCAACCGCTATGAAGCGTTCGGCATGGTGCAGCTGGAGGCGATGCTCAGTGGTTCACGGGTGATCGCGTCGAACCTGCCGGGCGTGCGCACCATCGTGCAGAACACCGGCAATGGCGAAGTGGTGCCGGTCGGTGATGCACCGGCACTGGCGGCAGCGATGCTGCGCCTGATGGCCAGCCGCGATGCGGCAAGCCGTGCCGAGGTACGCGCACAGGCACTGCAGGCCTATCCGCTGCGGCGCTTCTACGACCTGCAGGAAGCCATGCTGCTGGATCGTACCGGGTCCGAGCGTCCGGCCTGATCCCACCTGGCCGGGTTGCCAGCGCTGCCTGCGGGCAGCGCTGGCACCGTCATTCCCCGCGCTCGAATGACGGGCTGCGCGCCGGTGGCGCAGCCGTGATGTGCCTGAGTCAGATCGCCGCCAGTACCGACAGGCCACCCACCAGCACCGTGATCAGGCTGCCGGGATCCTTCACTGCGAACACGACCGGGTCGTCGTGCATCTGTCCACGGTGGGCCAGCAGCCAGGTGCGGCAGATCCAGTAGAGCAGGACCGGGCACAGCAGCCACAGGAACAGCGGATGCCCGTAGAGCTCCTGGCTTTCCGGCGCGTTGATGTACAGGCACAGCACCAGTACCGACGCCATGCCCGACGCGGTACCCAGGGCCTGTACCAGTCCCAGGTCCTCGACGTGGTAGCCACGCCCGCTGGGCTTCTCCTTGCCGCTGGCCAGCGTCATGCGCAGTTCGGTGTAGCGCTTGAGCATGGCCAGGCTGAGGAAGATGAACATCGAGAAGGTCAGCAGCCAGAACGAAAGCGTGACGTCGATTGCCGCGGCACCGCCGACGATGCGGATGGTGTAGAGCGCGGCCAGCATCACCACATCGATCATCACCACCTGCTTCATCCGCAGGGAATAGGCCAGGGTGAGGCAGAAATAGATGGCCAGTACCAGCAGGAATGCAGGGGCGACAATGGCCGCCAGCAGGAAGCCGGCCAGGGTCAGTACCGGCGTGGCCAGCAGCCCCGAACGCAGATCCAGCCGGCCACAGGCGAACGGGCGCTTGCGCTTGCGCGGATGCTGCCGGTCCGAGTCGAGGTCCAGCAGATCATTGAACAGATACACGCCGGATGCGCACAGCCCGAAGGCGATGAACGCCAGCACCGCGTTGAGCGTGGTCTCCAGCTCCAGGAAACGATGACTCGCCAGCAATGGCACGAATACCAGCACGTTCTTCAGCCACTGGTGGACACGCATCGCCTTGAGCCAGGCGCGTGGGCCGCCGCCTTCGCGGGGCCAGTGGGCGGCAAGCTCCGAACAGTGCGCCGCAGCGCGGGCGACACCGGCACTGGCGTTGACCACCCAGGCCGAATGCGCGTGCTTCCAGATGGCCAGATCGACCCGCGCGTTGCCCATGTAGTCGAAACCGCGCTCGCCGAACTGCTCCACCAGCAGATCGGCCTTGCGATGGCCGGCAAGATTGGTGTGTCCATCGCTGCAGAACACGTCGTCGAACACGCCCAGATGGCGCGCGATCGGCTCCACCAGTGCGGCGTCCGATGCCGTGCACAGGACCCGCCTGCGATCACTGCTGGTCCGCAGCAGTTCGACCACGCGCGGGTCGTACGGCAGCAGTGCCGGATCGCCGGCACCGTGCACTGCCAGCTGGTGCTTCAGGTGCGCCTTGCCACGCAGCAGCCAGAACGGCAGCACGAACAGCATCCAGGGCTGCCGTGCCAGCATCCTCAGGAAGGTCTCGTACAACAGGTCACTGCGCAGCAGGGTGCCGTCCAGATCAACACACAACGGCCTCGAACGGCCGGCACCCGAAGCACTCACCGATCAGCCTCCCGCGCGGCCGTACTGGTCTTCGAAACGAACGATATCGTCCTCGCCCAGGTAGCTGCCCGACTGCACTTCGATCAACTCCAGCGGCAGCTTGCCCGGGTTCTTCAGGCGATGGGTGACGCCCAGCGGGATGTACGTGCTCTGGTTTTCCGACAGCAGGATGACCTCGTCGCCCCGGGTCACCTCGGCCGTGCCGCTGACCACGATCCAGTGCTCGGCGCGGTGGTGATGCATCTGCAGGCTGAGGGTCGCGCCAGGCTTGACGGTGATGCGCTTGACCTGGAAGCGGTCGCCGTTGTCGATGGAATCGTAGGCGCCCCACGGACGGTACACCTTGCGGTGCGCGGCAGCTTCACTGCGGCCCTCACGCTTGATCCGGCCGACAATCTCCTTGACGTCCTGCACGCGGTCCTTGTGGCCGACGAACACGGCGTCGTCGGTCTCCACGACCACCACGTCCTGCAGGCCGACCATCGCGATCAGGCGGTTGCCATAGGCATAGCTGTCCTTGCAGTCCAGGGCGATGACATCGCCATGGCAGGCGTTGCCGTCGGCATCCTTGTCGGACACTTCCCACAATGCCGACCACGAGCCGACGTCATTCCATTCCGCGTCGAGCGGTACCACGGCGGCATCGGCGGTCTTTTCCATCACCGCGTAGTCGATCGAGTCGTTCGGGCTGGCAGCGAAGGCCTCGGCGTCGAGGCGGATGAAGTCGTTGTCGCGTGCGGCCTTGTCGAGCGCATTGCGGCAGGCGGCGAGGATCGCCGGCTGCAGCGTCTCCAGTTCCTTCAGGTAGCGCGAGGCCTTGAACAGGAACATGCCGCTGTTCCAGAAGTACTCGCCGGATGCCACGTACTGTTCGGCGGTAGCCAGGTCGGGCTTCTCGACGAAGCGGTCGACGGCACGCACGCCTTCACCCGTGGCGGCCTTGATGTAGCCGTAGCCGGTCTCCGGCGCCGTCGGCACGATGCCGAAGGTGACCAGCTTGCCGGATTCGGCCGCGACGGCGGCCTGCTTGACCGCGGCATGGAACGCCGCCTCGTTGCGGACCACGTGGTCCGACGGCAGCACCAGCAGCAGCGCGTCATCGCCGGCCGACAGTGCCTGCAGCGCGGCGATGGCGATCGCCGGCGCGGTGTTGCGGCCGACCGGCTCGAGGATCAGCGCCTGCGGCAGCACCTTGCATTCGCGCAGCTGCTCGGCCGCCATGAAACGGTGTTCCTGGTTGGCGACCACGATCGGTGCCGCGCCGGCAATCGACGCAACGCGCTTCCAGGTCGCCTGCAGCATCGTGTCGTTGCCGACCAGCGGCAGGAACTGCTTCGGATACGCTTCGCGCGACAGCGGCCACAGACGCGTGCCAGAGCCGCCGGAAAGAATGACGGGAACGATGGGATTCATGGTGCGTCCTTCGGTTAATGGTTTGCCGGCGTGCCGCCGATCAGGGCGGTCAGCTCGGCGATGCGTTCGCGCAGCAGGGCGTCATCGCCACGGGTTTCGATGTTCAGGCGCAGCAGCGGCTCGGTGTTGGAGCTGCGCAGGTTGAAGCGCCAGTCGGCGAAATCCGCACTGACGCCATCGGTATGGTCCAGTACCGGCTGCTGTTGCTGGAAATGCGCCAGCACGCGCGCCACGGTCGCCTTGGCATCGTCAACACGGAAGTTGATCTCGCCGCTGCACGGATAGGCCTTCATGCGATCGGCCACCAGCTCGCCCAGTGACTTGCCGGTCGTGGAAACCAGCTGCGCGATCAGCAGCCACGGGATCATGCCCGAGTCGCAGTAGGCGAACTCGCGGAAGTAATGGTGGGCGCTCATCTCGCCGCCGTAGATGGCATCTTCGGCACGCATGCGCTCCTTGATGAACGCATGCCCGGTCTTGCTCATGATCGGCACGCCGCCGGCCTGCTCGACCATTTCCACGGTGTTCCAGGTCAGGCGCGGGTCGTGGATGATCTTGCCGCCCGCCTGGCGGGCCAGCAGTGCCGTCGCCAGCAGCCCGACCAGGTAGTAGCCCTCGATGAAGTTGCCGTCGGCGTCGAAGAAGAAGCAGCGATCGAAATCGCCGTCCCAGGCGATGCCGAAATCGGCACCGTGCGCGCGCACGGCATCGCGCGTTGCCGCACGGTTCTCCGGCAGCAGCGGATTGGGGATGCCATTCGGGAAACTGCCATCGGCCTCGTGCTGGATGCGGATGAACTCGAACGGCAGGTGCGGCGCCAGTTCGTCGATCACCAGGCCAGCGCCACCGTTGCCGGGGTTGGTGACGATCTTCAGCGGCTTCAGGCCGGCCACGTCGACGTAGCCCAGCAGGTGCTGGATGTAGGCGGACTTGTCGGTGTCCTGGCGGACCTCGCCCTGGCCGGTTCCCAGCGGCGCCTCCGAGGCGGCGAAGTCGCGGATGTCGAACAGGCCGGTATCGCCGCTGATCGGCTTGGACTCCTCGCGCACCAGCTTCATCCCGTTGTAGTCCATCGGGTTGTGGCTGGCGGTGACCATGATGCCGCCGGCGGCCTTGCGGTGGAAGGTCTGGAAATAGACCTCCTCGGTACCGCACATGCCGATGTCGATGACATCGCGGCCGCTGGCGGTCAGGCCTTCGATGGCGGCCTGCAGGAGGGCGGGGCTGCTCAGGCGGATATCGTGTCCCACCACCACCGGTCCCGGGCCCAGCAACGCGGCAGTGCCGGCGCCGATGCGGCGGGCAAGGCGTTCATCCAGTTCATCCGGAACGCGGCCACGGATGTCATAGGCCTTGAAACACGGGAGCGTCATCAATGCAGTCCTTACACGGGTTGACCCCGGATTATAGCGACAGGCACTGCAAGGACGGGTGAGCCAGGCCAGCGTCCCTGCGGGGCCCAGAAGGAAGGGAATGCCGCGTAACCTGTTGATTACGCGGCACCCCGGGCGGGCGCTCAGCCCAGCGCGGCCTCGAGTTCGGGCAGGATCGTGAACAGATCCCCGACCAGGCCGATATCGGCAATCTCGAAGATCGGCGCATCGCCGTCCTTGTTGATCGCCACGATCGTGCCGGCATCCTTGATGCCGGTCAGGTGCTGGATCGCACCGCTGATGCCGACGGCCACGTACAGCTCCGGCGCGATGATCTTGCCGGTCTGGCCGACCTGCAGGTCGCTGGGCACGTAGCCGGCATCGACGGCGGCGCGCGAGGCGCCGACGGCGGCGCCTAGCTTGTCGGCCAGCTGGAAGACGACCTTGAAGTTCTCTTCCGAGCCGACACCACGGCCACCGGAGACCACGCGCTTGGCGCTCTGCAGGTCCGGACGGTCGCTGGCACCGGCGGCCAGGCCGACGAAACGGGTGTGGGTCGGCAGTGCCGCATCCACGCTGGCCGCTTCGATGGCAGCGCTGCCGCCCTGCGCGGCTTCCGGCCACGACGCGGCACGCACGGTGGCGACCACGACCTGGTCGGCCGGGGCCTCCACAGTGATGATGGCGTTGCCGGCGTAGATCGGGCGCTTGAAAGTGTGGCTGCCTTCCACGGCCATCAGGTCGGAGACCTGGTTGACACCCAGCAGGGCGGCCACGCACGGCATCAGGTCCTTGCCGAAGGTGGTGGACGGGCCGAACACGTGGCTGTAGCCCTTGGCCAGCTGTGCGATCTGCGGCGCCAGCACCTGGGCCAGGGCCTGTGCGTTGGCGGCGTTGGCCACGGTCAGGACCTTGGCGACGCCGGCGATCCTGGCGGCCTCGGCGGCGACGGCCGTCGGATCGGCGGCCAGCACCAGCACGTCGATGCTGGCACCGCTGATGGCAGCGGCGGCGCTGACGGTCTTGGCGGTGGCGGCGTTGAGCTTGCCGTCGTGGTGCTCGGCGATGACGAGAATCTTGCTCATTACAGCAACCCCTTCTGCTTGAGTGCGGCCACCAGTTCGGCCGCGTCCTTGACCATTACACCCTTGCTGCGCTTGGACGGCGCAGCGTACCGGGTGGTCTTGAAGGTGTCGGCGGCTTCAACGCCGAGGTCGGCCAGATGCAGGGTTTCCAGCGGCTTGGCCTTGGCCTTCATGATGTCCGGCAGCTTGATGAAGCGCGGCTCGTTCAGGCGCAGGTCGGTGGTGACGACCGCCGGCAGATCCACTTCCAGTGTTTCCAGGCCGGCGTCGACCTCACGGGTCACCGTGGCCTTGCCATCGGCGATGTCCAGCTTGCTGGCGAAGGTCGCCTGCGGGCGGCCCCAGAGCGTGGCCAGCATCTGCCCGGTCTGGTTGGCGTCATCGTCGATGGCCTGCTTGCCGAGGATCACCAGGTCCGGCTGCTCCTTCTCGACCAGCTTGAGCAGGGTGCGCGCGGCGGTCAGCGGCTGGATGGCCTGGTCGGTGACCACGTGCACGGCACGGTTGGCGCCCATGGCCAGGCCGTTGCGCAGATGCGCCTGGGCGTCGGCCGGGGCGATGGTGGCCACCACCACCTCCGTGGCGATGCCCTTGTCGCGCAGGCGCAGGGCTTCTTCCAGGGCGATTTCATCGAAAGGATTGGGAGACAGCTTGACGCCATCGGTGACCACGCCGGAACCGTCCGGCTTGACCTGAATGCGGACGTTGTAGTCCACCACGCGCTTGTATGCGACGAGGATTTTCATCTGGTACGGGGTCCTTCAGTAACAGGGAGAACGTCCGGTCCTGACAGCAACCGGTTCGGGGGTGGGATCCCGATTCTAGCTGGCTTGGGGCAACCATGCGAATGCGTATGGTTGTGCTGCGGCGCACTAATGCTCTCTCAGGGAAGGGGCTCTGTTCACCCGTCAGAGGCAGTGGTAAAGGTGGGCCCGATGTATCCTGCTGCGCTGCACCCGACTGCCAGGCGGCGCGGGAGCCTTGATCGAACAGGAGTAACGGGTAGTGCCAACTTGGATTGTCACCGGCGGCGCCGGGTTCATTGGCGGCAATTTCGTCCTCGAGGCCGTGGCTCGTGGCGTCAAGGTCGTCAATCTCGATGCACTGACCTACGCCGGCAACCTGCAGACGCTGTCCAGCCTGGAAGGTAATCCGGACCATGTGTTCGTGCACGGCGACATCGGCGACCGTGAGCGGGTCGCCCGCCTGCTCGCCGAGCATCAGCCCGATGCGGTGCTGAACTTCGCAGCCGAGAGCCACGTCGACCGCTCCATCGATGGCCCCGGGGCCTTCATCCAGACCAATGTGGTGGGGACCCTGGGCCTGCTCGAAGCGGTGCGCGACTACTGGAAGGCGTTGCCGGCCGAGCGCGGCGCAGCGTTCCGCTTCCTGCATGTGTCCACCGACGAGGTGTACGGCACGCTGGGCGAGACCGGCGCGTTCAGCGAGACCACCCCGTACGCGCCGAACTCGCCGTACTCGGCGTCCAAGGCCGCGTCCGATCATCTGGTGCGTGCGTTCCACCACACCTACGGGCTGCCGGTGCTGACCACCAACTGCTCCAACAACTACGGCCCCTATCACTTCCCGGAAAAGCTCATCCCGCTGGTGATCGCCAAGGCGCTGGCCGGCGAACCGCTGCCGGTCTACGGCGACGGCAGGCAGGTGCGTGACTGGCTGTTCGTGTCAGATCACTGCGAGGCGATCCGCACCGTGCTGGCCAAGGGCCGGGTGGGCGAGACCTACAATGTGGGCGGCAATTCGGAACGGCAGAACATCGAGGTGGTGCATGCGATCTGCGCTCTGCTGGACCAGCGCCGTCCGCGCGCTGACGGGCAGCCGCGCAGCAGCCAGATCACCCATGTGGCCGATCGCCCCGGCCATGACCGTCGCTATGCGATCGATGCCAGCAAGCTGAAGAACGAATTGGGCTGGCAGCCGGCGCACACATTCGAGCAGGGCATCGCCTTCACTGTTGACTGGTACCTGGAGAACCAGGACTGGGTCGAGGGCGTGCTTGACGGCAGCTACCGCCTGCAGCGCATCGGCACTACGGCCTGAACCCAGGAGACGTCATGACCCAGCGCAAGGGCATCATCCTCGCCGGCGGAACCGGCACCCGGCTGTATCCGATCACCAAGGGCGTCAGCAAGCAGCTGTTGCCCGTGTACGACAAGCCGATGATCTACTACCCGCTCAGCGTGCTGATGCTGGCCGGCATCCGGGAAGTGCTGATCATCAACACCCCGCATGAGCAGGCCCTGTTCCAGCAGCTGCTGGGTGATGGCTCGCAATGGGGCATGGACATCCAGTACGCCGTGCAGCCCAGTCCGGATGGGCTGGCGCAGGCGTATCTGATCGGCCGCGAGTTCGTCGCCGGCAAGCCCAGCTGCCTGGTCCTCGGCGACAACATCTTCCATGGCCACGGCCTGCGCGACGTGCTCCGGCGGGCCGACGCCCGCGCCGATGGCGCGACCGTGTTCGGCTACTGGGTCAACGATCCCGAGCGTTACGGCGTGGCCGAATTCGACAAGGACGGCCGGGTTGTCGGCCTGGTCGAAAAGCCGCAGAACCCGCGTTCCAACTACGCGGTCACCGGCCTGTATTTCTATGATGGCAACGCCAGCGATTATGCGGCCGAGCTGAGGCCTTCGCCGCGCGGCGAGCTGGAAATCACCGATCTCAACCAGCGCTATCTCGGTGCGGGCAGCCTGCATCTGGAGGCGCTGGGGCGTGGCTATGCATGGCTGGATACCGGCACTCACCAGTCGCTGCTGGAAGCGTCCAACTTCATCGAGACCATCCAGACGCGCCAGGGCCTGCAGGTCTGCTGTCCGGAAGAAGTGGCGTTCGGGCAGGGCTGGATCAATGCCGAGCAGCTGGAAGCGCTGGCCGCTCCGTTGATCAAGAATGGCTACGGCCAGTACCTGCACACACTCGCATTGCGTGGAGTGGTTCCGTGAAAGTGATTGAAACCCGGTTGCCGGGATGTGTGGTGATTGAACCGGCGGTGTTCGGTGACGAGCGCGGCTTCTTCTTCGAGGGCTGGAACGCGGCGCGATTCGGCCAGCTGGGCCTGCCCGACCGCTTCGTGCAGAGCAATGTCTCCTCATCGAGCAAGGGCGTGCTGCGCGGCCTGCATTACCAGTGGCCGCGACCGCAGGGCAAGCTGGTGAGCGTGCTGGAAGGCGAGGTGTACGACGTGGCCGTCGATATCCGCCGCGGATCGCCCACCTTCGGCCAATGGGAAGCGGTGGTGCTGAGCGCGCAGAACAAGCGCCAGTTCTGGATTCCGGAAGGCTTCGCGCACGGATTTGCCGTGCTGTCCGACACCGCGCTGTTCCACTACCTGTGCACCGATGTGTACGTGAAGGAAGCCGATGCCGGAGTGCGCTGGAACGACGCGGACATCGCAGTGGACTGGCCGGTGGGCGTGCCGACGCTCTCGCCCAAGGACGAACATGCGCCGTTCCTGAAGGACATCGCCGAGGAACGTCTGCCGGTCTTCGCGCCATGACGGTTCTCGTGCTGGGTGGCAACGGCCAGGTCGGCCAGGAGCTGCTGCGCGCGCTGGCGCCGTTGGGGCCGGTGGTCGCCACCACCCGCAGTGGCCGGCTGCCTGATGGCAGCCCCTGCGAGACGGCGGACTTCGGCCAGCCCGCGAGCCTGCCGGCGCTGCTGGATCGCGTGCAGCCATCGGTGGTGGTCAATGCGGCGGCCTATACCGCCGTGGATCGCGCCGAGCAGGACATCGAGGCCGCCTTCGCCGCCAATGCGCAGGCCCCGGGCGTAATCGCGCGCTGGTGCCAGGCGCAGGGCGTGCCGTTCGTGCATTACTCCACCGACTACGTGTTCGACGGCGAAGGTTCCGCGCCCTATCGCGAGGACGAGCCGACCGCGCCGCTGGGTGTGTATGGCACCAGCAAGCGCGATGGCGAAGACGCCGTACGCGCTGCCGGTGGCCGCCACCTGATCTTCCGTACCGCATGGGTGTATGCCGAGCACGGCGCGAACTTCCTGCGCACGATGCTGCGCCTGGGCGCAGAGCGCGACCATCTGCGTGTGGTGGCCGACCAGATCGGCACGCCGACGCCGGCTGCGCTGATCGCCGATGTCACCGCGCTCGCGCTGCAGCATCCTGCCGCGCTCTCCGGTACCTGGCACCTCACCGCCAGTGGCCAGACCAGCTGGCACGGCTTCGCTGAAGCGATCTTCGCCGAAGCGCTGGCAACCGGTGTCCTGCACAGGGTGCCGGTGGTTGAAGCGATTCCGGGTGCCGAGTATCCGACCCCGGCGCGGCGGCCGGCCTGGTCGGTGCTGGACAACAGCGCCCTGCAGCAGGCGCTGGGCATCGTGCTGCCGCCGTGGCAGGACGGCCTGAAGCAGGTCATGGCCGCGATCGCGCGCGGCTGAGGGCACGCCGCAATTGCTGCGGCGCATCCCAGCCGGATGCGGGTGTGCCGCTAGAATGCGGGCATCCTTACCGTGTGGGACAGCAAAGCGATGGACAAGTCCAATACCGGCGGCAAGCGCAGCAAGCGCTATGCCAGCGCGGCCCAGGCGCTGGAGGGCGTGGTCGCCGATGGCCAGACGCTGGCCGTCGGCGGCTTCGGCCTGTGTGGCATACCCGAGGCACTGATCGCAGCCTTGCGCGACAGTGGAGTCAAGGGCCTGACCGTGATCTCCAACAATGCCGGTGTCGATGGCTTCGGCCTGGGCCAGCTGCTGGAAACACGCCAGATCAGCAGGATGATTTCGTCGTACGTGGGCGAGAACAAGGAGTTCGAGCGCCAGTTCCTGGCCGGTGAGCTGGAGCTGGAATTCAATCCACAGGGCACCCTGGCCGAGCGCCTGCGTGCCGGCGGCGCCGGAATTCCTGCCTTCTTCACTGCCACCGGCTACGGCACGGTGGTGGCCGAAGGCAAGGAGACCCGCGAATTCGACGGCAGGCACTATGTGCTGGAAACCGCGCTGCGTGCCGACGTTGCCCTGGTGAAGGCGTGGAAGGCCGACGAAGCCGGCAACCTGGTGTTCCGCAAGACCGCGCGCAATTTCAATCCTGCCTGCGCGATGGCCGGCAAGGTGTGCATCGCCGAAGTGGAAGAGGTGGTGCCGGTCGGTGCGATCGATCCGGACCAGGTGCATCTGCCGGGGATCTATGTGCATCGCATCGTGCACAACGCGCATCCTGAAAAGCGAATCGAGCAGCGCACCGTGCGTGCGGAGGGCAACTGACATGGCGTGGACCCGCGATGAGATGGCGGCCCGCGCCGCCCGTGAACTGACCGACGGTGCCTATGTGAACCTGGGCATCGGCCTGCCGACCCTGGTCGCCAACCACATTCCCGAAGGCGTGGACGTGTGGCTGCAATCCGAGAACGGCCTGCTTGGCATCGGCCCGTTCCCGACCGAAGCCGAGGTCGATGCCGACCTGATCAACGCCGGCAAGCAGACCGTGACCGCGCGCGCCGGTGCCAGCTACTTCGGCAGCCATGACAGTTTCGCCATGATCCGTGGCGGCCACATCAACCTGGCCATTCTTGGCGCGATGCAGGTGACCGACAAGGGCGACCTGGCGAACTGGATGGTGCCCGGCAAGATGGTCAAGGGCATGGGCGGCGCGATGGACCTGGTGGCCGGCGTGCAGCGCGTGGTGGTGCTGATGGAGCACACCGCGAAGAACGGCGAGCACAAAGTGCTGGCCGAATGCACGCTGCCGTTGACCGGCGTGGGCGTGGTCGACCGCATCATCACCGATCTGGCTGTGTTCGACGTGACCGATGCCGGTCTGGTGCTGGTGGAGACCGCGCCGGGGGTTGACGAGGACGAACTGAAGGAAAAGACCGGCGTGCCTTTCCGGCGTGCCTGAGTCCGGCGGAGCGGCCTCGTGCCGCCCCGACACTGCCTGGCGATCCCGATGCTGTTTCCACACGAGCTGCCCGATGCCGACGTCCGTCATGTTCCGGGCTGGCTGCTGCCGGATCGGGCGGATGCGCTGCAGCGGACACTGGGCGAACAGGTGGCCTGGGATGTGCACCGCATCCGGATGTTTGGTCACTGGGTGGATTCGCCGCGGCTGAGCAGTTGGATCGGCGATCCGCAGGCGCGCTACCGGTATTCCGGCGCCGAGTTCGTCCCGCGGCCCTGGCTGCCGGCATTGCAGGCGCTGCGCGTGCGATTGCAGGAAGAGGGTATCGGCCGGTTCAACAGCGTGCTGCTCAATCGATACCGCGATGGTGGCGATTACATGGGGTGGCACAGCGACGACGAACCCGAACTGGGCCCGGCGCCGGTGATCGCTTCACTGAGCCTGGGTGCGGCGCGGCGTTTCCTGCTGCGACGGCGCGACGAGCCGGCACGCAAGGCGGAGTTCCTGCTGGGCCATGGCGATCTGCTGTTGATGGCCGGCAGCACCCAGCGCTTCTATCAGCACGCGTTGCCGAAGATGGCGCGGGCCCAGGGCGAGCGGATCAACCTGACATTCCGTTGGATCACGCCGCGCTGAGCGAGGGATCAGCGCGGTGCTGCGGCGCTGTCGTTCTGCCCACTGACCAGCGTCCAGCCGACCACGTCCTGCGCGATCTGCTGCAGGCCACGTTCGAACGCCGCCGCAACCGCCGGCACATCGGTACTGCCAACGGGCTGCGCCTGACGGAAGGTGCGATCAGCGACCACGCGCTGGTCGGCCACGTGGATCAGCTTGGCATTGAGTTCGATCACCACCGTCGGCGTGGTCTGGCCCTGGTAGTCCGATTCGAAACGACGGATGTCCGTGGACAGCTTGTAATCGGCGCGGATACCGGCGGCGGTGCGGGCCACGCCGTTGATGCGGCCGGAGTCCTCGAAACCGCGCAGCAGCGTGTCCTCGATCATGTCGGTGGCCGGCTGGGCCCAGCTGGCGCCCCTGTAGATCTCCAGCTCCGACGGCGTGGGACGCACGTTGATGCGCGGGCTGTCGACCATGCGCGCCGCGCTGGGTTTGGCCAGCACCAGCTGCCAGGCGACCTGGGGCCAGCTGGGATCGACCTTCACCTGCACGGCAGGCGAGTACAGGGTGACGGGATTCTTGTCGCCGCTGCCGAGGATCGAGCAGCCCGACAGCAGCGCCAGGGCCAGGCCTGGCAGCAGCAGGCGCGGGAAGAGGATCGGGCTCATTTGGGTTCGAACTCCTTCGGGGCATCGCGGCCGAGCAGATAGCGCGCGGGGTTGTTCTCGAGGCGGTCGCTGACCCGGCGCAGGTCGCGGATCAGGCCACGCAGTTCGGTCAGGGTCGGGCCCAGCTGGCCGAGCCCGTCATTGGCGAAGCTGTTGATCGCGGCGCGGTTCTCGCCAAGGATCGAATCGGCATTGCCGGCAGCCGAATCGAGCTTGACCAGGGTAGCGTCGAGCTTGTCGATGATGCCCGGCAGCTGCTGCACCAGGTTCCTGTCGAGGCGCTCGATGGTGCCGTTGGTGGTCTTCAGCGTGGTGTCCAGGCTGCGTGCGGCATCGCGCGCGCTGAGCAGCAGCGCCTGCGTGCCCTGGTCGCGGTCGGCCAGTCCGCCGCTGATGGTTTCCAGGTTGGCCAGGGTCGCGTTGATCGACGCCACGTTGCGATCGCTGAGGATCTGGTCCATGCGCTCGACGATGCGGTTGGCCACATCGGTGATGTTCTGCAGTGCCGAAGGCGTGGTCGGGATGATCGGCGCCGGGTCCTTGTTGACCGTGGTCAGTGCCGGCGACTGCGGCGTGCCGCCGCTGAGCTGGATGATCGACGGACCGGTCAGGCTGGTGATCGCCAGCTTGGCACGGGTATCGGTCTTCACCGGCGTGGTGGAGTTCAGGCGGATGCGCGCCACCACCTGGCGCGGATCGTCCGGTACCAGGTTCAGCTCGATGATCGAGCCGACCGCGATGCCGTTGTACTGCACCGGGCTGCCGACCGACAGGCCGGTCACCGCCTCGCGGAACACCACGCGGTATTCCTGCCAGGTGCGGTCGGATGAGTACTTGGCCGCCCACAGGCCGAAGGCCAGCAGGGCCAGGCCGGTGATCAGGGTGAACGCGCCGATCAGCACGTAGTTGGCTTTGGTTTCCATGGCTCAGGCACTCTCGATCTGTTCGCCACGCGCGGCACGCGCACGTGGTCCGTGGAAGTATTCCTGGATCCACGGATGATCCAGTTTCTCGATTTCCGCAAGCGGTGCGTTGGCGATCACCTTGTGATCGGCCAGCACGGCGACGCGGTCGCAGATGGCGTACAGCGTGTCCAGGTCATGGGTGATCAGGAACACGGTCAGGCCCAGCGCTTCCTGCAGGGTCTTGATCAGCCGGTCGAAGGCCGCCGCGCCGATCGGGTCCAGGCCGGCGGTCGGTTCGTCCAGGAACAGCAGCGGCGGGTCCAGTGCCAGCGCGCGGGCCAGGCCGGCACGCTTGCGCATGCCGCCGGACAGCTGCGAGGGCAGCTTGTTGATCGCATCGGCGGGCAGGCCGGCCAGCTTCACCTTCAGCAGTGCCAGCTCGTAGTGCCAGCGTTCGGGAAGGTCGCGATGATGCTCCTTCAGCGGAACCTGCACGTTCTCGCCGACGGTCAGCGAGGAGAACAGCGCGCCATCCTGGAACAGCACGCCGGTGTTGCGCTCGATATGCAGCCGGCTTTCGGCATCGTCGGCACGCGCATCGCGGCCGAGCACTTCGATCTGTCCTTCATCCGGCACGCGCAGGCCCAGGATCGAGCGCATCAGCACGGACTTGCCGGTGCCCGAGCCGCCGACGACGCCGAGGATCTCGCCGCGCCGCACGTCCAGGTCGAGGTCCTCATGGACGGTCTGGCTGCCGAAGCGGTTGACCAGCCCACGCACGCGGATGGCCAGGTCATGGCCATCGTCATCACGCATCTCGAAGGTACCGGAACCGGAGGTCGTGTTCATGTCACCAGTCCATATGCATGAACCACAACGCCGCAAAGGCGTCGATGATGATCACCAGCGAGATGGTCTGCACCACGCTGGATGTGGTGCGCTCGCCGACCGACTGTGCGGTGCCGGTGACCTTCAGGCCCTCCAGGCAGCCGATCAGGCCGATCACCACCGCGAAGACGGGCGCCTTGGACAGGCCGACCAGCATGTGCCGCACCTCCATCGTGTCGTGCATCCGCGCGATGTACATCTGCGGCGGAATGTCCAGATCGAACGCGCCGACCGTGATGCCGCCGGCCAGGCCGGCAATCATCGCGATGAAGGTCAGCAGCGGCAGGGTCACCAGCAGCGCGAACAGGCGCGGCAGTACCATCAGGTCGATCGGGTCCAGGCCCAGCGTGCGCATCGCATCGATCTCCTCGCGGGCCTTCATCGCGCCGATCTGCGCGGTGAACGCGCTTGCCGTGCGGCCGGCCAGCACGATCGCGGTCAGCAGCACGGCGAACTCGCGCAGGAAGGCGATGTTGACCAGCTCGACCACGTAGATCTCCGCGCCGAAGTCGCGCAGGATGGTCGAGCCCAGGAACGCGATCACCGCACCGACCAGGTAGGACAGCAGCGCCACCAGCGGCACGGCGTCCAGGCCCACCTGCTCCATCTGATGCACGGTGGCGGTGAGGCGGAAGCGACGCGGCTGCTTGACCAGGCGAGCGGTCTTGACCATCGCCTCGCCGAGGAAGCTGGCCAGGGCCACGATGTTGTGGCCGGTGCCATGCATGCTGACGCCCAGCCGTTCCAGCGCGGCCAGCACGCCGAAGTCGCGCTTGGGCTTGGGCCGGTCGTCGGCCACTTCCTCGATGGTGCACACCAGGGCCTGGTGATCCGGCCGGAACTGCAGCGCATCCTCACCGAGGTCGGCGCGATGGGCCACGCGCAACAGCTGCAGTACGCCGGCCGAATCGAGCTGCTCGATGCCCGTGGCGTCAATGCCGGTCAGTTTGTCGGGAACGGCGCGCAGCACCTCGGCCGCGGCCAGCGCGGTCTTCAAGGTCCAGTGGCCGGACAGGCGGATCAGCCCGGGGTCGTGGGCGTCCTGTTCGAGCTGGGGGGCGAGGTTCTGGGTCACGTGGGCCATTCGGGTCGCAGCATAACCGTTCTGTATTGTGCTTCGCGTTGAACCAGGATGAATTCCTCCGGCGGGGCCCGGCCTAGGTAATACTACGGCGCATGTCCGCAGACGCTCACACGATCCCCACGCCCCAGGCCACCTACGCGCAGCGCGTGGCCTTCGTTTCCGAGATCGCCGGCCGCCTCCACAGCTACGGCACCACGGCCCAGCGTCTGGAAACGGCCGTGGTCGCACTGGCAAAACAGCTCGATCTCGATTGTGAACCGTGGTCTAACCCCACCGGCATCATCCTCAGCTTCAGCGACCCGGCCCAGGCGATCGGCTCCAGCGACATCACCCGCGTGATCCGCCTGGCACCGGGCGAGAACGACCTGCACAAGCTCAGTGTCGCCGACCGGATCGCCGAGGAAGTGGCCAACGGGCGGATGAGCATCGCGCAGGGGCACACCGCGCTGCGTCAGCTGGACAAGGATCCCGGCCGTCGCGGCAAGCTCCGCACCATCCTCTCGTTCACGCTCGGCGCGGCCGGTGTCGCCGGCATGTGGAAGCTGCCCTGGCTGGACATCGCCACCGCCGGTGTCATCGGCCTGATGATCGGCCTGCTCGGCATGGTCACCGACCGTCGCCCGGCGACCCGCGAGGCCGCCGAGGCGCTGGCCGCGCTGCTGGCCGGCCTGGTTGCCACCCTGATCGCTTCGTTTGTCGGCGCGCTCAACCTCAACACGGTGATCATCGCCTCGCTGGTGGTGCTGCTGCCCGGCATGTCGCTGACCAATGCGGTCAACGAACTGGCCAGCCAGCACTGGGTGTCAGGCACCGCGCGGTTTGCCGGTGCGCTGACCACGATCATGAAACTGAGCGTCGGCGCGATGATCGCGGTGACCCTGGCCGATGTGCTGGGCCTGGACCCGGTGATCCGTGCCTCGCGACCGCAGGGACCGTGGGTGGAGTGGGGGTCGCTGCTGACCGCGGCCTTCGCCTTCGCGATGCTGTTCAAGGCCAGCCGTCGCGATTATCCCTGGGTGATTGCCGCGTCCGTGGCCGGCTATGCCATTTCCAAGTTTGGCGGGCACGCCTGGGGGGCACCGGCAGGCATCTTCCTGTCGGCGATGGTGCTGACCGCCGGCGGCAACCTGTTCGGTCGGCTGGCCGGGCGTCCGGGTGCGATCATCCGCCTGCCGGGCATCATCATGATGGTCCCTGGCAGCACCAGCCTGCGTGGCGTGCTGACGCTCGTCCAGCAGCAGGATGTCGGTGCCGGCCAGAGCGTGTTCCTGACCGTGCTCAACGTGGTGATGGCGCTGGTGGCGGGCCTGCTGTTCGGCAACCTCTTGATGCCGGCGCGCAAGACGTTGTGATGGAATGAAGAACGCCGGCTTGCGCCGGCGTTCTTCATTCTTTCCGATCCGGCCTCAGGCCTTCTTGATCAGGAAATCTTCCGGCTTCTTGCTGCCCTTGGCGGTCAGCTCGGCCATCCAGCGCGGCTGCTTGCCACGGCCGGTCCAGGTTTCCTTCGGGTTGGCCGGGTTGCGGTACTTCGGGGCGACCTTGCCGAGCTTGCGGCCGGCGGTCTTGGACGGCGCCGCTGCCTTGCGGGCGCGTGGCTTGGCAGCCGTGGTAGCGGTACCGAACAACTCCTCGATGGTGTAACCCTCGGTCTTGGCCAGCTTGCTCAGCTGGGCCCGCACCTTGGCGATCGGGCGACGCTTGGCGACGATGGTCTGCTGCTTTTTCGCGGTGCGGATCAATGCGCCCAGCTCGCGTGCCGACAGGCCGGTCAGGTCGATGCTCATCTACGGTTACTCCGGAAACTAATAAGGGACAGGGACGAGCCGGTCCGTGGCGTCGGCGCACAGGATAATGATGAATTAAATCCAGTACAAATCATGCAGGTCAGGGTATGGCGATGGACCGACTGCATCGTGACCATTTTGACCGGATTATGTCCAGCTGCATATTCACCGGCCCACCGCCGGTACAAAGAAAAAGACCGGGGCATGCCCCGGTCCGGTCACTCAACCCTGCAGGCGTTGCAGCAGGGTAGCCTTATCCAGGCTTTCGGCTTCGCTGGCACGTCGCGAGCGGTACTCGTACGTGCCGGCCGCCAGGCCGCGCTCGCTGACCACCACGCGATGCGGGATGCCGATCAACTCCATGTCGGCAAACATCGCACCCGGGCGCAGCCCGCGATCATCCAGCGCGGCATCGAGACCGGCATCGCGCAGTTCCTGCAGCAGGCCGGCAGCGGCTTCGGCCACAGCGGCATCGCCCTTGGGGTTGATGACGCACACCACCACCTGCCACGGCGCCATCGCGTCCGGCCAGATGATGCCGGCATCGTCATGATTCTGTTCGATCGCGGCAGCGACCACGCGCGAGATGCCGATCCCGTAGCAGCCCATTGCCATCACTGCGGCCTTGCCGTTCTCGTCCAGTACGGTCGCGTCCAGCGCTTCGGCGTACTTGCGGCCAAGCTGGAACACGTGGCCGACTTCGATGCCACGGGCGATCTTCAACTCGCCGCCGTCCAGCGCACGGTCACCGGCACGCACGTTGCGGATATCGACCACTTCCGGTTCCGGCAGGTCGCGGCCCCAGTTGACTCCAGCCAGGTGGAAGCCCGCTTCATTGGCACCGACCACGAAATCGGACATCGCCGCCACTTCGCGGTCGGCCACCACGCGGATCGCCTTGGCCGGTGAAACCGGGCCGAGGAAGCCGGGCACGCTGCCCAGGTACTCGGCGATCTCCGCTTCGCTGGCAAAGCGCTGCTCTTCCAGGCCGGCAACCTTGCCCAGCTTGATCTCGTTGACCTCGTGGTCGCCACGGACCAGCACCAGCACGAACCCTTCGGCGGTCATCAGCGCCACCGACTTCACCGTGCGCTGCAGGGCGATGCCGAGCAGGGCGGCAACGTCCTCGCAGGTCTTCTGGGTGGGGGTCTCGACCTTGCGCATCGTCTCGCCGGCTGCCGCGCGCGGTGCCGGTTCCGCGGCGATCGCCGCTTCCATGTTGGCCGCGTAGTCCGAGCCGGTGGAGAACACCAGCGCGTCCTCGCCCGAATCGGCGATCACATGGAATTCCTGCGACGCGTCGCCACCGATCGCGCCGGAATCGGCCTGCACCATGCGGAAGTCCAGGCCCAGCCGGGTGAAGATGCGGCTGTAGGCGGCCTTCATGTTCTCGTACTCGCGCACCAGGCACTCATCGTGCAGGTGGAACGAATAGGCGTCCTTCATCAGGAATTCGCGTGCACGCATCACGCCGAAGCGCGGGCGGATCTCATCGCGGAACTTGGTCTGGATCTGATAGAAGTTCACCGGCAGCTGCTTGTAGCTGGACAGTTCGCTGCGCGCGAAGTCGCATGCGGCTTCCTCGGCGGTCGGGCTGTAGCAGAACACCTGGTCCTTGCGATCCTTGATCTTCAGCAGCTGCGGCCCGAACTTCTGCCAGCGGCCGGTCTGCTCCCACAGCTCCTTGGGCTGGATGGTCGGAATCTGGAACTCCACGGCACCGGCGCGATCCATTTCCTCCCGCACGATGCGTTCGACCTTGCGCAGCACGCGCAGTCCCAGCGGCGACCAGGTGTACAGGCCGGAGGCGAGCTTGCGGATCATGCCCGCACGCAGCATCAGGCGGTGGCTGGTCAGCTCCGCGTCGCTGGGGGTTTCCTTGGTGGTGTGCAGGTGGAACTGGGAGAGGCGCATCGTCGGCTTCGGTCTACGGCAGAGATCCCTATTCTGCCAGCCCGGGCGGGGGGAGGGTATCGGCAGGGCTGCGCCCTGCACCCGCCTCAGGCAACGTCAACTGCAACTGCAACTGCAACTGCAACTGCAACTGCAACGGCAACTGCAATAGCAACAGCAACAGCAACAGCAACAGCGGGCTTCCTGTGGGATGGCGGGGTGGGTCCGGTGGCAGGGGACGCCGTAAACCCGTCCATGGGGGCTTGGTCGCGGCATCCATGCCGCTCACACCCCTGCCACCGGACCCACCCCGCCTTCGACGGATCTCTGCGACCTGTCAGGACATGCCTTGGGGTCAGATCCGTTTTCCTGCGGAAACGGATCTGACCCCATTTTGGATTCCATGTAGCCCCATGGATGGGTTTACGGCGTGTCCTGCCAGCCCATACCGCCCCGCCAGACCAGCAGAAAACCAGAGCCGCTTTGGCATTTGACGTTGCGGTTGCCTGAAGCAGGTGCAGGGCGCAGCCCTGCCGACCCCTCAACCGGCGGCTGGGCAGTAGGCCTTGATGCTGGCTTCAGCCAGTCCTTTCTGCGCGGTGCGCTGCTCTGCGGTCAGCACGGTATCGCCCTTGCCGTCGCCGTCGGTGTCCTGCATCACCTGGCCGGACCCCTCCAGCAGGGCCAGGTTGGCACGGGCGGTGCTGCACTGCTCCGGTACGGGTGCGACCGGGCGTTCGGCGCTGTCAGCCGATGGCGCCGAGCGCGCCTGCGCCCGGGTCTCGTAGGTCCTGCCTGCTGGCGGGGTTTCCGAATACTGGGTGACGCCGTTGGCGTCCTTCCACTTGTAGACGGGGCCGGCCATGGCACTGGTACTGGCCAACAGCAGCAGGCATCCCAGGCAGGACAGGGCACGCATGGCAAACTCCGCAGAATGGGCGTAGAACGCCGATTGCAGCATTGGCACCGACCGCTGGCAAGTCGATTAAACTGGATTCCATGGACCCGATCACACCGCCGCCGCGTTCGCGCACGATTTACCTGCTGCCCAACCTGTTCACCACTGCGGGCCTGTTCGCGGGCTTCTACGCGATCATCGCCGCTGCCAACGGGGATTTCGTCAATGCCAGCATCGCGGTGTTCGTGGCGGCGGTGATGGACGGCCTGGATGGCCGTGTCGCGCGCCTGACCGGCACCAGCAGCGAGTTCGGCGTGCAGTACGACTCGCTGGCCGACCTGGTCAGCTTCGGCATGGCGCCGGCACTGGTGATGTACCACTGGTCGCTGTCCTGGCTGAAATTCGATGATCCCCTGCTGGGCCGTGTCGGCTGGGCCGTGGCCTTCCTGTACGCCGCATGCGCGGCGCTGCGTCTGGCCCGCTTCAATACCCAGGTCGCGGTGGTGGACAAGCGCTGGTTCGTCGGCCTGGCCAGCCCGGCCGCTGCCGGGCTGATGATGTCGTTCGTCTGGGCCTTCGCCGATGGCAACCTGGGCTGGGATGGCAATCAGTTGCGCTATGTGGCGCTGGCGGTGACGCTGGTCGCTGCGCTGCTGATGGTCAGCCGCATCCGCTTCTGGAGCTTCAAGGGCGGTGCCGCCAAGGATTCCCGATCCGACCGGGTGCCGTTCCTGGTCCTGGCACTGGTACCGATGGCCATCGCGATCGCGGTGATCGACCTGCCGCGCGTCCTGTTCGCCGTGGGCATCCTGTATGCCCTGTCCGGCCCGGTGATGTGGGCGGTGCAGCGCCTGCGCAAGAAGTCCGAGGCCGCGTGAGCCAGGATCTGCCCGTGCTGTGGTCACCGGCCCAGCAGGCCTGGCTGCAGGCGATGGGCTATACCGTCTATCACGACGGCCAGCTCGCCGCGGAGCTGGACGCTGCATTGCAGCTGAGCGTGGCCGACGCCGATGCGGCCAGCCCGGCAGCGCAGTCTCCGTCACGCCAGCCCGAACCGGCAGCGGTGGAGCCGGCACCGCGCCAGCCGCGGAGTCCGTCGCCGCCGCCTCGCACCGCGCCCGCCGTGGTGCCGGCAACCGAACCGCAGGCGGCACGCGCAGCCTCGGCGGGCACCACCCGGCAGCCGGCGGTACGTCTGCCTGATCGCCTGCAGATCGCGCTGCTGCGCGCGTCCGGCTGCAATCCGAACGATGCCGCGACGCAGGCGCTGATGGACAGCTGGCCGTTGGAGCAGCTGCGCCGTGATCCAGCCGCCAAGCGCGCGCTGTGGCCGCAGCTGCGCGCCCTGCGCAAGCGGGGCGTGCCGTGAGTGCGGTCAGCCAGCCCGGTCCGGTGCGCCTGCGGGCGCTGCGCGAGAGCGATCTTGCCGAGGTGATGGCGATCGAGGTGCGTGGCTATCCCTTCCCGTGGACCCGCGGCATATTCATCGATTGCCTGCGTGCGGGTTATCCCGGTCTGGCGATGGAGCGCGATGGCCAGCTGCTCGGCTACGGCGTGCTGAGCATCGCTGCCGACGAGGCGCATGTGCTGAACATCTGCATCGATCCGCTGGTGCAGTCACGCGGGCTGGGGCGGCAGCTGCTGCGTGCGCTGGTGCAGCTGGCTGGTGATCGCGGTGCCCAGCGTGTGTTCCTGGAAGTGCGCCCGTCCAATGCGCCGGCGCTGGCGCTGTATCACAGCGAAGGGTTCAACGAGATCGGCCGGCGTCCGCGCTATTACCCGGCCGCGCAGGGGCGCGAGGACGCGGTGGTGATGGCGATCGAGCTGGTCGAGGGCGACCTGCAGACGATGCCGCCGCTGTAACCGGCATGCGCCGCGTTGCCCGCCGGTACGGCCGGGCGCTGGCGGCAGGTGCCAACCTTGGCGGGCACGTGTGGCTCACGCCAGCCGCAGGGCCAGCACTCCGCTGACGATCAGCGACGCCGCCAGCCAGCGCACGCGCGGTATCCGTTCACGCAGCAGGAATGCCGAGATCAGCAGGGCGAACAGGATCGATGACTCGCGCAGGGCCGACACCATCGCGACCGGTACCTGGGTCATCGCCCACAGTGCCATCGCGTAGGACGCGGTGGTGCCCACGCCGCCGGCCAGGCCCAGCGGCCAATGCTGGCGCGCATAGGTCAGCACCGCGCTGCGGCGGGTGTACAGCGCCCACAGCGGCAGCGGGATGCCCGACAGCAGGAACAGCCACAACGTGTAGGCCAGCGGGCTGCCCGACAGGCGCGCGCCGTGCGCATCGACCAGGGTGTAGGTTGCGATCATCGTCGCCGTCAGCAGCGGCAGGCCGAGCTGGCCTGCGCGCGCGCCCAGTGCCATGGCCAGGATGCCGCTGCTGACCAGCGCCACGCCCAGCCACGCCGCTGCGGGCAGTGATTCGCCGAGCACGGTGCCAGCCAGCGCGACCAGGATCGGTGCGCAACCGCGCATGAGCGGATACGCCAGGCTCATGTCCACCTGCTGATAGCAGCGCGCGACCAGCGCGTAATAGACCACCTGCAGCAGTACCGAGGCCGCCAGCCACGGCCAGCTGGTCACGTCCGGCAGAGGAAGGAGAGGCAGCAGCGCGGCGGACAGCAGTGCGGCGCTGCCGGTGACGAGCACCGTGCCGAGGAGCTTGTCGGCGCCACGCTTGACGATGGCGTTCCAGCTGGCATGCAGCGCGGCAGCGGCGAGAACCAGCAGGAAGATCGAAAGCGGCATCCTCTGATGATGCCAAAAGACCTGGGCGGGTGCGGACCTGGATCCGCACCCGCCGGTCGGCTGTTACAGCTTCGCGCGTTGTTCGCGCAGGCCGGCCAGCTGGGTGTTCCAGTCGGCCAGGCGCACGCGCTCCTGCTCGACCACCGCAGCCGGCACCTTGTCGGTGAACCGGGCCAGCTTGGTTTCGCTCTTCTCCTGCTCGCCTTCCACGCGCTTGATCTCCTTGTCCAGGCGTGCACGTTCGGCATCCAGATCGACCAGGCCTTCCAGCGGCACCAGCAGCTTCAACTCACCGACGATGGCGGCGGCCGCAGGCGGAGCGCTTTCGCCTTCGCCCAGCCACTGCACGCTGTCCAGCTTCAGCAGGAACGACAGCGACGCACTGAAGCGTTCGACGCGGGCACGATCCTGCTGCTGGCCGGCCTGCAGGCGCAGGGGCACCAGCCTGGACGGTGCGACGTTCAGTTCGCTGCGCACGCGGCGCACCGCGCTGATCACCGCCTTGAGCCATTCGACGTCGGCCTCGGCCTGGGCGAAATCGCCCTGGAACTCGGCTGCGGTCGGGTAGGGGCGCAGCGACAGCGTGGTTTCGGCCAGGCCCAGGCGCGGGGCGAGCTGCTGCCACAGCTGTTCGGTGATGAACGGCGTCAACGGGTGCAGCAGGCGCAGCAGGGCTTCCAGCACATACAGCAGGGTGTGGCGGGTGCTTTCGGCATCCGCTGCGTCGCTGCCGCTCAGCGCCGGCTTGCTCAGTTCGAGGAACCAGTCGCAGAACGCATTCCACGCGAACTCGTACAGGCACTGCGCCAGCAGGTCGAAGCGGTAGGCGGCGAAGTGGCCCTGCGCTTCAGCGGTGGTGGCCGCCAGGCGTGCAAGGATCCAGCGCTCGGCATCGGTGCGCGGTGTCGGCACGCCGCTGAACGCCGCACCTTCGGTGTTCATCAGCGCGAAGCGGCTGGCATTCCACAGCTTGTTGCAGAAGTTCTTGTAGCCTTCGGCTCGGTTCATGTCGAACTTGATGTCGCGGCCATGGGTGGCCAGCGCCGCGATGGTGAAGCGCAGCGCGTCGGCGCCGTGGGCGGCGATGCCGTCCGGGAACTCCCTGCGCGTGGCTTTCTCGATCTTCTCCACCATCTTCGGCTGCATCAGGCCGCCGGTGCGCTTGGCGACCAGGTCATCGATGCTGATGCCATCGATGATGTCCAGCGGGTCGAGCACGTTGCCCTTGCTCTTGGACATCTTCTGGCCTTGTCCGTCGCGGATCAGGCCGGTGAAGTAGACGTCCTTGAACGGAATCTTTCCGGTCAGGTTGTCGGTGGCCATGATCATGCGGGCCACCCAGAAGAAGATGATGTCGAAGCCGGTGACCAGCACCGACGACGGCAGGTAGCGGTCGAAGCCACGCTCGGCCATGGCCTGTTCGTTCGGCCAGCCCAGGGTGGAGAACGGCCACAGCTGGGAGGAGAACCACGTTTCCAGCACGTCGCTTTCCTGGTTCAGCACGACATCGCTGCCGAGCTCGTGCTTTGCCCGCACCTCATCCTCGCTGCGACCGACGTAGCAGGTGCCGGTGGCAGCGTCGAACCACGCCGGAATGCGGTGGCCCCACCACAGCTGGCGGCTGATGCACCAATCCTGGATGTTGGCCATCCAGTGACGGTAGGTGTTGATCCAGTTCGGCGGCACGAAGGAGATGCTGCCCGGCTTCCCATCGGTACCTTCGACCAGCTCCAGGCCGCGCTTGGCCAGCTCGTCCATCTTCACGAACCACTGGTCGGTCAGGTACGGCTCGATCACCTGGCCGGTGCGGTCGCCGCGCGGCACCTGCAGCTTGTGCGCCTTGGTCTCGACCAGGATGCCCAGGTCTTCCAGCTCGGACAGCACGGCCTTGCGTGCTTCATAGCGGTCCAGGCCCTGGAAGCGTTCCGGGGCGTTCTCATTCAGCGCCGCCACCGGAGTGAACAGGTTGATCATCGGCAGGCTGTGGCGCACCCCGACCTGGTAATCGTTGAAGTCATGCGCGGGCGTGACCTTGACCACGCCGGTACCGAACGCGCGGTCCACGTAATCATCGGCGATCACCGGCACGCGGCGGCCGGTCAGCGGCAGCACCACGGTCTTGCCGATCAGGTGTGCGTACCGCTCGTCTTCCGGATGCACCATCACGGCGGTGTCGCCCAGCAGGGTCTCCGGGCGGGTGGTGGCCACCACCAGGTAATCGCGGGTCTCGCGCAGGGTTTCGTTACCGTCGGCGTCGCGCTCGACGTGCTCGTAGCTGAGGCCGTCATCGAGCTGATAGGCGATCGACCACAGGAAACCGTCTTCTTCGGCGCTCTCCACTTCCAGGTCGGAGATGGCGGTTTTCAGCACCGGATCCCAGTTGACCAGACGCTGGCCGCGGTAGATCAGGCCCTGCTCATGCCAGCGCACGAAGGCCTCGATCACCGCCGCCGAGGGCTGCGGGTCCATGGTGAAGGTGCTGCGCGACCAGTCGGCCGACGTGCCGAGGCGGCGCATCTGTCGTTCGATGGTGTCGCCGGACTGCTGCTTCCACTCCCAGACCTTGCCGATGAAGCCTTCGCGGCCCAGCGAGTCACGGGTTTCGCCCTTGCCTTCCAGCGCCAGGTTGCGGCTGACCACCATCTCGGTGGCGATGCCGGCGTGGTCGGTGCCGACCTGCCACAGCGTGTCGTAGCCGCGCATGCGGTGGTAACGCACCAGCGCATCCATCAGGGTCTGCTGGAAGGCGTGTCCCATGTGCAGCGTGCCCGTCACATTCGGCGGTGGCAGCAGGATGGTGTACGGCTCGCCCTGGCCGGACGGCTTGAAGTGGCCGGCCTTCTCCCAGGCCTCGTAGAGGTCGGTCTCGAAGGACTTCGGGTCGTAGCTGGAGGCGAGTTGGGTCATGCGGGGGAACCAGGAGGTAATCGTTGAAGGATCAGGGCGCAGGGGTGGCCCATCAAGGGGGCCGCGGGGCGCTCACATGTCGTGCTTGTTCAGGTCGTAACCGGCGGCCTTGTACTGGCGCCAGCGTTCGCGCAGCGGTTCGCGCGCTTCAGGGTCGGCCGGGACCACTTCCAGCACGCGCTCGCACTGGCCCAGCCAGGGGTCGTCGCGCAGGTTGATCACCAGCGGGCGGGCCGGCGCCTCGGTGCCGGGCACGGCGATCAGCACCAGCGCTTCTTCCTCGTCCATGTCCTCGCCGGCGATCTGATGCGGGATGTAGGCATCGTCATCGAACGCCCACAGCAGTTCGTCCAGTTCCTCGGCCTGGGCCTGGTCGCGCGCCAGCACCAGGGTGAACAGGCCGGCATCGTTGGCCTTGCGTGCCAGCTCGCAGACCAGGCGCAACGGCTCGGTCAGGAAACGGGGCTTGGCGATCAGGTAGAAGTCGGCGCGGGGCATGGCAGGGTCCGGAACAGGCGGGGGCCCGGTCTGGCCGGGCGAGGCCCTGACCGGCGGTGGCCGGCCAGGGTCTGGTACAGCATCAGGCGCGGGCGGCCTGGTCCAGCAGCCACTGGCTCAGCAGGCCGACCGGGCGGCCGGTGGCCATGCCACGCTTGCCCTCGTCGCTGGCGACGCCGGCGATGTCCAGGTGAGCCCAGCGCTGGCCTTCGGCGAAGCGCGACAGGAAGCAGCCGGCGGTGATGGCGCCAGCCCAGCGGCCGCCGATGTTGTAGACGTCGGCGAAGGTCGAATCCAGCATCGGCTGGTACTCATCCCAGAGCGGCAGGCGCCAGGCGCGGTCGAACACGTGCTCGCCGGCGGCCAGCAGCTCGTTGGCCAGGTCGTCGTGCTTGCTCATCAGGCCCGCGGTCTGGTGACCGAGGGCGACCATGCAGGCGCCGGTCAGGGTGGCGACGTCGACCAGCGCGGCCGGCTCGAAGCGCTGCGCGTAGGTCAGCGCATCGCACAGGATCAGGCGGCCTTCGGCGTCGGTGTTGCCGACTTCGATGGTCTTGCCCGACATCGAGGTGATGACGTCGGACGGGCGGTAGGCGTTGCCGTCGATGGCGTTCTCCACGGCCGGCACCACCACCACCAGGTTCAGCGGCAGCCTGGCCTTGACCGCAGCGACGAAGGTGCCGATGACGTTGGCGCCGCCGCACATGTCGTACTTCATTTCCTCGATGCCGCCCTGGGTCTTCAGGTTGACGCCGCCGGTATCGAAGGTGATGCCCTTGCCGACCAGCACATAGGGCTTGGCATCGCCGGCGCCGGTCCACTTCAGCACGACCAGGCGCGGGCGATTGGCCGAACCACGGGCCACGGCCAGCAGCGAGCCCATGCCCAGAGCTTCCATCTGGGTCTCGTCGAGGATCTCGGCCTCGGCGCCGTCATGCTCGCTGGCGAACTTCACGCCGACTTCGGCCAGGTAGGCCGGGGTGCAGTAGTTCGGCGGCAGGTTGCCCAGCTCGCGGGCGAACTCGACACCGGCAGCGATGGCCTGGCCTTGGGCCAGGGCCTGCGCGTCGTCACCGGCGATGGCCAGCTGGGCCAGCCCGGCATCATCGGCCTTCTTCTTGCCCAGCGTGGCGGTGTAGCGGTACGCCGCGTGATCGGCGGCGATCACTGCCTGGCGGATCGCCCAAGCCGCATCGCGCTCCTTCACAGCCACTTCAGACAGGGTGAACAGCGCGCTGCGGGTGGCGCCTGCCTTCAGCGCGCGAACGGCGTCGCCTACGGCCTTCAGGTACTGCGGCACGCCGAAGCGGGCGGCTTCACCCAGCCCGACCACCAGCACGCGCGGCGCTGCCACGCCCGGCAGGTCGTGCAGCAGGCTGGTGGCACCGGTCTTGCCGGACAGGTCGCCGCGCTGGGCGAGGGCCGACAGGCGGCCGCCGCTGGCGGCATCCAGCGCCTGTGCGGCCGGAGTCAGGGTATGGTCGGCGTATGCGCCGACCACCAGGCAGTCAACGGGGGCGGCGGCCGGGGCGAGGTGGTTCAGGGTGAATTCGAGAGCCATTGAGCAGATTCCATTGGCAAGTCCGTACAATCGCGGACCGTTTACGCCCAGACGCTAGACTGGGCGGCACCGCGAACGAACCCCAGAGTTTAAACCACCGCCCCATGTTGAAGCTCGACCGCTACCTGCTGGGCGATTTCGTCCAGAGTTTCCTGGCCACCCTGATCGTCCTGCTGGTGGTCAGCGTGGGCGGCGTGCTGGTGGACATCCTCGGCAACATCGCCGACGGGCGCCTGCCGGCCAGGCTGCTGTTCTCGCAGCTGGCGCTGCAGTTCATCGTCTACATGCCGCTGATCCTGCCGCTGGCGTTGATGCTGGGCCTGCTGCTGGCGATCGCCCGCCTCTACCGCGACTCGGAAATGGCGGTGATCACCGCCATCGGCGTGGGCCCCAGGCGCCTGCTGCGGCCGCTGCTGATGCTGGTGGTGCCGGTGGTGGCGGTGGTGGGCGCCTGTTCGCTGTGGCTGGGGCCGTGGGCCTCACGCACCGCCGAGCAGATGATCCAGGACGCCAACCGCAGCGTACTGATGGCCGGCCTGGAACCCGGGCGCTTCACCCCGCTGCCCAACGGCGGCGTGGTCTACCTGTCCTCGATTTCGCCCGATGGCACCCAGCTGGGCAAGGTGTTCCTGCAGCGTGCCAAGGACGACCGGCTGGAAGTGGTCTCTGCCGCCAGCGGCCGCATGTACTTCGAGGGCGAGCGGCAGCGCTTCCTGGAACTGGACAAGGGCCACCAGGTCGAGGGTCCGCTGGCCGGTGCGCTGGATTACCGGCTGGCCACCTTCGCCCGCAACGATGTGGCCCTGCCTGACGGTGCGCAGACCCGCAAGGATGACGATCCGGAACTGATGTCGACCCTGCAGCTGCTGGGCGACGGCCGCACCCAGGCCCAGGCCGAACTGCATCGCCGGCTGGCCCCGCCGCTGATCGCCCTGGCGTTCGCCCTGCTGACCGTGCCGCTGGGGCGCAGCTCGCCGCGCCAGCAGCGCTATGGGCGCATGATGCTGGCCCTGCTGGCCTACATGGTCGGCACCAACCTGACGTTCATCGGCGCCGGCTGGATCGCCAGTGGCAAGCTGCCGGCGATGCTGGGCCTGTGGTGGCTGACCCTGCCACTGCTGGCGTTCGCGGTCTGGATGTATGCGCGTGATGGACGCATGAGCCTGCCCAAGGGGGCCCGCGCATGATGCTGCGACCGATGCGGTTCGATTTCTACCTCGGGCGCGCGGTGTTCGGCACCGTGCTGTTGACCTGGGCGGTGCTGACCGGCCTGGACGTGGTGATGGCCTTCTCCGGCGAGTTCAAGGACATCGGCAAGAACGGCTACACCCTGGGACACGCCGCGGCGTGGGTGCTGTATACGGTGCCACGCCGCGCCTACACCTTCTTCCCGACTGCGGCGGTGATCGGCGCGCTGATGGGGCTGGGCCAGCTGGCGGCGACCTCCGAACTGACCGCGCTGCGTGCGCTGGGCCTGTCCCGCAAACGCCTGAGCGTGTCGGTGGCGATTGCCCTGTCGCTGCTGACCGCAGTGATGGTGTTCAGCGCCGAGACGCTGGGCCCGTGGGGGCAGAACCGTGCCGATTCGCTGAAGATGAGTGCCAAATGGGGCCAGGACATGGCCGTGGCCCGTTATTCCGGCATGTGGGCACGCGAAGGCGATACCTTCCTCAACGCGCAGAGCGGTGAGGAACAGCTGGTCGGCAACACGGGAACGCGGTTGATCCTGCGTGACGTCCGCCTGTACCGGATCGCCGAAGACGGGCGGATCGCATCCCTGACCCACGCCGCCACTGCCGAACATGACAAGGACGGCTGGGTATTGACCGGCGTGCGCCGCGATACCTTCGGCGAGCGCTCGGCAACGCGCGAGGAAGTGGCGCGCGAGCCCTGGAATTCCAAGCTGGACGCGGCGGCACTGGCGACCGGTATCGCCAAGCCGCGCAACCTGAGCGTGTCCGAACTGAGCACGAGCATCGCCTATCGCGAGCGCAACGGCCTGGATGCGCGTGACTTCGAGGATGTGTACTGGAGCCGCTGGTTCTATCCGGTGAACGTACTGGCGCTGTGCCTGGCCGCCGTGCCGTTCGCGTTTGGTTCGCTGCGCAGTGGTGGCATGGGCAAGCGCCTGTTCCTCGGCATCCTGTTCGCGTTGGGCTTCTGGCTGCTGCAGCTGTTCTTCGGGCGCATGGCCGGCGCACTGAAGTTTGATTACCGCATCGCCTACGCGCTGCCGCCGATCGTGATGCTGGTGGTGTCAGGCCTGCTGTTCCGGCGGAAATCGGGCTGATTCCGGCAACGCCGGGCCATGCCCGGCGCCAGCAGGACACTTCAGCGCTTGGGCATCCGCACCAGACGCGTGCCACTGGCACGGTCGTGCCACGCCAAGCGTTGGCGATCCAGCAGGGCCCACCAGAAGCCCAGCCCACCCAGCAGCAACGACAGCGTTGCCACGGCGAACCGCAGCCACAGCTGCGCGCGCCGCAGCGCGGTGCCGTCGGCCGACACCAGTTTCAGCCGCCACGGCCGCATGCCAAGGGTCTGCCCACCCCGGCGCCAGCTGGCGGTTGCATAGGCCCCGGTGACGACCCAGCACACCGCCCACAACAGCCATTGCCAGGCACTGAAGGGCGCGATGTTCTCGCGCTGTGCATGGCCACTGAAGGTGTAGGCCAGGGTGAACGCCGTGCCGGCCAGCATCCACAGCGCGAGCACGGGCAGCGCGTCGTAGACCATCGCCAGCACGCGCCACGGCAGCAGCGCACGGGGGCGCTGCGCCTCGGGCGTGGCAGTGGAAGACACGTCGGTGGCAGGGCTGGACATGCGCCGAGCATACGCAAAGCTGGCCGCGTCCGCAGTCACCCTCGTATCCTCCGCGCATGGCCGTCATTTCCACCCCCGCCGAGCGCCGTCAGCTGGTCCAGCAACTGCCTGCACTGCGTGCCGACGACAGCATGCGCATCCAGCGCTTCCTTGATGCCATCTGGGCGGAGAACGGTCTGGCCAGGGCCACCCTGGACAGCTACCGTCGCGATCTGGAAGGGTTGGCACGCTGGCTGGACGGCCGCGAAGGGGGCCTGGCCGGCGTCGAACGCGCCGGGTTGTTCGACTACCTGGCCTGGCGCACGCGCCATGGCTGGTCGCCACGCAGCAATGCGCGCCTGCTGTCGGCGCTGCGTGCGTTCTTCGCCGATGGCGTGCGTCGCGGCGAGCGCAGCGAGGACCCCGGCGCTCTGCTGGATCCGCCGAAGCTGCCACGCCTGCTGCCCAAGGCGCTGGCCGAAAGCCAGATCGATGCGTTGCTGGCCGCGCCGGATGTCGGCAGTCCGCTGGGGCTGCGCGATCGGGCCATGCTGGAGCTCATGTACGCCGCGGGCCTGCGCGTGAGCGAACTGGTACTGCTGCCGGCAACGGCGGTGAACCTGCGGCAGGGCGTGCTGCGGGTGACCGGCAAGGGCAGCAAGGAGCGGCTGGTGCCGCTGGGCGAAGAGTCACAGCACTGGCTGGAGCGTTACCTGCAGCATTCGCGGCCGCAGCTGGTGGGAAAGGGCAGGGTGCAGGCACTCGCCGATGGGCAGACGCCGCTGTTCATCGAGCCCCGGCTGCACGCGCTCACGCGGCAGGCGTTCTGGCATCTGGTCAAGCGCCATGCACAGGTCGCCGGCATCGATCCGGCCCGCATCAGCCCGCATGGCCTGCGGCACAGCTTCGCCACCCATCTGCTCAACCGCGGCGCGGACCTGCGTGCGCTGCAGATGCTGCTTGGCCACAGCTCGCTGTCGACCACCCAGATCTACACGCTGGTGGCGCGTGAACACCTGCAGAAGCTGCACGCTCGCCACCATCCCCGTGGTTGAGCGACCTGGATGAACCCCGTCCGGCTTCCGTCAGCGGGCCACGGCGCCGCCCCGGGCGGCTGTGTCAGAATCGGTGGTCCTCTTCTGCTGCGGAATGCTCCATGCTCCGATTCGCCATCGCCGCCGTGTTCGGCGCGCTCAGCCTGACGGCCTGCGCCCAGCCGGCTCCGCCGGCCCCTGCGGCCAAGGCGCCTGCCGCCGCCTCCGCCCGGGCCACCCCGGCTGCCAATGGTCCGGCAGAGCAGGCGGTGCGCGCCGCGCTGACCGCGCTCAACCCCGGTTTCGAAGTGGATTACATCGGCGCCGCGCCCTTCCCCGGTTTCCGCGAGGTGGTGGTCTCCGGTCAGCTGCTGTATGTCTCCGACGACGGCCGCTACCTGTTCCAGTCGCAGCCTTATGACACCCGGGCCAAGGGGCCGGCCAACAGCGAGGGCCTGCTCGGTTACCGTCGCGCGCTGCTGGCCAAGGCCAACCACGGCGACCGCATCGTGTTCGCCGCGCCCAACGCCAAGTACACGGTCAGCGTGTTCACCGACATCGAGTGCGGCTATTGCCGCAAGCTGCACCAGGACATCGCCGAACTCAACCGCAACGGCATCAGCGTCGAGTACCTGGCCTTCCCGCGCATGGGACTGGGCAGCAAGGATTACACCGACATGATTTCGGTCTGGTGCGCAGCCGATCGCCGCCAGGCGCTGACCAATGCCAAGCGTGGTGGAACCGTGCCGGCGAAGAACTGCACCAATCCGGTGGCGATGCAGTACGCGCTCGGCCAGCAGCTGGGGGTGAACGGTACCCCGGCGATCTTCGCGCCCGATGGCACCCAGCTGGGCGGCTACCTGCCGCCGGCGCAGCTGCGTGCGGCGCTGGAGAAACTGTCGGCCCAGCGCTGACCGGGATATCGCCGGGCAGGGCCCGGCGCTACCCGCCCGACCACGGTAGCGCCGGGCCATGCCCGGCGGATGCCTTATCCGATCAAGGCCGGGGGCGCACGGCGCCCCCGGCCTTTTCCTTACTTCAGACCATCGCTGACGGCCTTGGTCAGCGTGCCCTGCGCATCGTCACCACTGAATTCCCAGACGAACGCGCCGCCCAGGCCCTGGGTCTTCACGTAGCCCATCTTGCGGGTGATGTTGGCCGGAGTGTCGAAACTCCACAGCGTGCTACCGTTGTAGATCCAGGTGGCGCCTGCGGTGTTGTCGGTGTAGCCCGGCCAGGCCAGGTTCTTCAGTACCTTCCAGTCTTCGATGCCGGCCTCATAGGTGCCCGGTGCGGCGCCTGAGGCGGTCTGGTACAGGCCATTGTTGGCATTGGCCACGCCCGTCCAGCCACGTCCGTAGTAGCCGATGCCCAGGTTGAGCTTGGCGGCCGGCACACCCCGGCTGATGAAGGCCTCGATGGCGTCGTTGCTGTTGTACAGCTTCTGGTCGCCGGTGGACGGATCATTCGGCGAATCGAACAGTGCCGACTGGTGATTGGTCCTTGCATCCCACGCACCGTGGAAGTCGTAGGTCATCACGTTGATGTAGTCCAGGTACGGGTGATACGCCGCCGGGTCGGTGACGCGGATCTTGTCGATGCCGGCACCCACCGCCACGGTCAGCAGAAGGCCCGGACGCACCGCATCGAGCTGGCGGCGGAACTCGGCCATGAGTGCGGTGAAGTTGGCGTTGTCCTCGGGCTTGCCGCACTCGATGCCGCAGGCCACGGGGTATTCCCAGTCGATGTCGATGCCGTCGAACACGCCCAGTGCTGCGCCCGTGCCGCCGGCGCCGTCGGTCACCGGCAGGTTGCCCTTGATGTAGGCGTCGATGCAGGAGGCGACGAAGGCCTGGCGGTTCTCCGGACGGGCCGCGCTGGAGAATCCACGCGACCAGGTCCAGCCACCCAGCGAGATCAGCACCTTCAGACCCGGATGCTTGGCCTTGAGCTGCTTGAGCTGGTTCCAGTTGCCGCGCAGCGGCTGGTCCCAGGTATCGGCGCTGCCACTGACGCTCTCGGCGGCGCTGAAGGCCTTGGTGTAATCGGCGAACGCATCGCCACCGGCGCCGCTGTTCGGGTCCGACGGCTGGGTCACGCCCACTTCGCAGCGGTTGTTGCGCACGTTGCCGAAGGCGTAGTTGATGTGGGTCAGCCGCGCGGCGGAACCGCTGCTGTCGATGTTCTTCACCCGGTAGTTGCGGCCGTAGATGCCCCACTGGGTGAAGTAGCCGATGACCCGCTTGCCGGTGCCGCCACCGTCGCCGGCCAGGGTGGTGGCGCTGATTTCCGTGCCCTGGGCGGACGCATTGCCGGCGTTGTCGCGGGCACGCACACGGTAGCGGTAGGTGGTGGACGCGGTCAGGCCGCCATCGACGTAGCTGGTGCTGGACGGAGAACCGACCAGGCTGCCGTTGCGGTACACATCGTAACCGGCCACGCCGCTGCCACCGGCGTTGTCGGTGGACGGACTCCAGCTCAGCGCGATGCTGCTGGCGGTACGGGTGCCCACCGCCAGCCCGCCGGGCACGCTGGGTGCGGTGGTATCGCCGCTGGCGGCGTTGACGGTGATGGTGATGGTCGGGGTGCTGGTGGTGGCGTTGTTGTTGTCGGTGGCCACCGCGCGCAGGGTGTGGCTGCCGGCGCTGGCATTGGCCCAGCTGGCGCTGTAGGGAGCGCTGGTATCCACGCCGATCGAGCTGCCGTCGCGGAAGAATTCCACCTTGCTGACGCTGCCGTCCGGGTCGCTGGCGTTGGCGGTGACGTTGATGGTGCTGCCGGCGCTGAAGGTAGCGCCATTGGCCGGTGAGGTCAGGCTGACCACGGGAGGCTGGTTGACGCCGCCGCCATCGCAGGCACCGAGGTTGGTGTAGTAGGGCGCACCGGCCGGATGGTCTGGCGGGGCATTCCAGATGTCCTGGTTTGCCCGGTACAGCACGCCGCCCTTCTGCAGGGTGTCGCCGGCGCGATAGATCTTGGCCTGGTCCCATTCGGCCACGCCGGCACAGCTGGCGGCCTGGGCCAGGCCCGGCAGGCTGGCGGCACCGGCGGCCAGGGCAAGCAGCCAGGCCAGGCGGCGGGGACGACAGCTTCGGGTGGAACGTTCGGCACTGCGCACAATCGGGTCGTACATGGTGTGTCTCCGATCAAAGGGCGCGCGGGCCCCGATGGCGCCGCGCGTGACGCAGGTCCGGGCGTCGCCGGGGAAGGCGACGGGAGGGGCCGGACAGAGGCACCTGGGAGGCCGGGGAGAGAGTCCGGCGCCAGGTAGGGACAACGTTGTCATCAATTGCGTGGTCAATCCGTGAGCAAGCGCATGGTTCCGGGATTCGGGCGGAGCGCGCTGGCGCGCGGTCGGCGGCCAGCGGCGGAGCCCCTTCGTGGCTGGGGGGTTGGTCGCTTACAGCGGATTTGTGGGGGTTGGCCGGGTGGGTGGGCTGCGCAGGGGACGCCGTGAATACGTCCCTGTAGGCTCGGGCGCGCCATCCATGGCGCTTACGCCCCTGCGCAGCCCACCCACCCGGCCACGGACAGGTTCCTGCGGCTGCCAGCCACGAAAGACAGAACAAAATCAAAAGCAAGAGCCGGTCGCTTCGCTCTTCATTCGGCCGGCACTGCCGCGGAGCATCCGCGCATGGCGTGGACCGAATACAGATCGCGGAGATCCGTCGAAGGCGGGGTGGGTCCGGTGGCGGGGGGGTCCGCCGCATGGATGCCGCGGCCAAGCCCCCAGGGATGGGTTCACGGCGTCCCCCGCCACCGGACCCACCCCGCCAACCTGCAGGAAACCGGCTTTTGACGTTGCTGTTGCTTCGGCCGTTGCTTCGGCGGGTGCCGGGCGCAGCCCGGCCCAAGCCCATCCCCCGCTTCCGGTACAATATCGGGCCCGTTTCCCAACTACGGTTCCCCGGACATGATGGTCCTCGAGGGCGCGCCCGCCCTGTCGCCGTTCCGCCGCGAACGTCTTGAATCCCGCCTGCAGTCCATCGCTCCCTCCCTGCGCATCAGTGGTGCCTGGCACGTCTACTTCGTGCAGCCGGAAGGCTCGGCCGTGCCCGATCAGGCCACCCTGTGCCGCATCCTGGAAGCACAGCCGCAGGCCGGGACGGTCGCCGAAGGGGCCGTCAGCCGCATCGTGGTGCCGCGTCTGGGAACGTTGTCGCCGTGGTCGAGCAAGGCCACCGAACTGGTCCGCGGGGCCGGTCAGCCGGTCAGCCGGGTCGAGCGCGGCCTGCGTATCGACGTGCTGGGCTGGCCGGACGATGCCGCCACCCAGCAGTCGCTGGTGAAGGTGCTGCACGACCCGATGACGCAGTCGGTGCTGGACCACGTCGAGCAGGGCCAGGCCCTGTTCTCGGCGCCGGCCCGCGGTGAACTGGAGCGCGTTCCTGTGGCGCAGCTGGAAGCCGCCAACCAGCGCCTTGGCCTGGCCATGGCCCAGGACGAGATCGACTACCTGCGCGAGCGCTTCACCGCACTGGGGCGCTCCCCGTCTGACGTGGAACTGATGATGTTCGCGCAGGCCAATTCCGAACACTGCCGGCACAAGATCTTCAACGCCAGCTGGACCATCGACGGGCAGGCGCAGGAACGCTCGCTGTTCCGCATGATCAAGAACACCCACCAGCAGACGCCGCAGCACACCCTGAGCGCGTACAGCGACAACGCTGCGGTGATCGAAGGCCATCCGGCGTCGCGTTACCGTCCGGATCCGGCCAGTGGCGAGTACCGCCGCGAGCCGCAGGTGCCCAGCGCCTTCCAGATCAAGGTTGAAACCCACAATCACCCGACCGCGATCGCGCCCTTCCCGGGGGCTTCCACCGGTGCCGGTGGCGAAATCCGCGACGAAGGCGCAACCGGCCGCGGCGGCAAGCCGAAGGCCGGCCTGACCGGCTTCTCGGTCTCGCACCTGCGCATCCCCGAGCTGCCGCAGCCGTGGGAAGCGCCGCGCGCGCTGAATCCGCGGATGGCGCCGGCGCTGGAGATCATGACCGACGGCCCGCTCGGCGGCGCTGCGTTCAACAATGAGTTCGGCCGCCCGAACCTGCTCGGTTACTTCCGCAGCTTCGAGCTGCCTGAAGGCGCTGACCTGGTCCGTGCGTACGACAAGCCGATCATGCTGGCCGGCGGCCTCGGTGCGATCGACCGTATCCAGGTCGACAAGATCCCGCTGCAGGCCGGTGATGCGGTCATCGTGCTCGGCGGTCCGGCGATGCTGATCGGCCTGGGTGGCGGTGCGGCCAGCTCGGTGGCCTCCGGTGAAAGCGCCGAAGACCTGGATTTCGCCAGCGTGCAGCGCGACAACCCGGAGATGGAGCGCCGCTGCCAGGAAGTCATCGACCGCTGCGTGGCGATGGGTGCCGACAACCCGATCAAGTTCTTCCATGACGTCGGTGCCGGTGGTCTGTCCAACGCGATTCCCGAGCTGCTGCACGATTCGAACGTGGGCGGCATCATCGACCTGGGCAAGGTGCCCACCGACGATCCGTCGTTGTCGCCGATGCAGCTGTGGTGCAACGAATCGCAGGAGCGCTACGTGCTTGGCGTCGCGCAGGAGCGACTGGCCGAGTTTGCCGCGCTGTGCGCGCGCGAGCGCTGCCCGTTCGCCGCCGTGGGCGTGGCGACCGCCGAGGAGCATCTGGTGGTGGCGTACGGCGCGGTGCCGGGCCATGTTCCCGCCGACGCACCGATCGACCTGCCGATGGACGTGCTGTTCGGCAAGCCGCCGAAAATGCACCGCGACACGGCGCACCCGCCGGCACCGCGCTGGCCGGCGCTGAAGACCGGTGGCCTGGATCTGCAGGAAGCCGGCCTGCGCGTGCTGGCGCACCCGACCGTCGCCTCGAAGAACTTCCTGGTCACCATCGGTGACCGCAGCGTCGGCGGCCTGACCGCCCGCGAGCAGATGGTCGGCCCGTGGCAGCTGCCGGTGGCCGACGTGGCCATCACCCTGGCTGATTTCGATGGCGTGGCCGGTGAGGCGATGTCGATCGGCGAGCGCACGCCGCTGGCCCTGCTCGACGCCGCGGCGTCGGCGCGCATGGCCGTGGGCGAAGCGCTGACCAACCTGTGCGCGGCCCCGGTGGATGCGCTGGATGGCATCAAGCTGTCGGCGAACTGGATGGCTGCTGCCGGCCATCCGGGCGAAGACGCGCTGCTGTACGACGCAGTGAAGGCCGTGGGCATGGAACTGTGCCCGCAGCTGGACATCAGCATCCCGGTCGGCAAGGACTCGCTGTCCATGCAGGCGCAGTGGCATGACCAGGGCGAGGCACACAAGAGCGTGTCGCCGGTGTCGCTGGTGATCTCGGCGTTCGCGCCGGTTGCCGATGTGCGCCAGCAGCTGACGCCTCTGCTTGATCGCGACGTCGACAGCGAGCTGTGGCTGATCGGTCTCGGTGCCGGCAAGCAGCGCCTGGGCGGCTCGATCCTGGCGCAGGTGCACGCCGACCACAGCGAACTGCCGGCCTTCGCCGGTGCCGCGCCGGACCTGGACGACCCGCAGCGCCTGCGTGCCTTCTTCGAACTGATCCGGGATGCGCGCCAGTCCGGCCTGCTGCGTGCGTACCATGACCGCAGCGACGGCGGCGCGTTCGCCGCGCTGTGCGAAATGGCGTTTACCTCGCGCCTGGGCCTGGATATCGCCCTCGACGCGTGGGGCGATGACCCGTTCCGCAGCCTGTTCAATGAGGAACTGGGTGCGGTGGTGCAGATTGCCCGCGAAGATCGCGCCGCTTTTGCCGACCTGGTCGAGCGCCACGCCCTTACCGAATGCGCGCAGCGCATCGCCAGGCCGACCACCGCACCGGTGGTGCGCGTATCGCTGGCAGGCGAGAACCTGGCCGAGTGGCGCTGGGAGCAGCTGTTCGATGCGTGGTGGTCGGTCACCCATGCCATGCAGAAGCGTCGCGACAATCCGGCCAGCGCCGATGCCGAGCGCGATGTCGCCCGCGCGTTCAACGCACCGGGCCTGAAGCCGAAGCTGAGCTTCGACCTCAACGAGGATGTGGCGGCGCCGTTCATCAGCACCGGTGCGCGTCCGCGCGTGGCGGTACTGCGCGAACAGGGCGTCAACGGCCAGATCGAGATGGCCAACGCCTTCGAACGTGCAGGCTTCCGCGCGTTCGACGTGCACATGAGCGACCTGATCGAGGGCCGCGTGGCCCTGCAGGACTTCACCGGCCTGGTCGCCTGTGGCGGCTTCAGCTACGGCGATGTGCTGGGTGCCGGCCGTGGCTGGGCGACCTCGATCCTGGAACGCAGCGCGCTGCGCGATGCCTTTGCCGCGTTCTTCGAGCGCCAGGACAGCTTTGCCCTTGGCGTATGCAACGGTTGCCAGATGATGAGCCAGCTGAAGGACATCATCCCCGGCGCCGAACACTGGCCGCAGTTCCGCCGCAATGCCAGCGAGCAGTTCGAGGCCCGCACCGCACTGCTGGAAGTAGTGGAATCGCCGTCGATCCTGCTGCGTGGCATGGCCGGTTCCCGCCTGCAGGTGGCGGTGGCGCACGGCGAAGGCCAGGCGGTGTTCGACAACGCCGTCGACCAGGCCGCTGCGCGCGTGTCGCTGCGCTACATCGATGGCAACGGTGCCATCGCCCAGCAGTATCCGCTCAATCCGAACGGCTCACCGGATGGCATCACTGGCCTGACCAGCACGGACGGCCGCGTCACCATCATGATGCCGCATCCGGAACGCACCCCGCGCGCACTCAATCTGAGCTGGGCGCCGGCCGAGTGGCAGGGTGATTCACCGTGGATGCGGATGTTCCGCAATGCCCGGGTGTGGTGCGGCTGATCGCGCACCGCTTCGCGCAGGCGTCGATGCCGATGCGTATGGAAAAACCCGCCGCGTTGCCGGCGGGTTTTTCTTTGCGCGGATGAAACTCCTGTCGCCACCATGAGTTACATGCATTTCCATGCGCCAGACAATCGTCACGTGCAACTAACAAAATCGGTTGATAAACGCGTGAAAGAGTGAACTGCTTCACGGCAATGTGATTTGCTGTGTCAAAGTCTTGACGATATGGAAAGTTGCCGTTAACACTTGAACCCCGTTTCAGAACCATTCATCCCGCAGTAACCGCTTGGCGCATGCGCTCGGTTTTCTTTCGCTGCGCGCCGTTCGGCAATACCCCGCAGTAAATCACGCGAATAAACGCCCCCAGGGGACGTTGGACCAGAAGGTCCGGCGGTGGCGTTGCTTTGCCCAAAACCAGTCCAATCAGGAGCCGTACCGATGAATCGGATTTATCGCAAGGTCTGGAACAAAGCACTGGGTCAGTTGGTCGTGGCCTCGGAACTGGCCTCGTCCGACAGTTGCGGCGGGGTCGTCGACCAACGCCGCGATGCGACACAGGCCAGGCCCTTTGTACTGGCTGCCGCACTGGCGCTGGCACTGGGATTGGGCATGACCGGCGTCGCCTCTGCACAGTCGGTGGAGATCGGCGGCAACGCCAACTGCGTGGTGCTCAACAGCTCGATCGTCGACAAGTGCCTGGTGGATGGCAGCGCTTCGGCCACCGGCACCAATGCGGTCGCCGTGGGCACCGGCAGCCGTGCAACCGGTGCCAACAGCGTGGCGCTGGGCGCCGGCTCGAAAGCAACGCGTGCCAATACCGTTGCCGTCGGTGATGCGGGCAAGGAACGGCAGGTGACCCACGTCGCCGCTGGCACCGAGGCAACCGATGCGGTGAACAAGGCACAGCTGGATGCACAGGCGCGGGCCACGCAGGCGGCGTTGGCCGAAGCGACAGCCCAGAGCAGTCGCTACTTCAAGGCCGACGGCGCCGGTGATGACAGCGACGCGGCGAAGATCGAAGGGCAGGGCGCGATTGCGGTCGGCAGCGGCAGCCAGTCGCTGGCCAACGCCACCACGGCCGTCGGCACACAGGCCGTGGCCGCTGGTCTGGGCGCCAGTGCGTTCGGCCAGAACGCGCTGGCCATCGGCGATGCCAGCGTCGTCGTCGGCCAGAGTGCCGTTGCGCTCGGACTGGGAGATACCGCCGTCGGTGCCAGCGCTGTTGCGGCCAGCGAGAACGGCGCAGCGACCGCACTGGGCGCGTTGTCCGAGGCCAGTGCGGACGGCGCAACGGCGGTCGGTGGCGGAGCCGTGGCCATGGGCCCGGGCAGTACCGCCGTGGGTCGTGGCGCAACGGCCGCCAATGAAGCATCGATCGCGGTCGGTGCGTTCAGCACCGCCGTGGGTGAATACAGCACCGCGCTGGGTTCGAACTCGGCAGCGGTTGCCACCGGCAGTGTGGCGCTGGGCGCCGGCTCGCTGGCCGACCGGGTCGATACGGTATCGGTGGGCGCAGCCGAGTACGGTCTGACCCGGCAGATCACCAGTGTCGCGGCGGGTACCGAAGACACCGATGCGGCCAATGTCGGCCAACTCCGGGACGTCGCGGCCGTGGCCGATGCCACGGCCAAGCGTTTCCAGGCCACCGGCAGCAGCAACAGCGACGCCGGTGCGCTGGCCGCAGGCGATGACGCGCTGGCTGCCGGTGAAGCGGCCAACGCGCTCGGCGATGGCACCACCGCAGTCGGCGCCGGCGCCACCGCGGTCGCGCAGAACGCCACGGCGGTCGGCAACAACGCCCTGGCCGCCGGACAGAACAGCGCCGCGTTCGGCAACAACGCGCAGGCTGCAGGACCTGGCAGCGTCGCGGTGGGTGGCGCCGCCGTGGACGAGAACGGCAATCCGCTCATCACCAACGGCGGCGTGCCGGTGGAGACCGGTGCGACCAGTGCCGGCGTCGGCGGCACTGCGGTCGGTGCCAGCGCAGAGGCGGCTGGCTTCGCTGCGTCCGCCTATGGCGTGGGTGCCTATGCGGCCGGCGCGCAGTCCTCCGCATTCGGCGCGGTGGCCAACGCCATCGGCGACTACGCCACCGCAGTCGGCACCCAGAGCAACGCGACCGGCACCAGCAGCGTGGCCGTGGGTGGCCCGGCTGACCTGATTCCCGGCCTGGGCTTCTTCGTGCAGACCCAGGCCAGCGGCGAAGCCGCCACCGCTGTGGGTGCCGGCGCGATCGCCAGCGGTGACCGGACCGTGGCCAACGGCAGCCTGACCGAAGCCTCCGGCGCCGAAGCCACGGCCATCGGCTACTTCGCCTACGCACCCGGAGAAGGGGCCAGCGCGCTGGGCGCGCAGACCTGGGCCAGCGGCGCGCAGAGCACGGCGGTCGGCTACTACGCCACGGCGCGCGGCGCCAACAGTGTCGCCCTGGGCGCGAACTCTGAAGCCATCCGTGACAACAGCGTCGCCGTGGGCAGTGCCGGCAACGAGCGGCAGATCACCGGCGTCGCTGCCGGCAGTGAAGCCACCGATGCAGTGAACAAGGCGCAGCTGGACGCCGTGGCCAGCACCGCGGATACCACCGCCCATTACTTCCAGGCCCAGCCGGAAGCCGGCAGCGATGCCGGTGCGTTTGCCGAGGGGGAGGGTGCGGTGGCCGCCGGTTCGTCCAGCAACGCGATCGGCGCCGGTGCCGTCGCCCAGGGCGCGGGTGCTTCCGCCGTGGGCGATGACAGCGTCGCCATCGGTCGCAACAGCAGTGCCAGTGGCAACGGCGGGGTCGCCATCGGTGGACTGGGCCAGGCCTACGACCAGTACAACCAGCCGATCATCGGCGATGACGGTCAACCAGAACGTGTCGGCACCACCGCCGGCGCCGATGCCACCGCCGTCGGCAATGGTGCGCAGGCAACGGGTGCGTCGGGCAATGCGTTCGGCAGCGCGGCCAAGGCCACCGGCGACAACAGCGTGGCTGCCGGTGGCAAGTCGCGTGCGACCGGCAGCTACGCGGTCGCCGCGGGCGACAGTGCGTTCGCCAGCAGCGACGACAGCACCGCCGTCGGCGGCTACAGCTGGGCCACCGCCAGTGGCGCCAGCGCATTCGGTTCGGGCGCATGGGCCACCGCCACCAACGCATCCGCCTTCGGCAATGCAGCATGGGCCAGCGGCAGTGGCGCCACCTCCATCGGCTACAACAGCTGGGCCAACGGCACCAGCGCCACCGCCGTCGGCCGCGGTGCCTTCGGCTACGGCGACTACAGCGTAGCGTTGGGCTACCAGGCGCTGGGCAACACGGTCAACAGCATCGCCATCGGCACCAATACGGTGGCCGGCGGTGAAAGCGCGATCGCGCTGGGTGCCGGCAGCAACGCCAGCGGCAGCAACGCGGTCGCGTTGGGTGCAGGCTCGGTGGCTGATCGTGACCGCAGCGTGGCGGTTGGCGCTGCCGGCAACGAGCGCCAGGTGACCCACGTGGCCGCAGGTACGCAGGCCACCGATGCGGTGAACAAGGCACAGCTGGATGCCGTCGCGGCGGAAGCATCCACCACCGGCAAGTACTTCCAGGCCAGCGGCAGTGCCGACAGCGATGCTGGCGCTTACGTGGAAGGGGACAACGCACTGGCTGCCGGCGAGGCATCCAACGCCATCGGCGACGGCGCCATCGCCCTGGGCAGCGGCGCCAACGCACTGGCCAACAACGCGCAGGCGCTGGGCTTCAATGCCGTGGCCACCGCGGCCAACGCCAGCGCGATCGGTGCCAACGCACAGGCGACTGGCGAGTACGCCACCGCGCATGGCGCGGAAAGCGAAGCCAGCGGTGAACAGAGCGCGGCCTTCGGTGCTGCCTCGATCGCCAGTGGCGCCGGCAGCACCGCCAGCGGCGTGCTGTCCGAAGCCTCCGCAGAAGAGGCGACGGCGGTGGGCTACTTCAGCACCGCCAGTGGTGAAGCGGCCACGGCGGTCGGCAGCGAGAGCGTGGCCAGCGGCACGGCCTCGGCTGCATTCGGCATCGGTGCGGAAGCCACGGGTGGCTACAGCACCGCCATCGGCGGTTTCGCCAGCGCCTCGGCGTTCAACGCCACCGCGTTCGGCAATTTTGCCAATGCCTCCGGCTCCAACAGCGTGGCGCTGGGCGGCGACTCGGAAGCCTCCGGCGACTACAGCACGGCCACCGGTCAGGGCAGCTTGGCCACCGGTACCAATAGTGTCGCTGTCGGCGGCTCGTTGTTCGGCATTCTCGCCACCGAGGCGTCCGGCAACTACTCCACGGCCGTCGGTGGTGGCGCATGGTCGCCGGGCATCAACAGCACCGCGCTCGGCAATGCGGCCGAGTCGCGCGGCGCCAACAGCGTCGCGCTGGGTGCCGATTCGATTGCAGACCGTGACAACACGGTATCGGTCGGTGGTGGTGGCAACACCCGCCAGGTGACCAACGTGGCGGCAGGTACCCAAGGCACCGATGCGGTCAACAAGGATCAGCTGGACGCCGTGGCATCGGTGGCCGAGAACACGAGCCGCTACTTCCAGGCCAGTGGCAGTGCCGACAGCGACGCCGGCGCCTACGTTGAAGGTGACAACGCGCTGGCCGCCGGCGAAGCGGCCAACGCGATCGGCAACGGTGCCACCGCACTGGGCAGTGGTGCGACGGCGGTCGCCGCCAGTGCCACCGCCGTAGGCCTGGACAGCCTGGCCAGCGGCAGCAATGCCGCAGCGGTGGGCAGCAACGCACAGGCCACGGGTGAAAACAGTGCGGCGCTGGGCAACGGTGCGGTTGCCAGCGAGATCGGCAGCACGGCGACCGGCGCGGCCGCACAGGCCACGGCGGTGTACAGCACCGCCAATGGCTCGGAGGCGCTGGCCAGCGGTGCGCAGTCGCTGGCCAGCGGCTTCCGCAGCGCGGCGTCGGCCGATGGCACCACGGCGGTCGGTGGTTACAGCGAAGCCAGTGGTCGTCTCGGTTCTGCACTGGGTTACGGCACGATCGCCAGCGGGGCCAACAGTACTGCGACGGGCGTGTTTGCAACGGCCAGCGGCGCCAGCGCGGTGGCCATGGGTGATTCCAGTGAAGCCAGCGGCGATGAAAGCGTCGCCATCGGCGGCAGCACCTTCTTCGGTCTGATCCCGGCCCGCGCCAGCGGCTACGGCGCCGCGGCGTTCGGTGCGGGTGCATGGGCCACCGACGACTACGCCACCGCCATCGGCTGGAACTCGTGGGCCGACGCGGCCGATTCCACCGCACTCGGTGCCAGCGCCACCGCCAATGCTGCGAACAGCGTGGCACTGGGTGCGGGTTCCGTTGCCGACCGCGCCAACAGCGTGGCCGTGGGCAGTGCCGGCAACGAGCGCCAGGTGACCAACGTGGCGGCAGGTACCGAAGGCACCGATGCGGTCAACAAGAACCAGCTGGACGCCGTGGCGTCGGTGGCCGAGAGCACCAGCCGCTACTTCCAGGCCAGTGGCAGTGCCGACAGCGATGCCGGCGCCTACGTGGAAGGTGACAACGCGCTGGCGGCCGGCGAAGCGGCCAACGCGATCGGCAACGGTGCCACCGCACTGGGCAGTGGCGCGACCGCGGTCGCCGCCAGTGCCACCGCGGTGGGCCTGGACAGCCTGGCCAGCGGCAGCAATGCCGCAGCGGTGGGCAGCAACGCACAGGCCACCGGTGAAAACAGTGCGGCGCTGGGTAACGGCGCGGTTGCCAGCGAGATCGGCAGCACGGCGACCGGCGCGGGGGCACAGGCCACGGCGGTGTACAGCACCGCCAACGGCTCGGAAGCGCTGGCCAGCGGTGCGCAGTCGCTGGCCAGCGGCTTCCGCAGCGCGGCGTCGGCCGATGGCACCACGGCGGTCGGTGGTTACAGCGAGGCAACGGGTCGCCTCGGCACCGCGCTCGGCTATGGCACCGCCGCGACCGGCGCCAACACCACGGCCGTCGGCTTCGGTGCGGCCGCGGCTGGTACCGGAGCCGTGGCGGTGGGCCAGTCCAGTGAAGCCAGCGGCGATGAAAGCGTCGCCATCGGCGGCAGCACCTTCTTCGGTCTGATCCCGGCCCGCGCCAGCGGCTACGGCGCCGCGGCGTTCGGTGCGGGCGCATGGGCCACCGACGACTACGCCACCGCCATCGGCTGGAACTCGTGGGCCGACGCAGCTGATTCCACCGCACTGGGCGCCAATGCCACCGCCAACGGCAGCAACAGCGTCGCCCTCGGTGCTGCATCGAAGGCAGACCGCGACAACACGGTGGCGGTTGGCAGCACGGGCAGCGAACGCCAGGTCACCCATGTCGCCGCAGGTACCGAAGGCACCGATGCGGTCAACAAGGACCAGCTGGACGCCGTGGCGTCGGTAGCTGAGAACACCAGCCGCTACTTCCAGGCCAGTGGCAGTGCCGACAGCGACGCCGGCGCCTATGTGGAAGGTGACAACGCGCTGGCCGCCGGCGAAGCGGCCAACGCGATCGGCAACGGTGCCACCGCACTGGGCAGTGGCGCGACGGCGGTCGCCGCCAATGCCGCTGCCGTGGGCTTCAACGCGGTGGCGACGGGTGAGGATGGCGTGGCCATCGGCAACAGCGCCAGCAGTACCGCTGGCGGCGCGATCGCCCTCGGTGCGCAGAGCAGCAGCGCCGGGCCGGCCAGCGTCGCCCTGGGCGCGCAGTCGGAAGCGGAGGGCATCGGTGCCGTTGCGGTAGGTGGCATCGCCCAGGCCAGCGGCCTGGCCGCTACCGCCGTCGGCTACGGGGCCACGGCCGACGGTCGCGAAGCGACTGCGGTCGGCAACTTCGCCTATGCCAATGGCTGGCAGTCCACAGCCTACGGTGCGGGTGCCACGTCCAGCTTCTTCGGCACGGCCCTGGGCAGTGGCGCGCAGGCGGCCGACGTCGCCACGGCGGTCGGCCAGGGCACCACCGCGCAGATCGCCGGTGCGGGTTTCGGCGTACAGGCACGCGCCGGTGAGTACGGTACCGCGCTCGGCAACAACGCGGCCACCGGCCTCAATGGCGTGGCGGTGGGCTTCAACGCACTGGCCGGGCAGGATGCCAACAGCGTCGGCAGCGGTCAGCACACTACCGCCATCGGCAGCGAGGCGTGGGCGACCGAGGACGGGGCCACCGTGGTCGGCTACAACAGTTACGCGCAGGCAACCAATGCCACGGTGCTGGGCAGCAACACCTGGACGACCAAGGCCGCCGACAACAGCGTCGCGCTGGGTGCCGGATCGCTGGCGGATCGTGCCAACGCGGTATCGGTCGGTGCGGCGCAGGACTGGGTTGATGCGGCGGGCGTTACCCACAGCGCGATCAACCGCCAGGTCACCAATGTCGCGGCCGGTACCCAGGCGACCGATGCGGTGAACAAGGGCCAGCTGGATGTGGTGGCGGCCACCGCCGATGCCACCGGCCGCCACTTCCGTGCGACCGGTACCGGGACCGCCAGCGCCACGGGCAGCAACGCGGTCGCCGTCGGTTCCGGTGCCAGTGCCAGCGGCAACCGCAGCAATGCGCTGGGCAGCAGTGCCAGCGCCATCGGCAATGCGGCGCTGGCCGTCGGCGCCAACGCCGGCGCGACCGGTGCGAACTCGGTGGCGCTGGGCAGTGGCGCGCGCGCGCTGGACGCCAATGTGGTGTCCGTCGGCGGTGGCAACGGTACCGATGGTCCGGCGACGCGCCGCATCGTCAACGTCGCCGACGGTCGCATCGCCGCAGGCAGCAGCGACGCGGTCACCGGTTCGCAGCTCAACGTCACCAACCAGCGCGTCGGTGCGGTGGAAACCCGGGTCGGCGATTTCGATTCGCGTATCGCGACCGTGGAAACGTCCACTGCCAATGCGGTCGGTTATGACGACGCCAGCCGCGACCGGCTGACCCTGGCCGGCATCGAGGGCACCACGATCGACAATGTCGGCGCCGGCAGCATCGCCGCAGGCAGTCGCCAGGCGATCAATGGCGGCCAGCTGTTCCAGTCGCTCAGCGATGCCGCCAGCTTCCTCGGCGGTGGCGCCAGTGTCGGCATGCAGGGTGTGTTCGTCGCGCCGAACTACGTGATCCAGGGCGCCAGCTACAGCAATGTCGGCGATGCGCTCGGCGCACTGGACCGCAAGGTCAGCGAGATCGACCAGCGCACCGGGGGGGCGAACCGCTCCCGCACCGCCAGCCTGCGTTCGACCAGCACGCCGCTGGAGGGGGGCGCCGGCAGCCTGGCCGCGGAGACGGCCAGCGCCGATGCTGTCCCCACCGTGGCCACTGCCAGCACTGCCCGGGTACAGGGCGCGCCGACCGCCGCCGCAGCGGGCTCGGGCATCCCGGTCGTCACACCGGCAGCGGGTTTCAACGCGGTTACCGTGGGAGAGGGCGCCGTTGCCAGCGGCGCGTCGTCCACGGCCATCGGCCAGGGGGCCAGTGCGACGGCCGCCAACGCCGTGGCGCTGGGCCAGGGCTCGGTTGCCGATCGTGCCAACACCGTCTCTGTCGGCAGCGAAGGCAACGAGCGCCAGGTCACCAATGTCGCGGCCGGCAGCGCTGCCACCGACGCGGTCAACAAGGGTCAGCTGGACCGTGGTGTCGCCACGGCCAACAGCTACACCGATGGCCAGGTGAAGGCCGTGACCGACAGCTTCGATGTGTTCAAGGGCGAAGTCGATGGCCGCCTGCGTCATATGGACCGTCGCATCGATCGTCAGGGCGCGATGAGCGCGGCGATGCTCAACATGGCCACCAGCGCCGCCGGCATCCGTACCCAGAACCGGGTCGGCGTCGGTGTCGGCTTCCAGGGCGGCGAGTCGGCGTTGTCGCTGGGTTACCAGCGTGCAATCAGCGACCGCGCCACGGTCACCTTCGGCGGAGCCTTCAGCAGCGACGACAGCTCGGTCGGCGTTGGTGCCGGCTTCGGCTGGTAAGCCACTCCATCGCGCCGGCGGCCACCCACGCCGGCGCCACACCCGCAACGAGGGCCTGGGGGGAGGTCACGGCAATCCCGGCTGGGCCGGCCGGGAGTCGTCAAGGAATGATGGCCGCAGTGTTGGTTCGATCCATGACCCAGAAGAGGAATTTCGACGTGATCAAGAAGCAGAACCTTCGCATCAACGTGCTTGCCGCCGCCGTGCTGTCGATGACCGCGGTCGGTGCCGTCCATGCCGCCGGGTTGCCGACGCAGGAACCGGCACGCCAGGCGCGCACCGCACAGCCGGGCACCGACCGCATCATCGTCAAGTACCGCGCCGGCACGGCCGCTGCGCTGGATCGTTCGGCCAAGCTGTCCACGGTGCAGTCGGCGCTGACCCGCGCCAGCCTGTCCGGCGGCACTGCGCGCGCCAGTACCCTGGGCCCGCAGGTCGTGCGCAAGCTCGGCGTCGGCGCCGATGTGATCCGCCTGCAGGGCCGTCTGGCCCCGGCTGAACTGCAGCGCGTGCTGAAGGAGCTGAAGGCTGATCCGGCGGTGCAGTACGCCGAGGCCGACGTGAAGCTGCGCCGCAGCGAACTGCGTGCGGGCGATGTGCAGCCGGCGCTGGTGCCGAACGACCAGTACTACCAGCAGTACCAGTGGCACCTGCACAACGCGACCGGCGGCATCAACGCGCCGGCGGCCTGGGATGTTTCGCAGGGCGAAGGCGTGGTGGTGGCGGTGCTCGACACCGGCATCCTGCCGCAGCACCCGGATCTGGTCGGCAACCTGCTGGAGGGCTACGACTTCATCAGCGATGCCGAGACCTCACGTCGCGCTACCGACGACCGTGTACCGGGCGCACAGGACTATGGCGACTGGGTCGAGAACGACAACGAGTGCTACACCGGTTCGCTGGCTGAAGACAGCTCCTGGCACGGCACGCACGTCGCCGGCACCGTGGCCGAGCAGACCAACAACGGTGTCGGCATGGCCGGCGTCGCGCACAAGGCCAAGGTGCTGCCGGTACGCGTACTCGGCAAGTGTGGCGGCTACCTCTCCGACATCGCCGACGCCATCACCTGGGCCTCCGGTGGCACCGTGACCGGCATTCCGGCCAATACCAACCCGGCCGAAGTCATCAACATGAGCCTGGGTGGCAGCGGCAGCTGCGATGGCACCTACCAGGATGCGATCAATGGCGCGATCTCGCGCGGCACCACGGTCGTGGTGGCCGCCGGCAACGAGACCGACAACGCGTCCAATTACCGTCCTGCCAGCTGCGCTGGTGTGGTGACGGTGGGGGCCACCCGCATCACCGGCGGCATCACCTACTACTCCAACTACGGCACCCGCGTCGATCTTTCCGGCCCCGGTGGTGGTGGCAGCGTGGACGGGAATCCGGGTGGCTATGTCTGGCAGGCAGGTTCCGACGCGGCGACCACGCCGGATTCGGGCAGCTACAGCTACATGGGCATGGGCGGTACCTCGATGGCCTCGCCGCACGTCGCGGCGGTGGCGGCACTGGTGCAGAGCGCGTTGATCGCCGATGGCAAGGAGCCGCTGGCTCCGGCAGCCATGCGTACCCTGCTCAAGGAAACCGCACGCCCGTTCCCGGTGGCCATCCCGTCGGCGACCCCGATCGGTACCGGCATCGTCGACGCCAAGGCCGCACTGGCCAAGGCGCTGGAGGAACCGTGCACCGAGGACTGCGGCCCGGTAGCCACACCGCTGACCAACAAGGTCGCTGTCGGCGGCCTGTCCGGTGCGACCGGCGGCAGTGCCCTGTACAGCTTCGAAGCGGTGGCGGGCAAATCGCTGAGCGTGATCACCTACGGTGGCAGTGGCAACGTGTCGGTGTACCTGGCCCAGGGCCGCGAGCCCAGCGCGAGCGACAACGACGCCAAGTCCACGCGTGCGGGCAACGCCGAAACCGTGCGCGTCAACAAGCCGGTGGCCGGCACGTACTACGTCAAGGTGGTGGGTGAAGCCGCCTACAGCGGGGTGACCATCCTCGCCACGCAGTAATGCCATCACACTGTCGTAGATGAACTGGCGACGCCCGTCACCCCGTGGTGGCGGGCGTTGTCATTTTTCGAAAGGCGGCGCGATGGCGGCGGAAACCACGGCTTAACTGCTAAAGTCGGGCCGATCGACAGGAGAGTCACGTGAACGCGCTCGCTGCAACCACTGCCGACGACGCCGAGAGCCGCATCCTGGATGCGCTGCTGGCGCGTGGGCGGCTCAAGGAAGGAGACCTGGCCCGGGCGCGGCCGCTGCATGCCGAGGCCGGCGGCAGCCTGCTCGGCCTGCTGGTGCGCCTGGGACTGGTGTCCGAGCGGGACCAGGCGCAGGCCAGCGCGGATGTGCTGGGCCTGCCACTGCTGGAAGGCAAGCAGGTGCCCGAGACGCCGCCGCAGTCCCTCGCCGAAGGCCTGCCGCTGTCGCTGCGCTTCCTCAAGCAGTTCCACGTCTGCCCGCTGGCGCTGGATGAACACGGCGTACGGCTGTGGTTGGCCGATGCCCACGATGTCTACCCGCAGCAGGCCGTGCAGCTGGCCCTGGGCGTGCCGGTCACGCCGGTGCTGGGCATGCGGGCGGAGATCGACGATCTGGTCGAGCGCTGGTTCGGCCAGGGCCGCAGCGCCATGGGGGCGATCGTGGAAACCGCCGATGGTGAAGGCGGCGCGGTGGACGACATCGAGCATCTGCGTGACCTGGCCTCGGAAGCGCCGGTGATCCGCCTGGTCAACCTGGTGATCCAGCGCGCGGTGGAACTGCGTGCCTCGGACATCCATGTCGAGCCCTTCGAAAGCCGGCTGAAGGTCCGTTACCGCGTCGACGGCGTGCTGGTGGAGGGCGAGAGCCCGCCCGCCAACCTGACCGCCGCGGTCATCAGCCGCATCAAGATCATGGCCCGGCTCAACATCGCCGAGCGCCGCCTGCCGCAGGACGGCCGCATCATGCTGCGCGTGCAGGGCAAGGAGCTGGACCTTCGCGTCAGCACGGTGCCGACCGCACACGGCGAGAGCGTGGTGATGCGCCTGCTTGACCGCGAAACCGTGGTGTTCGATTTCCATCGGCTTGGCTTCACCGATGCATTCCTGCCGCAGTTCCGCAAGGTCCTGGAGCAGCCGCACGGCATCCTGCTGGTGACCGGCCCGACCGGTTCGGGCAAGACCACGACACTGTACACCGCGTTGAGCCAGCTCAATACCGCCGACGTCAAGATCATCACGGTCGAGGACCCGGTCGAGTACCAGATCGAAGGCATCAACCAGATCCAGGCCAAGCCGCAGATCGGCCTGGACTTCGCCAATGCGCTGCGCAGCATCGTGCGCCAGGATCCGGACATCATCATGATCGGCGAAATGCGCGATCTGGAGACCGCGCGCATCGCGATCCAGTCGGCGCTCACCGGCCATCTGGTGCTGTCCACCCTGCACACCAACAATGCCGCCGGTGGCATCACCCGGCTGCTCGACATGGGTGTGGAAGACTATCTGCTGACCTCCACCATCAACGGCATCCTCGCGCAGCGTCTGGTGCGCCGTCTGGAGCCGACCCACGCCGAGCGCTACCCGGCGTCGCCGGAAGAGATCGATCGTTTCGAGCTGCGCCGCCTGCAGCCGGAGGGGGCGATTCACCTGTACCGGCCGCGCCCCTCGGCACTGGCACCGACCGGCTACCTGGGCCGCACCACCATCATGGAATTCCTGGTGATGAACGACGCGCTGCGGCGCGCGGTGATGCGCCGCGATGGCATGGGCGAGCTGGAGCGCATCGCGCGCGAAGGCGGCATGCGCACCATGTACGAGGATGGCCTGGCCAAGGCCCTTGCCGGGCAGACGACCATTGAGGAAGTCCTGCGTGTGACGGAGGAGAGCTGATGCGCGCCGGAGCCCGGGGCTGACATGGCGAACTACCGCTACAAGGCCCTCAATCCGCATGGCGAGATCTTCGACGGGCAGATGGAAGCGGCCAGCGAGGCCGACCTGATCGCGCGCCTGCAGGACCAGGGGCATCTGCCGATGGAAACCCAGCTGGCCGATGCGGGGTCCATCGGCGGGGGCAGCTGGCGCAATCTGTTCCACCAGCGCCCGCTGCAGGGCCCGGCGCTGCTGCAGTTCACCCAGCAGCTGGCGACCCTGCTCGGCGCCGGCCAACCGCTGGATCGCGCGCTGTCGATCCTGCTGGGCCTGCCCGAGGACGAGCGCTCGCGTCGTGCGATCACCGACATCCGCGACGTGGTGCGCGGTGGTGCGCCGCTGTCGACCGCGCTGGAGCGCCAGCATGGCCTGTTCTCGCGCCTGTACGTGAACATGGTGCGTGCCGGCGAGGCCGGCGGCAGCCTGCACGAGACCCTGCAGCGGCTGGCCGATTACCTTGAGCGTGCGCGTGCGCTGCAGGGCAAGGTGATCAATGCGCTGGTCTACCCGGCCATCCTGCTGGTGGTGGTGGGCGGCGCGCTGCTGTTCCTGCTGGGTTACGTCGTGCCGCAGTTCGCGCAGATGTACGAGAGCCTGGACGTGGCGCTGCCGTGGTTCACCAATGCCGTGCTGCAGCTGGGCCTGTTCGTGCGCGACTGGTGGATCCTGCTGCTGGTGGTACCGGGCGTGCTGGCCCTGCTGTTCGAGCGCAAGCTGCGGCAGCCGGCCTTCCGGCTGGCCCTCGACGGCTGGCTGCTGCAACGGCGCAGCATCGGCCGCCTGCTCGGCGAGCTGGAAACCGCACGGCTGGCGCGCACGCTGGGGACGCTGCTGCGTAACGGTGTGCCGCTGCTGGGTGCGCTGGGCATCGCCCGCAACGTACTGGGCAACCGCGCGCTGGCAGCCGACGTGGATACCGCCGCCGACGAGGTCAAGAACGGTGCGGGCCTGTCGCTGGCACTGTCGCGCGGCAAGCGCTTTCCGCGGCTTGCCCTGCAGATGATCCAGGTCGGCGAGGAATCCGGCGCGCTGGACACCATGCTGCTGAAGGCGGCGGATACCTTCGAGCAGGACAGCGCCCGGCGCATCGATCGCCTGCTGGCGGCGATGGTCCCGGCGATCACCCTGGTGCTGGCTTCGGTGGTCGGTGCGGTCATCGTCGCCGTGCTGGTCCCGCTGTACGACCTGACCAATGCCATCGGTTGACGATGGACTCTTCCGCACTTCGACCCAACGCAACCGAAAGGACCGATCATGATCGCTAACCGTCGACCCATCCGCCTGTCCTTCACCGCCGCGCGGCACCAGTCGGGCATGAGCCTGCTGGAGATCATCATCGTCATCGTGTTGATCGGCGCGGTGCTGACCCTGGTGGCCAGCCGCGTGCTGGGCGGTGCCGACCGGGGCAAGGCCAACATCGCCAAGGCGCAGGTGCAGACCGTGGCATCCAAGATCGACAACTACCAGATCGATACCGGCAAGCTGCCGGGCGCGCTCACCGATCTGGTGACCGCACCGGCCGGCGTTGGCGGTTGGCTCGGCCCGTACGCCAAGCCGGCCGACCTCAACGATCCGTGGGGGCACGCGCTGGAGTACCGCGCACCCGGCGAAGGCCAGCCGTACGAGCTGATCAGCCTGGGCAAGGACGGCAAGGCCGGTGGCAGCAGCGTCGATGCCGACATCCGCTACCAGCCGTAATCCCGCATGACGTATTTCCTGCCGCGCCGGTTGCCCCGACCGCGCCTGCACGGCAGGCGCCCGGCGGGGCTGTCGCTGCTGGAGATGCTGCTGGTGATCGCGCTGATCGCGGCCATCGGCCTGATCACTGCGGCGGGACTGTCGCGTGGCTTCGCCGGCATGCAGCTGCGCAGCGCCGGCAAGGACATCGCCAACCAGCTGCGCATGGTGCGTGCACAGGCGATCGCGCGCGGCGAACCGCAGCGGTTCGTGATCGAGCCGGCACGGCATCGCTGGCAGGGGGCGAACCAGCGCCAGGGTGAACTGCCGGCACAGTTGACGGTGCGTTTCGAAGGTGCGGCGCAGCTGGCCACTGCGCCGGGGCAGGGTGTGATCGAGTTCCATCCCGATGGCGGTTCCAGTGGCGGCCGCATCCGCCTGCAGCGTGATGCCGCTGAATGGCGCATCGATGTCGGCTGGTTGACCGGTGAAGTCCGCTCCGGCCCATGGCAGGCGCAGTGATGCGGCGCGCGCGCGGTTTCACGCTGCTGGAGGTGATCGTGGCCTTCGCTCTGCTCGGGCTGGCGCTGACCCTGCTGTTGGGCAGCCTGTCCGGCGGTGCCAGGCAGGTGCGCGAGGCCGAACTGCGCACGCGCGCCGTCCTGCATGCGCAATCGCTGCTGGCTGCGGCGGGCGTGGATGCGCCGCTGCAGGTGGGGCAGCAGCAGGGCGACTGGGAAAACGGGCGCTATCGCTGGGAGCTGCAGGTGCAGCCCTGGACCGAGCCACGCGCCGGCAACGCCGCGGCCACGCAGTCGCCGGGTGCCCCGTGGCTGGCCGAACTGCAGTTGCAGGTGCGGTGGGGCGATGGCGAGCGCGAACAGCTGCGCTGGCGCAGCCTGCGCCTGCTGCCGCCGGACCTGGAGCGCGCGCGATGAAGCGGAGCGCTGCGGGATTCACTCTGGTTGAGGTGATGCTGGCGACCGTGCTGCTTGCCGGTGGCCTGGCGCTGGCGTTCGCCAGCGTGCGCTCGGCGATGGCGGTCAGCCAGCGGGGTGAACAGATCGCCGCCGAAAGCGAGCGGATGCGCGCGGTGCAGGCCCTGCTGCGGCGACAGCTGGCCGGGGCGATGCGCAGCCCGCTGGAAGTGCCAGACCCGACCCGCGAGCCGGTGTTCTTCCAGGGCGAAGAGCAACGGATGCTGTTCGTCGCTGATCTGCCAGGCTACCTCGGACGCGGCGGGCCCTATCTGCATGCGCTGCAGGTGGATGGCAAGGCCGGCCAGCAGCGTCTGCTGCTGGACCTGGTCCTGCTGCAGGAGGGCGAGCGCATCGCCGAAACGCCACCACGCCCGCCCGAGGTGCTGGTGGATGGCCTGCAAGCGGTGGAGATGCGCTATCGCGGCATCGATGCCGGCAGCGGGCAGATGACCGAGTGGCTGCCGCGCTGGGAAGACACCCGTCGCCTGCCTCTGCTGGTGGAACTGCGGATCGTGCCGGTCCGCGGTGCCGCATGGCCGCCCCTGGTGGTGGCCCCCCGCCTGGGCGGCGGTGGAGGGGGGCGTTGATGCGGTCGCGCGGGGCCGCACTGGTGCTGGTGCTGTGGTTGATCGCGCTGATGACCGCACTGGTCGGCGCGTTCGCGCTCAGCGCCCGCGTCGAGCATCTGCAGGAGCGCGTGCTCGACGACGATGCACGTGGCCAGGAGCGTGCCCGTGCGGGACTTGAGTACGCACTGATGCGGCTGTCACCGGATCCGCTGCGCGCGCCGTGGCAGGCCGATGGTCGCACCTATCGCTGGCAGTTCGACGGTGCCCGCATCGAGATCCAGGTGCTGGACGAGAACGGCAAGATCAACCTGAACCTGGCCGACGTGGCGCTGCTGACCGCATTTCTGCAGGCACTTGGCGAACCGGTGGACAACGCGCGCCAGCTGGCCGGCGCGATCGTCGACTGGCGTGACGAGGACAGCCTGCTGCAGCCCGGCGGCGGTGCCGAGGCACAGGATTACGCTGCGGCCGGGCTGCCGTATGGGCCACGCAACAAGCGCTTCGAGACGCTGGGCGAACTGCAGCGGGTGCTGGGCATGAACGGGCCGCTGTACCGGAAGATGCTGCCGCACCTGACCCTCTACAGCCGCCAGGCGCGACCGGATCCGCGATTCGCCAGCGCTCCCGTGCTGACCGCGCTGGGCCTGGATGCCGACCTCGTGCTGGCGCAGCGGAAGCCGCCGGAGCGTGACGGCGATCCGGCGGATGGATCTTCAGCGCTTGCCAGCAGCAGCGGCACCTATAGTATCGAGTCCCGTGTCATCGACGGCAGTGGACGCAGGTCGGTGTTGCAGGCAGTGGTTCGCAATGGCTCCGGGGGGATTCCCGGGCGGTCCTACACAGTGCTTCGCTGGGAGCAGGGAATGACGGCAAGATGACGGCTTGGCAGGACAGTCTGCGGCAGGTGCAGGGCCAGATCGGTCCTGGCGCCGGCCGTTTCCTGCGCTGGTGGCGGCACTCGTTGCTGGCGTGGGTGCCGGCGCGCTGGCAATGGGCGCTGGGCTGGGCCCAGGCACAGTTGCTGCTGCAGCGCGAGGGTGACCAGCTGCAGGTCTGGCGCGAAGCGGGCGAGCGCCGCGAGGCTGTGGTCACCCTGCCGTGGCCCTCGTCTCCGGCCGTACTGGATCGCGTGCTGGAGCCGCGCCTGCGCAGCCTGCCGCGATTCTGGCTGCTGCCGGTGGAGCGGGTCCTGCGGCGCACCCTGCGGCTGCCGGCCGCGGCCGGCGACCGGCTGCACGCGGTGGTCGGTTATGAGATCGACCGGCAGACCCCGTTCGAGGCCAGCCAGGTCAGCTATGACGTGCGTGAACTGGGCGCGGCAGGGGAAGGCCAGCTGCAGGTCGAACTGGTGGCCTGGCCGCTGCGCCAGATGGAGGCCTGGCGTGCCAGCGTGGGCGAATGGGGCGACGCCCTGGCCGGCGTCGACGCGATCGATGCGCAGGCTGGCACGCTGCAGGTCAACCTGTTGCCGCCGGCCCAGCGCCAGTCGCGGCCCGATCCGATGCGGCGCTGGAACCTGCTGCTGGCCCTGGCCGCGCTGGTGATGCTGGTACTGGCTGGACTGCAGCTGCTGGACAACCGCCGCGCCGCCGCCGACGCACTGCGTGCGGACGTAGAACGCAGCGCGCGCAGTGCCCGGGGTGTAGCCAGTGAACGCGCCCAGCTGCAGGCACTGATCGACGGCGCGGCCTTCCTGGAGTCGCAGCGCCGCCAGCATGCCGGCACGGTGGAAATCTGGAACGAGCTGACCCGCCGTCTGCCTGAAGGAACCTATCTGGAGAAGCTGGCCATCGAGAACAACGGTCTGCAGCTGATCGGGCTCAGCCGCGAAGCCTCGCAGCTGGTGCAGCTGCTGCAGGATGCTCCGCAATGGCGCAAGGTCAACCTGACCGGTGTGCTGCAGGCGGACGGCGCCGGCAGCGGCCGGGACCGCTTCACCATGACTGCCGAACTTCAGCCGTTGCCCGCGGCGGCACCGGCAACGCCGACAGCAGCGACTCCGGAGGCGGCCGATGCCAAGCGCACGCCGTGACCGCTGGCTGGCGCTGGCGCTGCTGCTGGCGGTGCTGGGCCTGGCTTACCTGTTGCTGGTGCACCCTTGGTTCACCCAGCCGCTGCGCGAGATCGATGCCGATGTCGCGGCCCTGCGCGAGCGCCAGCAGCGCGTGCAGGCGCAGCTGCAGCAGCAGCCCCAGATCGAACAGCGGCTGCGCGCCACCCGTGAAGCCTTGCAACGGCAACCCGGCTTCCTGCAGGAGGCCACTGCCGAAGCCGCGGCCGCCGCGCTCGGCGCGCGCCTGCAGGATGCGGTGGCCACTGCAAGCCCCGGCAACCGCAGCTGCACCATCAGCAATCGCACGCCGCTGACCGACAATCGCCGTGATGCCGAGTTCGTCCGTGTCGCCATGCAGGTACGCCTGCGCTGCGGCGTGGCGGAACTGGCGACCGTGCTGCACAGCCTGGAAACCGGCAGCCCGCGGTTGTTCGTGGACAACCTCAATCTCATCGCGCAGCGCTTCCAGCAGTCGCCGAACGAATCCGGGCTGGGCCTGGACGTCTCCTTCGAACTGGCCGGCTACCTGTTGCCCGGTGCCGCCAGTGGCGCTGCGGCAGTACCTCCCGCAGCGGAGCCCGCCGCGGCCGCCCCGGCCCCGGTCGAGCCGCCGCCACCGGCGGCCGCCGAGGGAGAGGAGGTCGCCGATGAAACGTGAGCCCCTCAGCCTGCGCACCGCTTTCCTGCTGGCCCTGGCCGGCTGGTCCGCGGCGGTATGGCTGGCCACCGGTTTCGGACTGGGCAGTCGCCTGCCGGCCGGCGGGGCCGACGCCGACCCCGCAGCAGCACTGCCGGTGCTGCCGGCGTTCGCTCCGGAACGGATGGCCAGTGCGGACAGCTACAGCGCCATCGCCGCGCGTCCGCTGTTCGCCGAAGACCGCAGGCCGCGCCCTTACCTGCTGGGCGGCAGTGAACCCAGCGCCAGCGCCGCTTTGCGCCTGACCGGTGTGCTGCTCACGGACGACTTCGGCCTGGCCACGTTCAGTACGGAGCAGAACCGCTCGCTGCGCCTGCGCCTCAACGGTGACGCGGTCGACGGTTGGCAGCTGGTCGCGCTGCAACCCCGCCAGGCGACGGTGATCGGCCCGGGCGGCAGCCAGGTGCTGGAACTTGCCGTATTCAACGGGCAGGGCGGGGAGCCACCGACGGTTCTGCGCGGCAGTACCGGTGCACCCGCACCGGGAGTGCCGGTGCCACCGCCGGTAGTGCCGCTGCCGGCGCAGGCCGCGCCGGCACAGGCGGCGACCGCACCGCAGCGTGCAGCGGACGCCACACCCGCGCCGGCGTCTGCTGCCGCCCCCCCGCCGCCGGCCAACAGCAACGGGCCCAGCGAAGCGCAGATGCAGGCCATCCGCGAGCGCATCCAGGCCCGCCGCCGCCAGCTGCAACAACAACAGCAACAACAGTCGCCGCCGCCTTCGGGCAATGGCGCCAACCGGTAGAGTGAGAGCATGAGCCTGCGTTTTCTTCCTTGGTCCTTCGTGCTCGCGCTGCTGGTGGGCTGCAGTACCGTCTCCAGCCCCCATGTGCAGCGCAAGGGCGCCCTGCAACCTGCGGCCAGCGCCGGCCAGGCCGCAGCGGACGTCCAGGCCGATGCGGCGGCCGACAGCCAGGGGGCACCGCAGGCGGTCATCCGCCGTGGCACCGGCACGATGATCAACCGCGAGGCCGCGCGCGCACCGTCGCCGGCATTGCATGCGGCCGGCACCGGCAGCGCCACGTTCAACTTCGAGGGCGAATCGCTGCATGCCGTGGTCAAGGCGATCCTCGGTGACATGCTGGGCCAGAACTATGTGATCGCGCCGGGGGTGCAGGGCACGGTCACGTTGGCCACGCCCAAGCCGGTCTCGCCGGCACAGGCGCTGAACCTGCTGGAGATGGTGCTGGGCTGGAACAACGCGCGCATGGTGTACAGCGGCGGGCGCTACAACATCGTTGCCGCCGACCAGGCGCTGGCCGGCACTGTCGCGCCGAGCACCGCACCGGCCTCCAGCGCGCGCGGTTTCGAGGTCCGGGTGGTGCCGCTGCAGTTCATCTCCGCCACCGAGATGAAGAAGGTGCTGGAGCCGTACGCGCGGCCCAACGCCATCGTCAACGTCGACAGCGGCCGCAACGTGATCACCCTCGGCGGCACCCGTGCCGAGCTGGAGAACTACCTGCGCACGGTCGAGATCTTCGATGTGGACTGGCTGTCGGGCATGTCGGTGGGCGTGTTCCCGATCACGTCCGGCAAGGCCGAGCAGGTTGCCAGCGACCTGGAGAAGGTGTTCGGCGAGGAAAGCAAGACGCCCAGCGCCGGCATGTTCCGCTTCCTGCCGCTGGAAAACGCCAACGCGGTCCTGGTGATCACCCCGCAGGTGCGCTACCTGGACCAGATCCAGCAATGGCTGGACCGCATCGATACGGCCGGTGGCAGTGCTCGCCTGTTCTCCCATGAGCTGCGCTACATCAAGGCGCGCGATCTTGCCGAGCGGCTCAGCGAGGCGTTCGCCAGCAGCGGCAAGCGGGGCGGCTCGAGCCCTGCATCGCTGGCCCCGGGTGCCATTCCGTCGCAGCTGGACAGCGACAGCGACCGTGGCATCGACAGCAACAACAGCAGCAGCTTCGGCTCGACCCCGGGGAGCAGTTCCAGTGGCGGTAATGGCAGCTTGAACCTGCCGCAGCGCCAGTCCGGCAACGTCAGCGTCAGCCTGGAAGTGGAAGGCGACCGGGTCGGCGTGTCGGCGGTGGAGGAAACCAATACGCTGCTGGTGCGCGCGACGCCGCAGGCCTGGCGCTCGATCCGCGAGGTGATCGAGAAGCTGGACGTGATGCCACTGCAGGTACATATCGAAGCCCAGGTGGCCGAGGTCGCTCTGGATGGCGACCTGAAGTACGGCGTGAACTGGTTCTTCGACAACGCCGTGGCCGGGCGTGCACTGACCGGAGCCTTGAGCGGTGTGACCTTGCCGGCCGCGGCGGGTGGCTCCTGGAGCAGCTTCGCCGGTGCTGCGACCGGCGGCGAAGGCCTGGGTTGGGCGTTCACCGGCCACAATGGTGCAGCGGTGGTGAGCGCGCTGGACAAGGTCACCGATGTGCGACTGCTGCAGACCCCGTCGGTGTTCGTGCGCAACAACGCCGAGGCCACGCTCAACGTGGGTGACAAGGTGCCGATCAGCACCACCACGGTGAACACCGGCGTCGGCACCAGCAGCTACAGCTCGGTGCAGTACATCGATACCGGCGTGATCCTGAAGGTGCGCCCGCGCGTGACCCGCGACGGCACGGTGTTCCTGGACATCGTGCAGGAAGTCAGCAGCGCGTCGGATGTGCCGGAGAACTGCAATCCGCAGGAGCGCAACTGCAACCCGCGCATTTCCACCAAGAAGCTGGCTACCGAGGCCGCCGTACAGAGCGGCGACACCATCATGCTGGCCGGTCTCATCACCGACTCGGCCACCGACGGCAGCAGCGGCATTCCCGGCCTGAGCCGGATTCCGGTGATCGGCGCACTGTTCGGGCAGAAGAGCCGCACCAGCCGTCGTTCGGAGGTGATCGTGCTGCTGACGCCCAGCATCGTTCGCAATGCGCAGGAAGCGCGCACGTTGACCGACGAGTACAGCGAGCGTTTCCGGGCGATGGAGCCGCTGAACCAGCCGCGCGCAAAGAAGTAGGGGGTTACGGCGGGGCGACAACCGCCGTTTCCATGAACCCCGCTTCGGCTCCGGCCTCTGCACGTGCCGGGTGCAACCCGGCCAACACCCTCCCGGTGCTACGCTGTGGCCACCGACAACCACGGAGGCGGGATGGGGGCGATCGTGTTGTTGCCGCTGTGCGTGGACGATGCGGCGCTGGACCGGTGTCTGGCCGCACTTGATGCCGGTACGGCACCGGGTACCGCGGTCTGGTTGGCCGACGATGCCCAGACCGGACCACGCGCTCAGGCGGTCGTCGAGCACTGGCTGGCGAACACGCCACTGCAGGCCGAGTACACCCGCCGCGCCCGGCCGCTGGGCGAGGTGGCCCATCTGGATGAAATGCTGCGTGCCTGCGAGGGGCTCGATGTGGCCGTGCTGGCACCGGACAGCGTACCGGCGCCGGGATGGCTGCAGCAGCTGCAGGACGCCTTCGCCCGCGATGCGGCCATTGCCACCGCCACGCCCTGGTGCAATGCAGGCGAGACCGCGGCCTGGCCCCGGCTGGGCGAGATCAATGCCGAGCCCACCGATACTGCGCTGCTGGCGCAGACCTGCGCCGCACTGCCGACCCTGCACCCGGAGCTGCCATCGGCGGTCACGCATGCGGTACTGGTGCGCGGCAATGCACGTCGCCGTGCCGGCGGACTGGACGTGGAAAGCTACGCCGGCTGGAACGCTGCGCTGGTCGATCTGAGCCTGCGCATGGCGGGCCTGGGCTGGCGCAACGTGCTGTGCGAGAACGCGTTCGTCAGCCGCGCCGGCGAAGCGGTCAGCCGCGATGGCGATCTGGAGGCGTTGGCCGCGCGGTGGCCTGGCTGGGTGCCACGCCTGGCCGACTTCCTGATGCACGATCCGCTGCACGAACTGCGCGCGGACCTGCAGCAGCGGATGCAGCAGGCGATAATGCCGCGCGAACAGGGCGATCTGTTCGTCCCGTCCGCGTCGGAGCCAACCGCTTGAATGCCGCCATTGCCGCCATCGTCGTTACCTACCAGAGCGGCAGCACCATCGATGCCTGCCTGTCGCGGCTGCGCCAGTCGCAGGATGTGGCGGAAATCCGGGTGATCGACAACGGTTCGGTGGATGGCACGCTGGATATCGTGCAGCGGCACGCCAGCCACGACCCGCGCGTGCGCTTCATCGGCAACCCGGACAATCCGGGCTTCGCCGCCGCCAACAATCAGGGCGCGGCCGATTCGCACAGCCCATGGCTGGCGTTCATCAACCCGGACCTGATGGTCGAGCCGGAAACCCTGGCCAGGCTGCGCGACCGCGCGCACGTGCTCGGTGACTGCCTGCTCGGGGTCGAGCAGGTGGATGAGCACGGCCATGCCGATGAGGCGGTGCGCCGCCGTGATCCGGATTTCCTGGCCATGCTGCGCTCGCCGGGCAGCGGCTCGAAACTGGCGATTCCGCGCGATCCGGCAAAGACGCTGCAGCCGGTGCCGGCGCTGTCCGGCGCGCTGCTGCTGATGCCGCGGACGCTGTTTGATCGTCTCGGTGGCTGGGACGCCGGTTACCGGTTGCACGCCGAGGACCTGGACCTGTGCCGGCGCGCGCGCGAGGCGGGCGCGGTGGTGGCGATCGCCAACGACCTGCAGGTCACCCATGTGCGCGGCGTGTCCAGCCGTTCGCGGCCCTTCTTCGTCGAGTGGCACAAGCACCGCGGATTGTGGCGTTACTTCCGCAGGTTCGAGGCGCCACAGCGCTCGTTGCTGGTGCAGGTGGCGGTCTGGGGGGCGATCTGGGCGCACGCGCTGCTGCTGGTGCCGAGACTGCTGCGCAGATCCCTGTAGTGTCGAGCGTGTCCGGCGGCGGCGCGCATGGGCGGGCCCCCCGGTTCACCCCGCCGGGCGCATAATCCGCCTCATGCCTATCATCCAGTCCCTGCTCGACACCGATCTGTACAAGTTCACCATGATGCAGGCGGTGCTGCACCAGCACCCCGGCGCCCAGGTGCAGTACCGGTTCAAATGCCGCACGCCCGGCATCGACCTGGCCCGCTTCATCGACCAGATCGATGAAGAGATCGACCACCTGTGCAGCCTGCGCTTCAGCGACGCCGAGCTGGATTACATGCGTGGCCTGCGCTTCGTGAAGCCCGATTTCGCCGATTTCCTCGGCCTGTTCCACCTGGACCGCAAGTACATCCAGCTGCGTGCCTCGACCCGGGTGCCCGGCGAGATCGAACTGGACATCACCGGGCCCTGGCTGCATACGATCCTGTTTGAAGTGCCGCTGCTGGCCATCATCAACGAAGTCTGGTTCCGCAACACCACCACGCCCGACTTCGCCGAGGGCGAGCGCCGCCTGCAGGCCAAGGCCGCGCTGCTGCGCGACACCCCCGGCTTCGAGCAATGCCGCATCGCCGACTATGGCAGCCGCCGTCGCTACTCGCGCGACTGGCATGCGCGCCTGCTGCCGCTGCTGCGCGATGCGCTCGGCCCGCAGCTGGTCGGCACCAGCAACGTGCATTTCGCCCGGCTGTACGGCATGACCCCGCACGGCACGATGGCGCACGAGTACCTGCAGGCATTCCAGGCGCTGGGGCCGCGGCTGCGTGATTCGCAGGTGGCGGCATTGGAGTCATGGGCACGCGAGTACCGCGGTGACCTGGGCATCGCGCTGTCCGACGTGGTCGGCCTGGACGCCTTCCTGCGCGACTTCGACATGTATTTCTGCAAGCTGTTCGACGGCGTGCGCCATGACTCGGGCGATCCGTTCGACTGGGGCGACCGCATGCTGGCGCATTTCCAGCAGCGCCGGGTCGATCCGCGCAGCAAGGTGCTGGTGTTCAGCGATGGGCTCGACATCGCCAAGGTGATGCGCCTGTACGACTATTTCCGCGGTCGCTGCCAGGTGGCCTTCGGCGTCGGCACCCACCTGACCAACGATCTGGGCCCGACGCCATTGAACATCGTCATCAAGATGGTCCGCTGCAACGGCCAGCCGGTGGCCAAGCTCAGCGATTCGCCGGGCAAGAGCATGTGCGACGACCCCGGCTACCTGGCCTACCTGCGTCAGGTCTTTGAACTGCCGGACCCGGCTTAAAGGTAGTCGACCACCACCAGGTAGGCGCCCCGCAGCGGTTGCTGCTGCGGCGCTTCCACGCGGTAGCGCTCGGAGAAGGCGATGTCGCCGACGCGCATGGCGCTGGCCGACACGGCCAGCTGCTGGCCATGGCGCTTGCCATCGCGCAGCGTCGCGGCCTGGCTGTCGCCCACCGCGGTCACCGCCACCGTCGAGCCCTTGGCCGACGGCGGGCAGGCCGCCAGGCTCAGCTCGCCCTGGGACAGGGCCGTCGTGCAACCCGGCTCGGCGATGCGGCCGCTGAACCGGATGCTGCCACTGCTGGCCTGGGCCAGCGCACTGACGGACATCAGGGCCACGCACAGCAGAAGGGAAGTCCTCATGACACGTTCTCTGGTTCGGTGTGTCCTAGTTAGCGACAGCTCCGGACGGCCTTTAATAGGCAAAATCCGAATCTGCTAGGGCCATCACCAACAAAGAGTGATGCGCATCAAATAAGGCGCTGGCCGCCTGAAAACAGCCTCTTTCAGGCGCGCCCGCCACCGGGGTCGAAGACGTCATCTGCTGTCGTTCCCCCACCTTTGCCGGTCCGCGCCAACTCCCCATCGGCCGCCAAGCCAAAAGTGCCTATCACGTCACATTTGGGGCGTCAATAAATCATCGTTCAGAAAAATAATGGGACTTTCATCACAGTTCTGCATATACTTGCGTCACGGATTCAGGGGTAGGTATGTCCGAATCCGGCCACAGGTGAGACGCAAGGATGGGTCTTGAAGCCCGGCAGTGCTCCTTGCTTCCTCCTCTACTTCCATCTCTTCAGTAGGGTTAGGTAAAAGCAATGCACAAGATCAACATCATCGCGGCTCTCATGCTGGCCGCTGCTCCGCTGGCCGCCAACGCTGCCGACGGCACCATCACCTTCAATGGCAAGGTGACCGACAAGACCTGCACCATCTCGACCCCGGGCGGCAAGGACTTCGCCGTTACCCTGCCGACCGTGTCCAAGAACACCCTGGCCACCGCCGGTGCCGTCGCGGGCCGTACCCCGTTCGCCATCAACCTGACCAAGTGCAGCGCCGGCAACGTCGCCACCTACTTCGAGCCGGGTTCGACCGTTGACTTCAACAGCGGCCGCCTGATCAACCAGGCTTCGGCCAACGCTGCCGGCAACGTGCAGCTGCAGCTGCTGGGCTCGAACAACCAGTTCCTGCCGGTGAAGGCCGCAGGCACCGGTCTGGCCCAGGACAACTCGCAGTGGGTGACCGTTGCCACCGACGGCACCGCCAACCTGAACTACTACGCCGAGTACTACGCCACTGCCGCCGCCACCCCGGGCGACGTCACCAGCAGCGTCAAGTACACGATCATCTACAACTGATCATCGCCGTACCCGCACTGGCCGGCGTACGCGCCGGCCAGCGCTCCGCGGCCCCTGGCCACACACCTCGAGCGTAGTACTTCCGATGAAAGCTCTCTTTCCCCGGGCGCTGCTGCTGGCAGCGTCGACGCTGCTCTTCTGCCAGGAAGCCATGGCAGGCGTGGTGGTCAATGGCACGCGTGTGATCTATCCGGCGCAGTCGCGCGAAGTCACCGTGCAGGTCGACAACGTGGGCGACTCGCCCGCGCTGGTGCAGGCCTGGATCGACAGTGGCGACGCCAACCAGACGGCCGACACCAGTGATGCCCCGTTCGTGCTGACGCCGCCGATCAGCCGCGTCGAGCCGGGCCGCAGCCAGGCGCTGCGCCTGATCTTCTCCGGCGCGCAGCTGCCGACCGATCGCGAGTCGGTGTTCTGGCTGAACGTGCTGGACGTGCCGCCGTCGCCGGACAACGCCGAGAACGGTGAGCAGAACTACCTGCAGGTCGCGTTCCGTTCGCGCCTGAAGCTTTTCTATCGGCCGCAGGGCCTGAAGGGCGTCGCCAACGACGCACCGGCAGCCCTGCGCTGGACCCGCAGCGGTGACCGCCTGCGGGTGGAGAACCCGAGCCCCTTCCACGTGACCCTGGCCGAAGTGCATGCCGTGACCGGCAGCAGCGAAAAGGCGGTCGAGGACAAGGGAACGATGGTCGCACCGAAGCAGAACCTGGAGTTCGCCGCACCGGCGGGCACCACCGAGGTGCGCTTCATCACCATCAACGATTACGGCGGTCGGGTGGAGCACAAGGTCCGCCTCGACAGCACCGGGGGCTGAACGCGCCGCGCTGGCCAGGGCCTGCGCATCCCGCCACCGCCGCCGTGCGGCGAATTGAAGGAATGTCAGTGTGATCGGAAACAGATTGACATTGTCGATCCATCAGGCGCTTTGCCTGTTGGCTGCCGGCGTGGCCTGCCCAGGATGGGCGCTGGCTGCCCCGGCCAATCTCGGCGAACAGGCGCTGATGGCGCAGACTGGGGCGGCGACCGCGCGTGCGCCGGAGTCGGCGCAGTTCAACTCCAGCTTCCTCTCCGGCCAGGCCAAGCAGGTCGATCTGGCGGCCTTCAGCAACGGCAATCCGATGGTCGCCGGCACCTATCGCGTGGACGTCTACGTCAATGGCGCCTGGCAGGGCCGCCGCGACGTGCAGTTCAAGGCGGATGCACAGGGGCGCGTCGATGCCTGCCTGGCGCTGCCGATGCTCGAGGAAATGGGCGTGGACAGCGAGGCGGTGCTGCTGCAGCAGGATCCGTCGGTGCCGACCGATACCTCCACGTGCGTGCCGGTGCAGCAGCGCATGGCCAATGCCTATGGCGTCTATGACAGCGGCAACCTGCGTTACGACCTGAGCATCCCGCAGGTGTTCCTGCGCCGCGAAGCGCGTGGCTACGTCAACCCCGCGCTGTGGGACCGTGGCATCAACGCCGGCTTCGTCGGCTACAGCTTCAATGCCATCGACAGCGACAGCCGCGTCGAAGGCGGACAGCGCAACCGCAGCGCCTATCTGGGCCTGAATGCCGGCCTGAACCTGGGTGGCTGGCAGTTCCGCCACGATTCCAACCTGACCTGGACCGAGGGCGACGGCCGCCACTGGCAGAGCATCGCCACCTACGCCCAGCGCGGCATCCCGAAGATCCGCGGCATGCTCACTGTGGGCGAGGCCTACACCACCGGCGAACTGTTCGAGTCGATCGGATACCGGGGTGCCAGCCTGGCCAGTGACGACCGCATGCTGCCCGATTCGCTGCGCGGCTACGCGCCGGTAGTGCGCGGCATCGCCGAGACCAATGCCCGGGTGGAAGTCCGGCAGAACCAGCAGCTGATCTATTCCTCCACCGTATCGCCGGGCAGCTTCGTCATCGACGACCTGTACCCGACCGGTTACGGCGGTGACCTGGAAGTGAGCGTGATCGAGGCCGATGGCCGCCGCCGCGAGTTCAAGGTGCCGTTTGGTTCGGTGCCGCAGATGCTGCGCGAAGGCGTCTCCCGCTACTCGGTGACTGCCGGCCAGGTCCGCAACGAGCTGCTGCGCGATGAACCCTGGCTGGCGCAGGGTACCTACCAGCGCGGCATCGGCAACCAGCTGACCCTGTACGGCGGCAGCGCGCTGAGCGAAGGCTACGTTTCACTGCTGTACGGCATTGGCCTGTCCACCCGGATCGGTGCGTTCGCGGCCGATGTCACCCATGCCCGTACGTCGTTCAACCACTACGGCGACCACACCGGCGCCAGCGTGCGCCTGAGCTACAGCAACATGATCGGCGAAACCGGGACCAACCTGACCCTGGCCGCCTATCGTTATTCGACCGAAGGCTACTACAGCCTGCAGGACGCTCTGTACGGACGCGACGCGGATGATCGCGGCATCGACCCGACCACCCGTGGCCGCCAGCGCAGCCAGTTCCAGCTGACCCTGAACCAGCCGCTGGGCCGCCGTGCCGGTGCGCTGTACGTCACCGGTTCGGTGCGTGACTTCTACGACCGTTCCGGCACCTCCAAGCAGTACCAGGTGGGCTACAACAACGCCTGGCGCTCGGTGAACTACGGTTTCTCGGCACTGCGCACCGAAGAAGGCATCCTCGGCCGGGCCGACACCCAGTACCTGTTCTCGATGAGCGTTCCGCTGGGCCGAGGGACCCATCCGGTGTCGTTCAGCGCCGACCTGGGCGCGCGTGACCGTGGTGGCTACGACAACAGCCGCGTGGGCATCACCGGTTCGGCCGGCGTCGACAACAACTTCAGCTACGGCGTGGCCCTGTCCGATTCCCGCGAGGGCAACACCACCGCGGTCGGCAACGCCGAGTACCGCAGCCGCTACACCGCGTTGAACGCGACCTACAGCCATTCCAGCGATTTCCGCCAGGCATCGGTGGGCGCCAACGGCAGCGTGGTCATGCATCCGGGCGGCGTCACCTTCACTCCGCAGCTTGGCGATACCATGGTGCTGGTCGAGGCGCCGGGCGCGCGCGACGCGCAGGTGACCAACGCACCGGGCCTGCGCATCGATGGTCGCGGCTACGCCGTGGTGCCGTACGTATCGCCGTACCGCCTGAACACCGTGACCCTGGATCCGCAGGGCATGGCGCATGACGTCGAGCTGGAAAGCAGCAGCCAGTCGGTTGCACCGTTTGCCGGTGCCATCAGCTACCTGCGCTTCGATACCCGCAAGGGCAACGCGCTGCTGATCCAGGTGCGCAATCCCGATGGCCGCACCCTGCCGTTTGGCGCACAGGTCAAGGACGAGCAGGGCCAGCCGGTGGGCATGGTCAGCCAGGGTGGCCGCCTGTATGTGCGCAGCGAGCAGGATCACGGCCGCCTGCAGGTGGAGTGGGGCGCCGGCGCCGACCAGCGCTGCACCGTCGATTACCAGGTTCCGGCGGGCGCCGATGCGTCCAAGACCGGCTTCATCCCGCTGGAGGCAGCATGCCGATGATTCATTCCCGTGGCCGCAAGGCGCTGGCCGCACTGGCCGTGCTCACGGGCGCCCTCGTGGCGGCGCCTGCGTTTGCCAGTTGCTACATCACCCAGTCCGGGTTCCAACCCCAAGACGTGACCATGGACATGGGCCAGATCGTGATTCTTCCCAGCACCCCGGTCGGCGGCGTGATCAAGGAACTCATTGTCAACATCAATCAACGCAACAGCGTCGCTTACTGCGATAGCCGGGGCGGCAACGCCAGCGGTCGCTTCGTCAATGCGGCACAGCAGACGCCGGTACCAGGATTCAGCAACGTATACGCAACCGACGTGGCAGGTGTTGGCATTCGCGTCTATCGCGATTCCGGTGATATCCAGACCTACTATCCTCACACGCTGATCCTGCGAAGCAATACCAACCTCTCGTTGAGCGGAGGCCGCTTCCGTGTCGAACTGATCAAGACAGCAGCTCAGACAGGATCGGGCGTTATCGCGCCGAATGGACGTTTCACCACCTATTACTACGATGGCGATGGTGCCAGCCGGCCGGTGCTGACCTCCACCTTCAAGGGATCGGGCACGACCGTGGTCAGCCCGACCTGCGAGGTGGACGCCGGCAGCCGCAACATCGCGGTGGATTTCGGCAGTGTCCCCAACACCTCGTTCACCGGCGTCGGTTCGCGCGCGGTCAACCGTGACTTCGACATCCGCCTGAACTGCCAGGGCAGCAATGTTGCTGCCTACCAGAGCAAGATCGGCATCCGCCTGGATGCCGACCAGGACAGCTCCAACATGCCGGGCGTGCTGAAGCTCAGCGCGGCTGCCAACAGCGCGACCCGCATCGGCATCCAGATGGTCCAGCGCGATGGCACCACCGAGCGCGAAGTGCGCTTCGGCCAGGCGATCAATGTCGGCACCACCATACCGGGCACCAGCACCATGACCCTGCCGCTGCGCGCCCGCTATGTACAGACCCAGGCCGGTACCGTCGGTGCCGGTGTCGCGAACGGACAGGCGACTTTCACCATCCAGTACGAGTAGCGGCCAACGGCCGTTCCACCGCTGCGCTGTGCCCCAACGTTGCCTGTTCCGCAGGCGACGTTGACTGCGTCTTGATCCCGGAAATACCAAGATCGGAGCTGCCATGAACGTATCGCAGCACGAGTGTGATGCGCGTCATGAAATTCGAGTCACCCAACACAGCACCTCCGCTACCGCAGCGTCGGCTTGGCTGAGGTCCGCTGAAAGGACCCGGCATGACAGCGCCCCATCTTGCCATCGCCGGATTGCCGCCCGAGTTCGTCGAGATGCACGGCGGTGGGCTGTACTGGGTCGTCGCTGCCGGAAGCGCGCCGGCCGACCTGGTTGGCGCAGGTGTGCTGGGTTCGGCCAGCGACGTGCAGGACGCCGTGCTGGCGACGCTGGGGCGCGGCGCCGATGCGATGCTGGCCGAGCTGCCGCCGGGGGAGGGGCCGGCGCGGTTGCGTCTGTTCCGTTCCTCGTCCGCTGCCATGCAGCGGACCCTGCGCGGTCTGGCGGTTGATCTTCCCCGCGCGGCCACCGCCGCGACCCGCCTGTGCATGGTGCAGTTTCCGCTGGCGGCGCTGGAAGGCTGGAGCGATGCCCGGCTGGCGGCATGGAACCGGCAGCTGCAAGCCTGGGCGGAGCAGGCCGGCACGGTGCTGCTGCTGCTTTGCCACGGTGAAGTGGCCACCCTGGCGCCGCGCCTGCTGGCCTTGAACCGGACCTGTTCCGGCGTCGCCCAGCTGCATCCGCACCGCGGTGCGCTGCAGCTGCTGCTGCATTACTGGGCCAACGCCCATGGTGTGGTGGCCCGCCGTGCCTTCGCGATCGAAGCGGCAGAAGGCGGGTTGCGCCGCGTGCCAGAAGAGGCGGACAGCGTGCTCTCTGCGGTCGAGGCCAGCGGCGGCGATCGTGATCTGTACCTGGCCGAGGCCGACGTGCTGGAAGGCGCTCCGCCGCTGTCGCCCGCCTGGCGGCTCCACGATGGCTGGGCGGACCTGCTGCCTTCGGCGCTGCAGGCGCGCGAGGCCACCGTGGTGCTGGCGATCCGCAGCAACGACCAGGTGGACACACTGGCACGCCTGCTGCATCGGCTGCGCCGCGAGCGCGGCGACCTGCTGAAGCTGGTGGTGCGCGAGGTGCAACCGTGCCTGCGCTACGCCGACGAGCGCCTGCTGCTGCAGTGCGGCGGCAACATGGTGGTGCCGGCGGCGACTCCGCTGCCGCGGCTGCTGACGCTGCTGGAGACGGTGCAGCGGCAGCGTTGGCAGGGGCAGCTGGCGGCCGACCCCGAACCGTTGATCCGTGCCCACCGGCCACCGGAAGTGAATGGAATCGTGGCGGCCGACCGCTTCCGGCAGATCGTCGGCGAACGCATCGATCAGGACGGCAGCGCGGTGGAAAGCGCCGTGCTGGCGCTGCAGCCGGTGGCCGGGCTGCGCGCGGAACAGACCCTGCAGCAATTGAACATCCGCAGGCAGGGGGATGTGGCCTGCGTGTACCGCGGCCAGGTCCGTTTGTTCCTGTTCGGCTGCCGCCGCGATGCGGTCGAACAGGCGCTCTCCAACCTGTACCGGCTGCCCTGGCGCGAGCTGTTCGATGGCTACCAGCGCCTGGCCGAGTACGACATCGCAGCGATGAATGCCCGCGGCAGCGACTCCGAATCCGAGACGCTGCCCGCCCCTGCCGTTCCGTTGCCGCAACCCGCGGCCACGGTCAACGAGGTCGCATTCAACGCCCCCATCCCGTTCCGGTTGGGAGATTCCGCATGACCACCGACCAGCAGCTGTGGACGCTGATCGCGGCCTGTGCGCTGGTGATGATTCCGTTCGGCGTGATGCTGGGCGCGCTGTGGCGCGCGGTGCGTCGCCGCGCAGCGTCCTGGCTGCCCCCACGGCATCTGCGGCGGACGGGCGTGCGGGTGCGCGATGCGCGGAGGCCGCAATGAGCGCAGAGCCGACGCCCGCATCGCCGTTCGTGTGGTCGGACCTGCGCGGCTGGAACCTGTACTTCCTGTCCAAGGTGGTGCTGGCCTGGATGGGCGCGCTGGACCTGAAGATCCTGCCCAACCTGTTGTTCCTGGCCGCCCTGCTGGTGCCACTGCCGTGGCGATGGGCACGCATCACACGCACGGTCGTCGCCGTGCCGGTGGCCGTGGTGCTCTACTACCAGGACACCTGGTGGCCGCCCTTCCAGCGTCTTCTCGCACAGCCGGGCGTGCTCGATTTCTCCGCCGACTACTGGCTGGAGCTGGCGCAGCGCTTCATCAACTGGCAGATGGTCGCGGTGCTGGTGCTGCTGGTGGTTGCCTACCTGCTGCTGAAACCGTGGCTGCGCATCACGACGCTGAGCGTGCTGGGCATGCTGGGCATGGCGGTGGTGGCACTGCCGTTGCCGGCGGGCCTGAACTGGGGAACGTCGCAGGCCACCGCAGCGACCGGCGGTGCTGACGCCGCTGCCGGCGCTGCCGGTGCACTTGCGCCGGCCAGCAACGAGACACTCAATGCCTGGCTGGCGGCCTTCTACCAGCAGCAGTCGGGCCTGAAGACGGTGTTCCCGGCGCCGGCCAGCGCTGCGCCGTTCGACGTCATCATCCTCAACATCTGTTCGCTGGCATGGAGTGATCTGGACGAAGTCGGCATGCGCCAGAACACGCTGCTGGACCACATGGACCTGATCTTCGACGATTTCAACTCGGCCACCGCCTACAGCGGACCGGCGGCGATCCGCCTGCTGCGCGCCAGCTGCGGACAGACCTCGCACACCGCATTGTTCGACCCGGTGCCAGCCGAATGCCAGTTGTTCTCCAACCTGCAGCGCCTGGGTTTCCAGAGCGAGCTGGCGATGAACCACGATGGGCACTTCGACAACTTCATCGGCGAACTGAGCCAGTACGGTGGGTTGCAGGCACGGCCGATGGACATCAGCGCGTTTCCCCGGGCGCTGGTCGCGTTCGACAAGTCGCCGCTGCGCCGCGATGGTGACGTGCTGAACGCCTGGTGGAAGCAGCGCCAGGCCGAACAGGCGCAGCAGGTCGCGCTGTTCTACAACACGATCTCCCTGCACGACGGCAACCGCATCGTCGGCGCCGACGGTCGTGCCAACGCGGCTGACTACAAGGCCCGCGCGCAGATGGTGCTGGGTGACATGGCAGGCTTCGTCGAAGCGGTGGAGCGCAGTGGCCGTCGCGCCATGATCGTCGTGGTGCCCGAGCATGGCGCGGCGCTGCATGGCGACCGCATGCAGATTCCCGGCATGCGGGAGATTCCGAGCCCTTCGATCACCCATGTGCCGGTCGGCGTCAAGCTGGTCGGGATGGGCACGCCGGCCAGCGGAGGGCCGCGTCATGTGCCCGAGCCCAGCAGCTATCTGGCCCTCTCCGAACTGGTGTCGCGGGTGTATGCGCTGAACGCGCAGTCGCCGCCGGGAGCGCGTGACTGGGACAGCCTGCTGCAGGGGCTGCCACGTACGCCCTCGGTGTCGGAGAACGAAGGCGCCAAGGTCATCGATTACGGTGGCAAGCCCTGGCTGCAGCTGCAGGGCAGCCAGGCCTGGAACCCGTACCCGGAGGACAAACGCTGATGGCCGACATCCTGGCCGTTGCCAGCACGCTTTCGGTGGAGGAGGACGACATCGATCTGCTGCGTCGCAGCCTGGGCATGCCCGGGTTGCCCTACGTGGACTTCTCGGCGCAGAACGAACGTGCCCGGGCACTGGCACGCTGGCCGTTGCTGGCCGAGCTGGAGCGGCAGCCATGAGCGTACTGCTGTCCCTGCAGGGCGTGCACGGCGGCACAGGCGTCACCACGGTGCTGGCCGCACTGGGACAGGCGCTGCATGCGCAGGGCCAGCGCGTGCTGCTGGTCGAGTGCAGTCCGGATCAGATGCTGGGCCTGCATGTCGGGTTGGCCGCACGGGAGGCCGATGGCTGGGCGCGGGCGATGCTGGACGGCCGCGATTGGCGTGATGCGGCCTTCGCCTGCGCGCCGGGCCTGGCGGTGCTGCCGTACGGCCGTGTCAGCGCGGCCGAAGCCCTGCAGATCGAGCAGGCGCTGAGTCTGGCACCCGACACCTGGAATGATCGCGTGCCAGTGCTGTCGGCGCAGTTCGACTGGCTGCTGTTCGACCTGCCGCAGCGGCTGCCGGCACACGCGGCGGCGGTCAACCGATATGCGCGCTGTACGCTGCCGTTGCGCCTGGCGTGCGTCGATCCGGCAAGCCACGTCTTCCTGCAGCGGCAGCACGACGATCCGCGCCGTCTGCTGGCCAACCGGTATGACCCGGCGGTTCCGGTGCAGCGCGATCTGATGCAGCTTTGGCTGCATGCGCACGCGTCGATGCTGGTGCCTCAGCCTCTGCACGAAGATGCGCGGGTGCCGGCCGCGTTGGCCAGCAAGCAGCCGCTGGGCCAGCATGCGGCCGATGCGCTGGCGGCTGCCGACGTCGCCGGCCTGGCATTGTGGTGCCTGGCCGAGGCGGCGCGGCGGCAGGATCGGGAGAGCGGGTGATGAAGGGCGCACGCATCCACTATCTGCACTGGAACCGGCTGCGTGAGCGCGTGTACGCCGCATGGCCACTGTGCGCGCTGCTGTGGTCGCTGCAGGCCCTGGGCTGGGCGCTGTTGAGGCTGGAAGGACCTGCGTGGCAGGCGCTGGCGCCGCGGCTGCGGCGTGCGTTCCCGCAGTTGCAGGGTGATCGCCGCTGGCGCCCCGGAGATCCACTGCGGCTGCTGATCCAGGCCGCATGGCTGTCGCTGGTGCGCCTGGTTCCGCATACCTCGCTGCGCCGCCAGCGCCTGGCCCAGGCCCGGCGCCAGCGCATCGCCGAGCTGCGCGGAGCGGCAGGACGCGGTCGCCTGCGCTACCTGCGGGCGATGCGTGATGCACCTGCCGATGTCGGCAACAGTCGCCTCGCGGCGTGGCTCGCACAGCGCCTGGAGCGCCTGCCACTGCGCGCGCGGCAGGCGCTGACCGCCGTCACCGGCTTGGCCACGCTGGGTCTGGCCGCGCTGTGCATCACCCAGCCCTTCAGCTACCTGGCGCAGTTCGTGTTCGTGCTGCTGCTTTGGGTCATCGCGCTGCTGGTACGGCGCATGCCCGGCCGCTATGCGACGCTGGTACTGGTGGTGCTATCGATCACCGTGTCCTGCCGCTATCTCTGGTGGCGCTATACCGCCACCCTGAACTGGAGCAGCACCTTCGACCTGGTCTGCGGCCTGGTGCTGCTGGTGGCCGAGACGTATTCCTGGCTGGTGCTGATGCTGGGCTACGTACAGGTTGCCTGGCCGCTGCGACGGCGTCCGGCGCCCTTGCCGGCCGATATCCGGCAGTGGCCCACGGTGGATGTGCTGATTCCCACCTACAACGAAGACCTGTCACTGGTGCGGCATACCGTCCATGCCGCCATGGGGCTGGACTGGCCGGCCGACAGACTTCGCATCCACCTGCTCGATGACGGCAAGCGCGAGGCGTTCCGTGCCTTCGCCGAGCAGACCGGCGTCAACTACATCACCCGCAGCGACAACCGGCACGCCAAGGCCGGCAACCTCAACCACGCCCTGACCCTGATCGACGGTGAACTGGTGGCGATCTTCGACAGCGATCACTTGCCGGTGCGCTCGTTCCTGCAGATCACCTGTGGTTGGTTCCTGCGCGATCCGAAGCTGGCGCTGGTGCAGACGCCGCACCATTTCTTCTCGGCCGATCCCTTCGAGCGCAACCTGCAGGTGTTCCGCAGTGATCCCAACGAGGGCGAGCTGTTCTACGGGCTGGTGCAGGACGGCAACGACCTGTGGAATGCCGCATTCTTCTGTGGTTCCTGCGCGGTGCTGCGGCGTGAGGCCATCGATGCCATCGGCGGCTTCGCCACCGAGACCGTCACCGAGGATGCGCATACCGCCCTGCGCCTGCATCGCCAGGGCTGGAACTCGGCCTACCTTCGCATTCCGCAGGCGGCCGGCCTGGCCACCGACAGCCTGGGCGCGCATGTCAACCAGCGCATCCGCTGGGCGCGCGGCATGGTGCAGATCTTCCGCATCGACAATCCACTGCTTGGCAAAGGCCTGAGCCTGTTCCAGCGCTTCTGCTACGCCAATGCGATGCTGCACTTCCTCGCGGGCATCCCGCGGCTGGTGTTCCTCACCGCGCCGCTGGCCTTCCTCCTGCTGCATGTCTACATCATCTACGCCCCCGCGCTGGCGATCCTGCTGTTTGTCGTTCCACACATGGCCCACGCCAGCCTGACCAACGCGCGCATCCAGGGCCGGTACCGCCGCCCGTTCTGGGGCGAGGTCTATGAAACCGTGCTGGCCTGGTACATCGCGCGGCCGACCACCGTGGCCCTGTTCAGTCCCGGCCGTGGCAAGTTCAATGTCACCGACAAGGGCGGCACGCAGGCGGGTGACCGCTTCGACTGGCGGGTGGCGCGCCCCTACCTGGTACTGGCGCTGCTGAACGTGCTGGGACTGTGCTTCGCCGTGTGGCGTTTCATCGAGGGGCCCGCCGATGAGCGCGGCACCGTGGTCGTGAGTTCGTTGTGGGTGCTGTACAACCTGCTGATCATCGGCGGCGCGCTGGCGGTGGCGGCGGAGGTGCAGCAGGTGCGGCGCACCCACAGGGTCACCACGCGCCTGCCGATGGCGCTGCAGATACCCGATGGGCGTCGACTGCGGGGCGTGCTGCAGGACTATTCCAACGATGGCGTCGGCCTGGAGTTGGGACTGGATCCGCAACTGGCCGAAGGCACGCGCGTACACCTGCTGCTCGGGCGTGGCCGGCGCGAGTTCGCCTTCCCGGCGCGGGTACAGCGCAGCGTCGGCCATCGCCTCGGCCTGCTGCTGCAGTTCGACAACGAGCGCCAGCGCGTGGAGTTCGCGCAATGCACATTCGCCCGCGCCGATGCGTGGCTGGACTGGCATGCCGGTTACCAGCCCAAGAGCCTGCCACGCAGCCTGTGGAGCGTGCTGGTGCTGGGCTGGAAAGGCTATCGGCGGATGGGCGACTTCACGCCGTTCGATCTCGACCGCCCGGTGCACTGGAGCGGTCGCCTGCTGCGCTGGCTGGCCAGTTTCGCACCACAACGTCCGCTTCCCTCCCACCCGGCTGACCCAGCCGCTGACCCAGGGCTTCGTCCATGAGCATCCCGACCTCTCTGCGCTGGCTGCTGCTGCCGTTGCTGGTACTGCCAGTGGTGTCCGGCAATGGCGCTCCAGCACCCGTGCCGGCGCCTGCCACCGGTTCAATGCCGGATGCCCCGGCCGCGCAGGTTGCGGTACCGACCCCGACCACAGCGGCATCGGTGCCCGCGCCGCGCGGCGAACCGGCCTTGCCCGATACCTGGGCCGGCAGCGCTTGGCCCTGGCAACGGCACAGCACCTTCGCACAGCTCGGCCGCCGCCAGGACACGCTGCTGTCCGGCGTCCGCAACAGCACCACGTTCGAATTCCAGGTGCGCCGCGATCGCCTCGCGCGCGAAGCGGAACTGGATCTGAGCTTCACACCCTCGCCGTCGCTGTTGCCGACGCTGTCGCACCTGCGGGTCTATCTGAATGACGCGATGATGGGCGTGGTACCGATCAGCAACGACCAGCTGGGACGCCCCGTGCAGGCCAAGCTGCCGCTGGATGCGCGCCTGATCGCTGATTTCAACCAGGTCCGCCTGGAATTCGTCGGCCATTACACCGACATCTGCGAAGAACCCACGCACAGCTCGCTGTGGGTCAACCTCTCGAGCAACAGCACGCTGAGGCTGGGCGGCCAGCCGCTGGACATGCAGGATGATCTGGCCAATTTCCCGCTGCCCTTCTTCGATCCGCGCGACACCGCGCGGCTGGAACTGCCGGTGGTGTTTGCAGCGGCGCCCACGCTGGCGCAGCAGCGGGCTGCGGCGGTCATGGCGTCCTATTTCGGCAGCCTGGCGGGATGGTGGCGGCAGGCCCGTTTTCCGGTGAGCTTCGGCACGCTGCCCGAGCAGGGCCACGCGGTCGTGCTGGCGGTGAATGGCCGCTTCCCGCCGGTGATCGCCAACCATGCGCCTGTGCAGGGGCCGGTGATCGAGCTGATGGCCCTGCCCGAGGATCCGCAGCGCAAGCTGCTGCTGGTGCTCGGCCGCAACGATGATGACCTGCAGAAGGCCGTTTCGGCGATGGCGGCCGGCAATGTCCTGTTCCGCGGCCGCCAGGTCGCGATCGACGAAATGAAGCCCTTGGCGCCACGCAGGCCGTACGACGCGCCGAACTGGGTGCGTACCGATCGCGCGGTGCGCCTGGCCGAGCTGCTGGACTATCCGCAGCAGCTGCGTGCCAACGGGGTGTCGCCGCAGCCGATCACGGTCAACCTCAACCTGCCACCGGACCTGTTCATCTGGCGCAACCAGGGCATTCCACTGAACCTGCGTTACCGCTACACGCCGCCGTTTGGCAGTGATGAGTCGCGGCTGGGCGTGGCGATCAACGACCAGTTCATTTCAAGCTTCCCGCTGGTGCGCCGCACCGGCAAGCAGGGTGTGGCGGAAATCCGCCTGCCTGTGCTCGCTGGCGATGCCGGCGCCGACGATGGCCGCCTGTTGATTCCGGCGCTGAAGCTGGGTGACCGCAACCAGCTGCGGTTCGACTTCAACTTTGCCAGCGTGATGGGCAGTGCCCAGCGCGACCACTGCCAGACCGTGCTGCCGCCGAACCTGCAGGCGGCCATCGAGGAGGATTCGACCATCGACTTCTCCGGTTTCCATCACTACATGGGGTTGCCGGACCTGTCCGCGTTCGCGCTCAGCGGCTTCCCGTTCACACGCATGGCGGACCTGTCTGAAACCGTGGTGCTGGTGCCGCCGTCCGCCAGCGAGGCGCAGGTCAGCCTGCTGCTCAACCTGATCGGAGGCCTGGGCGTGCAGAGTGGGTACCCGGCCTACGGGTTGCGCCTGTCCGCGGACTGGAAACAGGCCAGTGCGCTGGATGCGGACCTGCTGGTCCTGGGCGCGTTGCCGGATGAGCTGCGCGGCAGCCAGCAGCTGTCACTGCTGATCGACGACCAACGCACGCGCCTGCTGAATGGCCAGTGGTCATCGCCGGAGCTGGCGGTGCAGCAGGCCCGTCGCGGCAGCCGCGCGGGCGATCCTGCGGTCACCCGCGTGGCGGTCACCGCACAGGCCCCCTTCGCGGCCATCGTCGGCCTGCAGTCGCCCCGTCATGCACAGCGCAGCATCGTCTCGCTGGCGGCCAGCCATCCGGCCGACTATCAGCTGCTCGATGATGCACTCAGCGACACCGGCAAGCGCGAAGCCATTGCGGGATCGGTGGCGATCCTGCGCAGTTCCGGCATCAACAGCCAGTTCGTGGGCGAACACTACTACGTGGGCGCGCTGCCGTGGTGGCTGCTGCTGTGGTACCACCTGGCCGATCATCCGGCATTGCTGGCCGTGCTGGCCACGCTGGTGGTGCTGATGGTCGCCTTCCTGCTCTGGCGTGCACTGCGCTGGGTCGCCGCGCGGCGCCTGGATGCGGGCAAGGAATGAGCCGGACCTCGCCGCCGCTGCTGATGGCGTCCCGGCTGGTGCTGCTGGGTCTGGCCGGGACCGGCGCATGCGCGGCACAGGCGCTGCCGCAAATGCCCGGCGGCACTGCGGCCGAGCAGCGGCAGTGGTTGTTGCAGCAGGTACGCATCGGCGAGGCGACCGGGCGCCAGAGCCTGATCGAAGATGCGTTGGCACGGCTGCGCATGCTGGCACCGGATGATCGTGGCACCCTGCTGGCGATCCTGGAGGTGCAGTTGTCGCAGCAGAAGGTGGAGGATGCGGCCGCGACGCTGCAACGATTGCGGCAGGTCGGTGCGGGCAGTCGCGAACTCGCCGCAGGTGATCGCCTCTGGCAGGCCTATCAGGGCGATCTGCAGCAGGAGCTGCAGCAGGCACGCCTGTTCGCAGCCGGTGGCCGCAGTGCCGATGCGCTGGCGATCTACCGCCGCCTGTTCAATGACGCGCCTCCGGGGTTGCAGCTGGGGCTGGAGTACTGGCGTCTGCGTGGCGCGCAGGCGGATGGCCGCGCGCTGGCGATCCGGGAGCTGACCGCATTGGACCAGGCGTATCCAGGCAACACCGGGCTGCTGCAGACGCTGTCGCAGCTGCTGTTCGCGGCCGGTCGCGACGATGAAGCACTCGACGCGCTGCAGCGCATGGGCCGCAACCCCGACGCCCGCGGGCTGGCTGCCGATGCCGAGTGGGCGTACCTGCAGGACCAGCCCGCCGATGAGCGCGGCGTGCGTCGCCTGCAGGCGTTCATCACCCGCAATCCCACCTTCAATGACATCGCCCTGGTGCGCGAGCGCTATGCCGAGCAGCACAGGCAGGTCAGTGATCCGGCCTGGCGCGCGGGTCTGCGTGGCCAGCAACTGCTTGAACGCGGGCGCGATGCCGAGGCCGAACGTGCCTTCCAGCAGGCGTTGCGGGCCTATCCGCGCGAAGCCGCCTTCCTGGGCGGATTGGGCATGGCGCAGATGCGGCAGGGCCGTCGTGCGTCGGCGATCAGCCTGTTCGAACGCGCGATCCAGGCCACGCCCGTCGGCGAGAGCAGCGACAAATGGCGCGACCTCATTGCCAGTACGCGCTACTGGCTGCTGCTGGACCAGGCCGATGCCGCACTCGGTGCCGGTCGGCTGGACGAGGCGGATGCGTTGTACGCGCAGGCGCAGCGGCAGCAGCCACGCGAGGTCAACGCACGGCTGGGACAGGTGGATGTTGCCGTGGCCCGTGGCGACGACGCCTCGGCCGAACGCCAGCTGCAGGCCGCGAGGCGGATGGCGCCGAACGATGCCAACGTGATCCGCAGGTTGGTGCAGCTGTATGGGAGGACCGATCCGCAGCGTCTGGAGACCTTCATCGATGCGTTGCCGGCCGCGCAGCGCCGGTTGTACGCCGAGGATCTGCGTCAGCTGCGGATCAGTCGCCTGCGCGAACGACGTGAGCAGGCCTTGGCGGCCGGCGATGCGGAGGCCGCCCTTGCGCTCGGGCATGAGCTGCGCGTGGAGCTGCCCGCCGATGCGTGGCTCGCCCGTGCCCTGGCCATTGAGCTGCAGGCCGCGGGTCGGCCTGCCGAGGCCGATGCGGTGGTCGCGGACATGGTGGCGCGCAATGACAGCGCTGAAGCACGCTACGCGCAGGCGTTGTATCTGTCCGGCACCGATCGCCTGCCGCAGGCACTGGCAGTGCTGGACGCGGTGCCGCTGGCGGAATGGGATGACGATATCCGCGCACTGTCCGCACGGCTGCGCCGGCAGCAGCTCATCGATCATCTCTGGTCGCTGCGTGCGCAGGGACGCGAGCCGGAAGCCATCGCCCTGCTGCAACAGCAACCGGCCAGTGCCGAGAACAACCTGCTGCTGGCCGACTGGGCGCGCCTGCGCGGCGACCACCTGCAGGCCCTGCAGTATTACCAGCGGGTACTTGCGGAGCAGCCGGACAACGTCGATGCACAGCTTGGCCAGGTGCAGGCCTGGATCGGTGCCGGCGATCTGGACAACGCGCGGCGGCAGATGCGGCTGTCGCCGCCGGTGGTCGCCGAAGATGCGCTCGGCCAGCAGCGCCAGCTGGCCGGCATCTGGACCGACCTGCACGAGGACGCCAAGGCATTGGCGATCCTGCGCGCGCTGCTGGCCCGCAGGGACGGTCCGGATCCACAGTCCTGGCGCGACGCGGCGCGACTGGTGCGCCGCGAGGATCCGCAGCAGGCGCTGGACATGTACGCGCAGGCGATGGCCGACAACGGCCTGCTGGCCGCAACGCAGGCACAGCCGCGCGACAACCGCGCGCTGACCCTGGCCAGCCGCGAGACCGCGGGGGACGACTGGCTGCGGCGCAGCCTGCGCAGCGACGTGGAAACGCTGTACCAGCAGGAAAATCCCACGCTGACGGTAATGCAGGATACCGGTCGTCGCAGCGACGGAACGCCCGGCATTTCCCGCCTCGGGCGCGACACCCGCATCGCGCATCTGGATGCGCCGTTTGCAGGCGGGCTCGGCTGGGCGCGCATCGAACAGGTGCACTTCGACGCAGGGCGGTTCCGCACCGGCGCCGACGGCACTTACGACGAGGATTTCGGCAGCTGCGACCTGTCGCTGCTGCGTGCCGACGGCTCCCGGCTGCAGGCCCCGGGATGTACCCGCTTCGTGCATCAGCGGCGCAGTTCCGGCGCAGGTTTCGCGGCCGGCTGGCGCACGCTGGACGATCGCTGGAATGTCGACCTTGGCCATACGCCGTCCCACTATTTGATCGGCAACTGGCTGGGAGGCATCACCGCCAATGGCGATCTGGGCCGTCTCGGCTGGGGGGCGACGCTGTCGCGGCGGCCGATGACCAACTCCCTGCTGTCACAGGCCGGTGCCTACGATCCTCGCAGCGGCATTGCCTGGGGTGGGGTGACCGCCAATGGCATCACCTTCAGCCTGGGCTTCGATGAGGGCGGACGCAATGGCGTCTGGTCGAACTGGAGCTGGCACCGGTTGACCGGTCACAACGTCGCGGACAACACGCGTGCGCGTGCGATGGTCGGCTGGTACCACAAGCTGATCCAGCGTACGGACATGCGCCTGGACGTCGGCACCACGGCCATGTACTGGCGTTACCAGAAGGATCTGGGCGGCTACTCGCTGGGCCAGGGCGGCTACTACAGCCCGCAGCGCTATGCCTCGTTGAGCCTGCCGGCCAGCTTTGCCTGGCGCAATGATCTGTGGTCGCTGCGGGTGGATGGGTCGGTCAGTGTTTCCAGCGCGCGTACGGCGTCGATCAGCCGCTTCCCGGACCAGGCGCTGATCGAGCGCGTGGTGGCACAGCTGGAGCCGCAGTACGGTGCTCTCGCGCTGGACGAGGCCGGCCTGTACACCGGCGACAGCCGCAGCACCGGCACCGGCTATCGGCTCTACGCGGCCGTGGAGCGGCGGCTGGGCGATCACATCGTCCTGGGCGCGGCGGGAACCCTGCAGCGCAGCCGTGACTTCTCTCCGAACACATTCCAGCTCTATCTGCGCTATACCTTCAAGCCCTGGCAGGGCAACCTGCCGCTGCCCGTGTCGCCGCTGGTGCCCTATGGCGAGTTCCGCTGATCCGCAACGCCGCCGACTGCTACAGGCGACGGCCGCCTTGCCGTTGCTGGCCATGGGCGCAGGGCGTGCGCTCGCAGCGCCGCGCTGGCCGGCCTGGCAGGTGCTGCTGGACAGCAGCCTCAGCAACGACGGACGCATGATCGATCGCAGCCAGGACGACCAGCGCAGTACGTCGGAAGGGCAGTCGTATGCGTTGTTCTTCGCGCTGGTCGACAACGATCAGGCGCTGTTTGATCGCGTTCTGGGCTGGACCCAGGACAACCTGGCCGGGGGCGATATGCGGCAGCGGTTGCCGGCCTGGCTGTGGGGCCGCGATGACAAGGGCGGCTGGCGCGTACTGGACGACAATCCGGCGTCCGATTCCGATCTGTGGCTGGCCTACGCCCTGCTCGAAGCGGGGCGGCTCTGGCACCGTCCTGCGTTGCAGGCCATCGCCGGGGGCATGCTGGGGCAGGTGCGGGAAAGGGAAGTCGTGCAGCTGCCCGGTCTCGGCCCGATGCTGCTGCCGGGACCGCAGGGATTCGTCGAAGGCAATGCGACCCGGGTCAATCCCAGCTATCTGCCGCTGCCGCTGCTGCGGCGCTTTGCCGCGGCCGATCGCAGTGGGCCCTGGGCGGAACTGGCGGACAACGCGACCACGCTGCTGGAGCAGACCAGCCCGCATGGCTATGCACCGGACTGGGCGGCGTGGCAGCAGGGGCGCTTCGTGGTCGATCCGGTGAACGGAGCGGTGGGCGGCTACGATGCGATCCGCTGCTACACGTGGGCAGGCATGACGGCCCCGCGCGATCCGTTGTTCCGGCGGCAGCTGGCGGCGTTGTCCGGTCCGCTGCAGCGCCTGCGCAGCGGTGCGGCACTCTGGGAAAAGGTCGATACCCGCAGCGGGCAGGGGCAGGGCGAAGGCAACTATGGTTTCCGCGCGGCTGTACTGCCCTGTGTGCTGGCACAGCGCGAGCAGGGGCTGGCGAAGTCGCTGCTGGCCAGCCTGCCCAGCCCGGAACAGCAGCGTGCCGAGGCACCGGCCTACTATTCGCAGATGCTGGCCCTGTTCGGCCGGGGCTGGGCCGAGGGCCGCTGGCGTTTCGGCGTGGATGGCCAGCTGCGACCGGCATGGCGATGAGTACACCACCAGCCCGCCGTGACAGCGGGCCCCTGCCCTGATTACTCCAGCGCGAAGCGCAGCACGAACAGCACGGCCACCAGCCACACCGCCGGATGCACCTCGCGCCAGCGGCCAGTGCCGGCCTTCAGCGCGGCGTAGGCGATGAAGCCGAAAGCCAGTCCATTGGCGATGGAGTAGGTGAACGGCATCGCCAGCGCGCACAGGGCCGCCGGCACCGATTCGGTGAGGTCGCTCCAGTCCACTTCCACCAGCTCGCGCAGCATCAACCCGGCAACGAACAGCAGGGCCGGTGCGGTGGCGTAGCTTGGCACCATCGAGGCCAGCGGCGAGAACAGCAGGGCGGCCAGGAACAGCGCGGCGACCACCAGGGCGGTGAGGCCGGTACGGCCACCCACCTGCACGCCCGAGGCGCTTTCGGCGAATGCCGTGGTGCTGCTGGTGCCCAGCATGGAGCCGGCGACGATTGCCGTGCTGTCGGCCAGCAGTGCACGGCCGAAACGCTTCTGCGCACCCGGCAGCTTCAGCAGGCCGGCGCGGCCGACCACCCCGTACAGCGTGCCGGTGGCATCGAACACCTCCACCAGCACGAACACCAGCACCACCTGCAGCAGTACCGCGATGGGGGCACCGCCGTCGTGGTGCAGCAGGCCCGGCAGGTCCAGCTGCAGGAAGGTCGGCGCCAGGCTTGGCGGCAGGGACACCAGTCCCTGGTACTGCACGTCGCCCAGCGCCCAGCCGGCCCCAGTGACCGCCAGGATGCCGATCAGGATCGCACCACGGATGCGGCGCGCCTCCAGCACGGCGATCAGCAGGAAGCCGGCCAGTGCCAGCAGCGGTGGGGCGGTGTTGAGCGGGCCCAGCGCCACCAGCGTGTCCTCGTTGCCGATGATCACCCCGGACTTCTGCAGGGCGATGATGGCCAGGAACAGGCCGATGCCGGCGACGATGGCTGAGCGCAGTGACGAAGGAATGCCGGATACCAGCCAGGCACGCACGCCGGTCAGCGACAGCACCAGGAACACCAGGCCGGAGATGAACACTGCCGCCAGCGCCTGCTGCCAGGGCAGGCCGGCGGCGCCGACCACGGTGAAGGCAAAGAACGCGTTCAGGCCCATGCCCGGAGCCATGCCGACCGGGAAATTGGCTGCCAGCGCCATCACCGTGGAGCCCAGCGCGGCCGCCAGGCAGGTGGCGACGAATACCGCGCCCGCATCCATGCCGGTGGTGCCGAGGATTTCGGGGTTGACGAAGACGATGTAGGACATCGTCAGGAAGGTGGTGACACCGGCCAGCAGCTCGGTGCGCACGGTGGTGCCGTGCTGCTGCAGCTGGAACAGGCGTTCGAACAGGGACATGGGGCTTCTCGTGAAGGTGTCTCCCGGCAAGCGGGCGACCCACAGAAGGAGAAAGGCCGCGCGAGCGCGGCCTTTCCCGTTGCGTTACTTCAGTGCCTTGAAGCGCAGGCGCTTCGGCGCAGCGTCATCGCCCATGCGGCGCTTCTTGTCTTCCTCGTACTCGCGGTAGTTGCCCTGGAAGAACTCCACGTGCGAGTCGCCTTCGAAAGCGATGATGTGCGTGGCGATGCGGTCCAGGAACCAGCGGTCGTGCGAGATCACGAAGGTGTTGCCCGGGAACTCCAGCAGCGCGTCTTCCAGCGCACGCAGCGTTTCGATGTCCAGGTCGTTGGACGGTTCGTCGAGCAGCAGCACGTTGCCACCCTGCAGCAGGGTCTTGGCCATGTGCAGGCGGCCACGCTCACCACCGGACAGCGAGCCGACCATCTTCTGCTGGTCCTGGCCCTTGAAGTTGAAGCGGCCGATGTAGGCGCGCGACTGGATCTCGATGCCGTTGATGTTGAGGATGTCCAGGCCACCGGCGATTTCCTGGAAGACGTTGTGGTTGCCTTCCAGCTTGTCGCGGCTCTGGTCCACGTAGGACAGCTGCACGGTCGGGCCGATCACGATCTCGCCCGAATCCGGCTTCTCCTGGCCGGTGATCATCTTGAACAGCGTCGACTTGCCGGCGCCGTTCGGGCCGATGATGCCGACGATCGCGCCCGGCGGAATCAGCATCGACAGGTTGTCGATCAGCAGGCGGTCGCCGAACTTCTTGGACACATTCTTGAACTCCATCACCATGTTGCCCAGGCGCTCGCCCGGCGGGATGAAGATTTCGTTGGTCTCGTTGCGCTTCTGGTAATCCTGCGACTGCAGCTCTTCCAGGCGGGCCAGACGGGCCTTGCCCTTGGAACGGCCGCCCTTGGCGTTCTGGCGCGACCACTCCAGTTCCTTCTGGATCGCCTTCTGGCGGGCCTTTTCCTGGTTTTCTTCCTGCTTCAGGCGCTCATCCTTCTGCACCAGCCATTCGGTGTAGTTGCCCTTCCACGGAATGCCGCGGCCGCGGTCCAGTTCCAGGATCCACTCGGCGGCGTTGTCCAGGAAGTAGCGATCGTGGGTAACGGCCACCACGGTGCCGGTGTAGCGCGCCAGGAACTGTTCCAGCCATTCCACCGACTCGGCGTCGAGGTGGTTGGTCGGTTCGTCCAGCAGCAGCATGTCCGGCTTCTGCAGCAGCAGGCGGCACAGCGCGACGCGGCGCTTTTCACCGCCGGACAGGTTGGCGATCTTGGCATCCCACGGCGGCAGGCGCAGCGCATCGGCAGCCACGTCCAGCTGGTTTTCCAGGGTGTGCGCGTCGCCGGCGGCCAGGATCGCCTCCAGGCGCTCCTGTTCCTTGGCCAGCGCGTCGAAGTCGGCGCCTTCCTCGGCGTAGGCAGCGTACACCGCCTCCAGCGCAGCCTGGGCCTGCAGCACTTCGCCCACGCCTTCCTCGACCGACTCGCGCACGGTCTTGTTCGGGTCCAGTTCCGGTTCCTGCGCCAGGTAGCCGACCTTGATGCCCGGCTGCGGGCGTGCCTCGCCCTCGAAATCGGTATCCACGCCGGCCATGATCTTCAGCACGGTCGACTTGCCGGCGCCGTTCAGGCCCAGCAGGCCGATCTTCGCGCCCGGGAAGAAGGACAGCGAGATGTCCTTGATGATCTGCCGCTTGGGCGGGACCACCTTGGACACGCGGTTCATGGTGTAGATGTATTGCGAGGACATGAGGTCTCCGTAGGCGCGACCCTGCGCCCGACCGTCACGGGAGGTTTCCCGGTGCGGCAGCGGGCACAGACTTGAATGGAATACCGCCAATTATAGCCGGAACCGGTTACCCGCCGCGCCACCGGGAGCCGGCCGGGCTGGCCGCGGCCTGAATCGCCGTCACAGTCCTGAAGCGGGAAGCGTTTCCAGCCGGAAACGGTTCAGATCCGGTGCGCAATATGGGGTCACCACCACCCAAGCAGAGGTCTGACATGCGCATCAATCGAGTAATGGCCGGAGCCGTGGCCTCTGTGCTGGCGCTCGGCGCGGTTGCCCCGGCATTTGCCGACGACGACCATCGCGGCCGCGGTCACGACCGCCGCGAGTGGCGGGAGGATCGTCGCGAGTGGCGACAGGACCGTCGTGACTGGGAGCGCGACCGCCGTGAGGCCCGGCGCGATTACCGGCAGGACCGCCGCGAGTGGCACCGTGACCATGACCGCTACTACCGCCCGGCACCGCCGCCGCGTGTGGTCTACCGCCCTGCCTACGGCCCCGGCTATGGCTGGAAGGTCGGGCACCGCTACCGCGACTACTATCGCGGCCCGATCTACGTGGTGAACGACTATCCGCGCTACCACCTGCGCCGTCCGCCGCATGGCCACCACTGGATCCGCGATGACCGCGGCAACATGCTGCTGGTGGCCATCGCCACCGGCGTGATCGCCCAGTACGTGCTCAGCAGCCGCTGAGGACCCCGCAAAATCACTCGGAACCATACGGGGCCGGATTCCTTCGAGGGATCCGGCCCCGTCCGTTTCGGCCCCAGCCGGCCGGTGCGGGGCTACAATCAGGGGCTGAGCCGTACACCCCCTTTCCCTGCCTGCTGGAGTACCCGATGTTCCCGCGTGACGTCCGCATCGAATCCTACGATCCCGAACTGGCCAAGGCCATCGCCGCTGAGACCCAGCGCCAGGAAGACCATGTCGAGCTGATCGCCAGCGAGAACTACACCAGCCCGGCAGTGATGGAAGCGCAGGGCAGCCAGCTGACCAACAAGTACGCCGAAGGCTATCCGGGCAAGCGCTACTACGGTGGTTGCGAATACGTGGACATCGCCGAGCAGCTGGCGATCGACCGCCTCAAGCAGCTGTTCGGCGCCGACTATGCCAACGTGCAGCCACACAGCGGCTCGCAGGCCAACCAGGCCGTGTACTTCGCGCTGCTGCAGCCGGGCGACACCATCCTCGGCATGAGCCTGGCCCACGGCGGCCACCTCACCCATGGCGCCAAGGTGAACGCCTCGGGCAAGCTGTTCAACGCCGTGCAGTACGGCGTGAACGACCAGGGCCTGATCGACTACGACGAAGTCGAGCGCCTGGCCCTGGAGCACAAGCCGAAGATGGTCGTGGCCGGCTTCTCGGCCTACTCGCAGGTGATCGACTGGGCACGCTTCCGCGCCATCGCCGACAAGGTCGGCGCCTACCTGTTCGTCGACATGGCCCATGTCGCCGGTCTTGTCGCCGCCGGCGTCTATCCGAGCCCGCTGGACCACGCCCACGTCGTCACCTCCACCACCCACAAGACCCTGCGCGGCCCGCGCGGCGGCATCATCGTCGCCAAGGGTGCCGATGAGGACCTGGTCAAGAAGCTGCAGTCGATCGTGTTCCCGGGTATCCAGGGCGGTCCGCTGATGCACGTCATCGCCGGCAAGGCGGTGGCCTTCAAGGAAGCGCTGGAACCGGCCTTCAAGACCTATCAGCAGCAGGTGGTGAAGAACGCCCAGGCGATGGCCAGCACGCTTATCGCGCGCGGCTACAAGATCGTCTCCGGCGGCACCCAGAACCACCTGATGCTGGTGGACATGATCGGCAAGGACGTGTCCGGCAAGGACGCGGAAGCGGCACTGGGCAAGGCGCACATCACCGTCAACAAGAACTCGGTGCCGAACGACCCGCGTTCGCCGTTCGTGACCTCGGGCCTGCGCCTGGGTACGCCGGCGGTGACCACCCGTGGCTACACCGAGCAGGACTGCGTGGATCTGGCCAACTGGATCGCCGATGTCCTCGATGCGCCGAACGATGACGCCGTGATCGCCCGCGTGCGCGACGCCGTCAGCGCGCAGTGCCGCAAGTACCCGGTCTACGGTTGATCGGCTGATGGGGTCGGATCCCGTCCCGCAGGGGAAGGGCTCTGACCCCGGCCCAGGGAGAGCAACGCACATGGATGAACGTATGGATGAACGTCTGCACAAGCGCCTGCACCTCGTGCAGGCCCTGCTGTTCGGGCTGCCAGGCGTGCTGCTGGGAGGCACCGTGGCCCTGGTGGGCGTGTACTCCGGCCTGACGCAGGAAACCCGCCTGCCGAGCCGGCTGTTGCTGGTGTGCTGGGGCAGCGCCGGGGCGCTGGGCATTGTTGCCTGGTTGTACATCGGCGCCGGTTTCCTGCTGCAGGGCCGGTCTGGCCTGCAGGCAGTGGGCCGGGTGTGGTGGGCGTTGCTGGCGCTGGGCGCGTTGGCTGCGGTGCCCGCCGTCGTGCTGGGGCTGGTGGTCGGCATGACCGAGCGCATGGAGGGCTTCAGCCTGTTGCTGTTCGGCCCGCCGCTGCTGCTGCCGGCGGCGCATCTGGCCTGGCTGCGCTGGCGGCCTGCTCACCTTCCGGGCGCCTGACTTTCCAGGCAGGTCGCATGGTGGTGCAGGGATCGCCTGTCCAGCCTCACGCATCAGGGTGTTTCCGAGTATTGGGGTGCATCTGGGACGGCTGCAGGGTTGCCCTTGACGAGGGGGCCGTATAGCACATGGAATTTGCCGGAAAGCCCCTTCTCAGGTACCTTTGCGACGCTGCCATGACCGTGGCATGTAGGTTGTCCCCTGAGCCAGGCGTTCCATGTATTGCCCCTTCTGCCAACATGCCGATACCCGGGTCATCGACTCGCGCGTCTCTGAAGACGGCGCGACGATCCGCCGTCGGCGTGAGTGCGAGGCCTGCAACGAGCGCTTCAGCACCCTGGAAACCGTCGAACTGAAGCTGCCGGCCATCGTCAAGAGCGATGGCACCCGCGAGGCCTTCGACCAGCGCAAGGTACGCGCCGGCTTTGATCGCGCGCTGCAGAAGCGTGCCGTGCCGGAAGACAAGATCGAAGCGGCGGTGCGTGCGGTGGTCCATCAGTTGCGCCTCAGTGGCGAGCGTGAAGTGCCTTCGATCAAGGTGGGCGAGTTCGTGATGAACGAGCTGCGCAAGCTCGATCACGTGGGGTACGTGCGATTCGCTTCGGTCTACCGCAGCTTCGAGGATGTGGCCGATTTCCGCGAGGAAATCGAAAAACTCGAACGCGAGCTGCCGGCCAGCACCGAACAGCTGCAGCTGTTGGGCGATGTGATCGCCCTGGCCAAGAAGAAGAAGGGCTGACCGCCTCTGCCTGGTTGGCACCGATGGCCGCATTCACTGGTGGGTGCCAACCCTGGTTGGCACCGATGGCATGGATCAACACCGGCAGCGTTACCATGGCCAGATGACCACCCCATTCTCCGTACTCGACCATCTGCACATGGCCAGCGCGCTGCGCCTGGCCGAGCGCGCCGCCTACACCACCCGCCCCAATCCGATGGTCGGCTGCGTGATCGCCCATGGTGAACGTGTGGTCGGGCAGGGCTGGCACCAGCGTGCCGGTGGCCCGCATGCCGAAGTATTCGCGTTGCGCGAGGCCGGTGATGAGGCGCGCGGTGCCACTGCCTACGTCACCCTTGAGCCCTGCGCGCATTACGGGCGCACACCCCCCTGCGCACTGGCACTGATCGAGGCCGGTGTATCGCGTGTGGTCGCTGCGCTGCGTGATCCCTTCCCGCAGGTCGATGGCGGCGGATTCGACCTGCTGCGCGGCGCCGGCATCGAGGTCGCCGAAGGGCTGATGGCGGCGCAGGCACGCGAGCTCAACAAGGGCTTTCTGTCACGCGTGGAGCGCAATCGCCCGTGGCTGCGGGTGAAGCTGGCCGCCAGCCTGGACGGGCGTACGGCGATGGCCGACGGCGCGTCCAAATGGATCACCGGAGCAGCGGCGCGCGAAGACGTGCAGCACTGGCGTGCACGCGCTGGCGCGATCCTGACCGGTGCCGATACCGTCCTGGCTGATGATCCGATGCTGACCGTGCGCCTGCGGGACGTCGACGTGATGCCGCCGCTGCGCGTCGTGCTCGATTCGCGCCTGCGTTCCCTGCAGTGCAGCCGCGTGCGCGAGGGTGGGGCACCCACGTTGTACCTGCACGATGCGGCGGTCAGCGCACCGGATGCCGCCGATGCCGAGTTCGCCTGCGTGCCCAGTGCCGACGGCCGTCTCGATCTTGGCGCGATGCTGACGCTGCTGGCCGGGCGCGGCATCAACGAAGTGCATACCGAAGCCGGCGCTACGCTGGCCGGTGCGCTGCTGCGCGGCGGCTGGGTGGATGAGCTGCTGCTGTACCAGGCGCCCACCCTGCTGGGTGACCAGGCCCGCCCGCTGCTGGCCGGGCTGGGCATCGAAGCGATGCAGCAGCAACGCCGGCTGCGCGTGGTCGAGCAATGCCAGGTGGGTGAGGACCTGCGCCTGCTGCTGCGCACATGATGCAGTGGCAGACGCCGTCCTCGGTCTGCACTGTCATTCGTGGAATCGGACCGAGGCGGCGATGGCATCAATCGCCTCTTCCACTTCCTGCGTGCTCTCCGCCGGCAGAATCGCGGCCAGACGGACAAACCGCTCACCTGGCCAGAGTGCAAGGTAGTGGCGGTAGTGACGCCCGTCGGGTGTGAGTCCATCAACGCGGTGCCCCTCGATGCCGCCGAACGGCACGTTGCTCCTCGAGGCAACGGTCCCTCCCTGGATGCGGACAGTTCCAGCAATCAACTGATCGGATACCTCCGCCAGATCGTCCGAATCAAACGGCAGAGAAAGCTGGGAGGCGACGACCACCAGAGGTTGGCGACCCTCGGGATCCGTATCCAGTTCACCGGCCGTAAGGATTACGGCCGAGTTTGCATGGGTGTCGATCAGCCGGAAGGGTGGCTCGGGTCTGACGCTGAAGGGCATGGCGGCGACTTTCTCCTCAAGCGTGGCCTGCGCGCCAAGGGTCACCGAGGCCAGAGCACGCATTGCCTGCTTGTGCGTCAGCCCATGTTCGCGCGGGGCCTGGATCGTGATCATGACCGTTGGAGAGCCGCTGAACAGCGCAACCCACTTGTCGAAGGTGTAACCGTGGGCGATCTGGCTGCCAATGACCACCGGAATCGTCCGCCCGTCGCTGGTGACCGATTCCAGACGGTCGACCCGGACGCCCTGGCTGGCAAAGCGGTTGCGCGCGGTTGCCTCGTCTACAAACAGTCCGCTGACGGCGGCACGGGCGTCGGCGGGCAGTTCGGCGACCAGGATGCTGGCGCGACCATCTTCGCTGGCGAAGCCGGAGAAATGGGGTGCTGGCGCGAATCCCGGAGGTGGCACGAGGCTGACGACCGAGCCGGGTATGGCCATCGGGGTCTGAGCGCCCTGCGCGCAGCCGATCAGCAGCAGGGAGGGCAGCAGCCGCAGCGCGGCGCGAGCAAGGGGTCTGAGCGAAGCGAACATCTGTATTTCCAACATGATGAGAGATGAGATACGTGGTGACTCGTGGCGGCTCTGCCAGCAGACACCAATGGCGCTCGGTGTCCCTTGTGAGCAGCGCTGCGTCCACGGCTCGGCATCGGCGCGTCGCTGGACGGCCTGCTCAGTCGTGCAGGATGGTCGCGGCTTCATCGCCAGCGATATGCCGGTTCCATGCTTCGAACGGCATCAGGTGCAGCAGGATGGTCCGGTACAGCTGTTCCGAACGGGCCTCATGCACATCGCCATGGCGATAGGAGGACCATCCCACCATATGGGTGCGATGCAATGCCGCCGGTGCGCTGCGAAGGTGGGCGGCGTAGGCGCTGAAGAACACATCGCTGTGCTGCGCCTGCCCGCCAGGCCCGGCCTGGCGCAGTGCCCGGTACAGCGCGAACGTGGGCGCCGGATCGGGCAACGCGCAGGCGAGCGTGAATTGACCGATCTCGGGGCTGCCCAGCGGCAGGAACGCCTCGGCGTGGCAGGTGGCCGTCGACAGTCGCGCCAGCAGTGCATCGGTGACATCCTGCATCACCGCCGCCGAGGGCGGCACGATCTGCTGCTGCCGCAACCAGGTGGGCAGATCATCGAGGCTGCGCTGCCAATCGATTCCGTTGCGAGGAACAGCGGCAGCGTCCCACAGGGTCAGCTGGTCGCGCGCAGCCGGATCGTGCTGGAGGACAACACGCGCCTGCAGCGTGTACTCCTGTTCCGGCGTGTGTGGCGCGGCAATGCACACGCTGGTGAACAGACAGGACAGAGCGGCGAGCAGGCGCATGTATGGGGCCGGGAAGGGTGCTGCAGGATCGGCCCCGGCACCCTGTGAATCAATGCAACAAGTTGCAAGCGGGGTCATGCAGCGCATGTCCCCGCTGCGATGCCATCATCACGCGATCAGGTGCATTCGAGTGTCGCCGGGCGTGGCCCGGCGCTAGCACTTAGCGGCTCAGGTGCATTCGTCGGTCCACATCATCTCGGCCAGCGGGCGCAGTGCCTTGCACTCCTGCGTCATCTCCTCGGCCGACTGCACCTGCGCTTTGGCCTTCAGCTCTTCGGCCATCGCGTCCACGCCACTGATCTGGTCGGGTGCGATCTTCGCCACGCAGGCGCGGTGCTGCTGCAGCAGCAGGTCGCAGCCCGGTATGCCGGTCACTTTCGGCGCGTTGGCCGCCTGCGCGTCCTGCATCCAGTCTTCGAACGGTGCCAGCGCACCGGCCACGGTGCCCACCAAGTCATCGAAGTTGCCGCTGTACCAGTAGCCGTTGTCCTTGGCCGGGTAGAGGGTGAAGGTGCCGCTGACCGGCACGCGTGCACCACTCTGCAGCGCTTGGGTGTAGGCGTCGGTGAACTGCTTGCGCGAGGCCGGGCTGGCATGGTCGGCCAGGCTGGCGGCGAACAGCGGGCGGACCTTGCCCAGGTCGGGCACCTGGCAGGTGTAGGTGATCCGCGCCAGCTTCTGGTCTTCAACGTATTCGTTGTCTTCGATCACGCTCTGGGTTGCGCGGCACTTCGAATCACGCAGCGCCTTGGCGTACAGGGTTTCGGTGGCCGCAGCGTCGACCTTGGCGCCGGTGCTGGCCAGCACGGTCTGCCAGGGTTCGGCCAATGCCTTGGCCAGCGCCCCCGGGTTCGGGGTCACGGCATCCTGGCCCTCGAACGCCGGCTTCAGCGCGTCGTTGAGCGTGCGCGTGGCGGTCGCGTCGTCTTCCAGCAGTACGCGGGCATAGAGATCGAACGTCTGTTCGGGGCTCAGCTGCGTCGAGGCGGCGCTGGCGAACAAGGGAGCGCACAACAGTGCAGTGGCCAGCAGGGAGCGCAGGGGGGTCTTCATGACAGTGATTCCGGGTCCAGAGGCGGGCAAGCCTAGCGCATCTGCCCACGCTTTCGATGGCGCGATGCAGCCAGATAACGGTGTGCAGCGGAAAAAAAACGGGCCCCTTGCGGGGCCCGTTCGATCGCACGACGAGGATCGGGCAATCAGAAGCTGGCGCGGACGCCGGCCGAGAACTGGGTGACATCGCGCTGGCCGGAGACTTCTCCCACCAGGCCCCAGGTCGGGGTGAAATTGATCTGGCCACCGACGGTGCCGACCCAGGTGCCCTTGAAGTCGTTGCCGCCATCCATGTAGCCGGCCTTGGCCCACGCTTCGGTCTTCGGCGAAGGCTTGCCACGCACGCCCATGGTGGCGCGGGCCAGGTTGGTGTGATCCTTCAGGTGTTCGCGGCCGAACAGATCCGATTTCACGGTCAGCTCGGCGTTCTGGCGCACCCAGGCGATGTCGGCGGTGTAGTCCAGGCGGTCCGTCCACGGCATGTGGTAGCCGATGCCCAGCTCAGGCTGGTCCAGTTCGAACTTGGCCGACGCACCGGTGAAGTGGTAGCTCTTGCTGGTACGCGACCAGCTGCCGAACACGTGCACCTGCTCGGCCAGCGCGAACGAACCGCGCACGTAGCCGCCGTCAAGCTTCGGGTCGTTGAAATCGCTGTCGTCGGTCTTGACCTGGGTCCAGCCACCTTCGACGTAGGTGTAGCTCAGCCCTTCGGCGGCCGAGGCCAGCGGAGCGACGGCCAGCAGGCTGGCGATGATCAGGAGCTTGCGCATGGGAATTCCTGTGAATTGCAGTCCATTGGCGGGCGCGCCGGAGGCGCCGCCCGTGGCGACGTCATGTCGTCCGCGGCGAATTTTAATGAAAGTTTTACAAAATGCGAGAGACAGCCGTCACAGGCTGGGCAGGCTTGGGGTCAGATCCGTTTCCCGCCGGGAAACGGCTGCGGCGCCGGGCATCCCACCCCGTTCAGCACGGGCTGGTACACTTGCTGCGCCGGTTCGCCGGTACACAAACGTCTTCAGGGCGGGGTGCAACTCCCCACCGGCGGTAGGTGCGCAAGCACGAGCCCGCGAGCGCCCCGGTCCACGGCCGGGGGTCAGCAGATCCGGTTCAAGGCCGGAGCCGACGGTCATAGTCCGGATGAAAGAAGACGGTGCCACAGGGCTCATGCCCTGCGCGTGCCTGTTTGCCTTGCGGCGTTTTTCGCTCACATCCTGCGGAGAACGTTACTTGTTTACTGGAATCATCGAAGGCGTCGGCCGTCTGGCCGCACGCGAGTCCATCGGCGGCGATGTCCGCTTCACCTTCAATGTCGGCAACCTGCCGTTCGATCACGTGCAGATGGGCGAAAGCATCGCCATCAACGGTGTCTGCCTGACGGTCATCGCATTCGACGCCAACAGCTTCCAGGCCGATGCCTCCACCGAGACGCTGGGCCTGACCACGCTGGGCCAACTCGAGCAGGGCGCGGTCATCAACCTCGAGCGTGCCATGCGCCCGACCGATCGTCTGGGTGGGCATCTGGTCAGCGGCCACGTTGATGGCCTGGGCCAGGTGCTGTCCATCCACGATGACGCGCGCGCCCAGCGCTGGCGCTTCGCCGCGCCGGCCTCGCTGCTGCGCTACATCGCCAAGAAAGGCTCGATCTGCGTGGACGGCGTCAGCCTCACCGTCAACGAAGTGGACGAGGAAGGCTTCGAGGTCGCGCTGATCCCGCATACCGTGGCCAACACCGCCTTCTCCGCCTCCGGCGTGGGCAGTGCGGTGAACCTGGAAATCGACCTGGTCGCCCGTTATGTCGAACGTCTTGTTGGCGGGCACCTGCAGGGAGGCGCAGCATGAACTTCGCGTCGATCCCCGAGATCCTGGAAGACATCCGCCAGGGCCGCATGGTCGTCATCGTCGATGACGAGGACCGCGAGAACGAAGGCGACCTGATCATGGCTGCCGAGCTGGTCAAGGCCAGCGACATCAACTTCATGGTTACCCATGGCCGTGGCCTGGTGTGCCTGCCGTTGACCCGCACCCGCGCCGCCGACCTGGGCCTGGCGCCGATGGTGCAGGCCAACACCGCGCAGTTCCAGACCAATTTCACCGTCAGCATCGAAGCGGCTGAGGGCGTGACCACCGGCATCTCCGCCCATGACCGCGCGCATACCATCCGCACCGCGGTGAAGCCCAACGCGCGGCCGTCGGACCTGCACCAGCCCGGCCACATCTTCCCGCTGATCGCCCAGCCGGGCGGCGTGCTGACCCGCGCCGGCCACACCGAAGCGGGCGTGGACCTGGCCATGCTGGCCGGGCTGGAACCGGCCGGCGTGCTGGTGGAGATCCTCAACCCGGACGGCAGCATGGCGCGTCGCCCGGAGCTGGAAGTGTTCGCCCGCGAGCACGGCCTGAAGATGGGCTCCATCGCCGACCTGATCGCCTACCGCCTGGCCACCGAGAAGACTGTCGAACGCGTCGATGAGCGCGACATCGATACCGAGTTTGGCCCGTTCAGGCTGGTGACCTACCGCGACCGCATCGCCCACGACCTGCACTTCGCCCTGGTCCGCGGCACTCCCGACGCTGGCACGCCTACCCTGGTGCGCGTGCAGGTGGAGAATCCGCTGGCTGACCTGCTGCACTGGCGTCGTGACGATTTCGGCGTGGCCGCCACCGACGCGCTGCGTGCGATCGCCGCCGAAGGTGCCGGCGTGATGGTGGTGCTGTCGGCGCCGCGCGATGGCGAGGCGCTGCTCGCCCGCCTGCGCCAGCAGCCCGCACCGGTGGTGCCGGGCAAGGACAAGGATGTGGGCCAGTGGCGCCGCAATGGCGCCGGTGCGCAGATCCTGTCCGATCTGGGGCTGGGCAAGCTGCGCGTGCTGGGCACGCCGCGCCGGCAGATCGGCCTGGCCGGCTATGGCCTGGAAGTGGTGGAGACGGTGGCCCTGTAACGGTCGCCCCGTGGGGTCGGAGGCCGCGGTGCGGGATCTGACCCCGGTAGCGACGGGCCATGCCGGGCGGATGTCAGGCCCCCGCCAACCACGGCCGGGGCCCATCCACGCTAGAATTACCCCTTATCGAGTCCCCCAAGCCGCATATGAGCCACTACGAAGGCGATCTTCGCACTCCCGAGTCGGCGCGCTTTGCCATCCTGGCCAGCCGCTGGAACGCCCGCATCACCGATACGCTGGTGGCCGGCGCACGCCAGAGCCTGGCCGGCAACGGCATCACCGAAGCCAACATCGACGTGATCCGGGTGCCGGGCGCCTGGGAACTGCCGCTGGTCGCCGCACGCCTGGCCGCCGCCCATGAACACGCCGCCATCCTCACCCTGGGCTGTGTGATCCGCGGCGACACCCGTCATTACGAACACGTGGCCGACCGCTGCGCCGAAGGCCTGATGCGCGTGCAGCTGGATTTCGGCGTGCCGGTACTGAACGGCGTGCTGGCGGTGGAACGCGTGGAAGATGCCGAGGCCCGCGCCGGCGGCAGCCACGGCAACAAGGGCGAGGAAGTCGCACTCGCCGCATTGGAAATGGTCAATCTTCTGGAGCAGCTGCCATGAACAAGAACACCCAGGGCAAGCCCTCCGGTAAACCCGTCCGCCGCGATGGCATTGATCCGGTGCTGCGCTCGCGCGCGCGCCGTCGTGCCGTGCAGGCCGTCTATGCGTGGCAGATCTCCGGCGGCAACGCACAGTCGCTGATCGCCCAGTTCGCGCATGAGCAGGCCCGCGAGATCGCCGATCTGGCGTACTTCGAGGCGCTGATGCACGGCGTGCTCGACAACCGCACCGACATCGACGAAGCGCTGGGCCCGTATCTGGACCGTGGCATCGAGGAAGTCGATGCCATCGAACGCGCGGTGCTGCGCCTGGCCGCGTACGAGCTGCGCTACCGCCTGGACGTGCCGTACCGCGTGGTGATCAACGAGGCCATCGAATCGGCCAAGCGCTTCGGCTCCGAACACGGCCACACCTACGTCAACGGTGTGCTGGACCGCGCCGCCGTGGAATGGCGCAAGGTCGAATCGGGCCACTGACCCGATCGCTGTAGAGCCGTGCCCTGCCTGGCTTGCCGCGCAGGGCAGGGCTGCGTCCGGTAGTGTGGCGCGTGATCGAACTGCAGCCGCGCATGGCCCGGCTGCTACCTAAGAGCAGAACGCCCCATGTCCCTGGCCGAATTCGCCCTCATCGACCGTATCCGCGCCCGTACCGCCGAGCGCGATGACGTGCTGCTCGGCATCGGTGACGATGCCGCGCTGCTGCAGCCGCGCGCGAACGAACAGCTGGTGGTGACCGCCGATACACTCAACAGTGGCGTGCACTTCCCGGTGGAGACGCCGGCCTTCGATATCGGCTGGAAGACGCTGGCGGTCAATCTGTCCGATCTTGCGTCGATGGGCGCGCGACCGGCCTGGTGCACCCTGGCGCTGTCATTGCCGGAAACGTCCGAAGACTGGATCGAGGCATTCGCCGATGGCTTCTTCGCATTGGCCGACCAGCATGACGTCGCGCTGATCGGGGGTGACACCACGCGCGGACCGCTGTCGTTGTCTGTCACCGCGATGGGCCAAGTGGGCCGTGGTCAGGCCCTGCGCCGCGACCGTGCACAGGCCGGCGATGACATCTGGGTCAGTGGCACGCTGGGGGATGCGGCAGGTGCGCTGCGCCTGTGGCAACAGGGGGCGCTGAACGTGGCCACGGCCACGTTGCTGGCCGATTACGAAAGCCTCCGCCTGCGCCTGCTGCGGCCGACGCCACGCGTGACCCTCGGCCTGCGCCTGCGTGCCTTCGCGCATGCGGCAGTGGATGTGTCCGACGGACTGCTGGCCGATCTGGGCCACATCGCCCGCCGCAGTGACGTGGCAGCGCATGTCGATACCGATGCGTTGCCGATCTCGCACGCGCTGCGTGAGCTGCTCGGCCGCGATGGCGCGCGCGACTGCGCGTTGCGGGGCGGAGACGACTACGAGCTGTGCTTCACTGCGGCCGCCGATCAGCGCGACGCACTGCATTACCTCGCCGAATCGCTGGACCTGCCGCTCACCCGCATTGGCCGCATCGCCGAAGGGCAGGGCGTGCACGTGGATGGCGAAGTGGCCGACGGTGGTTATCAGCACTTCGCCTGACGAATGAAGACGCCGGGCATGGCCCGGCGCTACCGTCCTGACACGGACGGCGTTCATGCACAGGGCGGCGCCTCATGCAGGCGGCAGCACCTTGCCCGGGTTGAGGATGCCATCCGGGTCCAGCGTGGCCTTGATCGCGCGCATGGTCGCCAGCGTGGCGGGAGTGAACGCCTGCGCCATGAAATCGCGCTTGGCCAGGCCAATGCCATGTTCACCGGACAGTGTGCCGCCCAGTGCCAGCGTCAGCGCGAAGATCTTCGGCAGCGCCGCATGCGCTCGCGCGCTCTCATCGGCATCGTCCGGGTGGTACAGGATGTTGACGTGCAGGTTGCCGTTGCCGGCATGGCCGAAGGTGACGATGGTCAGGCTGTACTGGCCTGCCAGCGCCTGTACCCCGGCAACCAGGTCGGGAATGCGCGATACCGGCACCACCACGTCTTCGTTGATCTTGCCGGGCGCAACGCTGCGCAGCGCGGGCGACAGTGCCTTGCGCGCCGCCCACAGCTGGTCGCGTGCGCGGCCCTCCATCGCTACGTCCAGTTCCATCATGCCGTCGCCTTCGGCAGCGCTGGCCAGCGCCTGCAGCAGGTAGGGCAGGGTGTCGTGGTCGCCATCGGCCTCGACCAGCAGCATCGCGCCGGCCTCCGGTACGTCGGCGCCATTGAGGCGCAGCAGTTCCAGGCTGCGCGCGTCCATGAACTCCAGGCGGGTGGGTACCACTGGCTGCGACATCAGCCGCGATACCGCGGCGGCGGCGGCATCGGCATCGCGGTACAGCACGCGCAGTCCGGCCTGCGCGACCGGCAGCGGCGTCAGCTTCAAGGTAGCTTCCACGATCAGCGCCAGGGTGCCCTCGCTGCCCACCAGCAGGTGGGTCAGGTCGTAGCCGGTGGCATCCTTGGTATAGGCACCACCGCAGCGGATCACCTCGCCGGTGCCGGTGACCGCGACCAGCCCCAGTACGTTGTCTCGGCTGGTGCCGTACTTCACCGCGCGTGGGCCACCGGCATTGCAGGCGAGGTTGCCGCCGACGCTGCAGATCTCCGCGCTGGACGGGTCCGGCGCCCAGAACAGCCCATGCGGTGTCAGCGCCTGCTGCAGGGCGCCGTTGAGCACGCCAGGCTGCACCACCGCGCAGCGATCACCGGCACGGATCTCGACGATGCGATCCATGCGGGTGAACGACAGCACGATGCTGCCCGGCAGGGGCACCGCCGCCCCGGTGGTACCGGTGCCCGCGCCACGCGCGACCAGGGCCACGCCGTGCACACGGCAGGCGCGGACCAGCGCCTGCACCTGTTCGGTGTCGGCCGGCAGCGCGACGGCGGCGGGGCGTTGCCGGCGCCATGAGTTGTCCTGCGCATTCGCCTCCAGCGCGGTGTCATCCATGCGCCAGCCCTCCGTACCCAGCAGGGCGGACAGTTCGGCAACCAGGGCAGCGGGCAGGGCAGGGCTCATGTTGGATCTCGTGGAACAACCGGTACGGAGTGGATGGCCTTACAGGCTGCCTCTGCGCCGGGCATCGGCACGGCAGCGTGGGTGATGATCGAGGGCATCAGCAGTCGTCCAGCCGGAATGCGTCGCGCAGCCAGTGCAGTTGTGGCGGTTCGCCGCTGGCCTCGACCACGTCGAAGCGGCAGGGCGCATCGGCCAGTGCAGGATGCGCCTGCAGGTACAACTGTGCGGCCTGTACCAGGCGCCGGCATTTGCGGGGGTCGACCGAGGCGGCAGCGCCGCCGAAGTCGCTGCGCGCGCGGTACCGCACCTCCACGAAAACCACGGTACCGGCGTCGTCCATCACCAGGTCCAGTTCACCGCTTCGATAACGGACATTGCGCGCGCGTGGCTGCAGCCCGGCCTGTTGCAGGTGCAGCTCGGCGGCGGTTTCCACCGCCGAGCCCCGCTGCGTGCGCTCAGCGACCACCGACGATCGGCATCGGCCGGCCGCCGCTGAAGGTCGACCACGCCGGCTGGCGCAGGATGTTGCCATTGCCATCGAGGAACAGGGTGCCGGTGGCGCCTTCCAGGCCGCCTTCGTTGGCCAGCTTGTCCAGATAGCTGCTGATCTTCCACGCGTCGGCGCCGAAGGCGAACAGGCGGCCGGCGGCACCGCGCGCGCTGGGCAGCGTGCTGGCGACCTGGCTGGCCGACGGCAGGCCGGAGACACTGCGCACGTTCCAGGCTTCATTCGGGTAGACGATGCCGTCCAGTGCCACGTCTTCCTCCACCTTGCCGCTGCCGATGGTCAGCTGGGACGTGCCGACGCGGGTGGCGCCGCCGACACCGGCCAGCGCCAGCTGCGGCGCGAGCAGCCGCGCCTGCGGAGCGCGCACGGCGAGAAACACAGCGTCGACCTGGCCGGCATTGCGCACCTGGGCGCCGACATCGCCCACCGCTTCAGGGACCGATACCGTGGCGGCCACCTGGCCACCGCGCTGGGTGAAACGCTGGGAGAAGGCCGCGGCGGCGCGGCGGCCGGTATCGTCGCTGCTGCTGATGACCAGGGCGCGATTGCGCTCACGGCCGCGCAGGTATTCGGCGGCGACGATGCCGTCGTCTTCCGGGGCGAGCGAGAAGCCGGCGCTGCCGGCCGGCGGTGAATCCTTGCCACGGTTCAGCGCCAGCACCGGCACCTGCAGCGGCTGGCGGCCGTATACCGCATCCACTTCATCGCGGCCCAGCGGGCCGACGACGAAGTCGGCACCGGAGGCCACTGCCTTGTCGTAAGCAGCCAATGCACCGGCCGGCGTGCCGGCGGTATCGAAGAAATTGATGTCCGGGCGGCGGCGCGATTCGCCGTAATAGGCGGCGAGCAGGCCATCGCGCACCGGCTGTGCCGCGGTGGCAAGGCGGCCACTGAGTGGCAGCAGCACGGCCAGCTTCGCCGGCGGGCGGTAGCCATCGCTCATTGCCGGCGGGCGCTTGCTGGTATCGAACTGGGCGGCACCGTCGCGGTCGAACGGACGCGGAAGCGGCAGGCCGCGGGCGATCAACGCACGGCCGGCGAAGTTGTACAGCGGATCGTTGGCCGGCAGCGCGGCGGCACGGCTGCGCAGGGTGGCATCGTCGAGGGTGCCGAGCAGGCCTGAAATGGCCGCCTGGTTCTCGTTGCGCGCGCTGCCGGTGAGGCCGGCCTGCGCGCGTGCGCGGTCACTGGCGGCGCCGAAGGCATCGCCAGTGGCCTGCAGGGCCTGGGCACGGGCGAGCAGCCAGCGCGTGCGCAGGCCGGGTGCGACGTTGTCGCCATTGTCCTTGAGCAGGGCCAGCGCCTGTGCGGGTTGCTTGTCAGCCAGTGCCAGCTCGGCGCCGGTCAGCTGGTAACGCTGCAGGCTGGCACCGGACAGCTGGCGGGCGCTGAGCTGCCCCAACAGGCTGCGCGCGCGGGTGCTGTCGCCGGCCAGGTGCCACGCCCAGGCTGCATCCGCCAGGGCATTGCTGCGCGCGCTGCCGCGCAGGGTGGCCGCCAGGCCCTCCAGCTGCATCGCGGCGTCGCGCGGCTTGCCCTGTTCGATCAGCGCCAGCGCCTGGCTCTGGGCCGGCGATTCGGGCGCGCTGGTGAAGCTGGTGGTGGCACAGCCGGCCAGGAGCATCAGCGACAACGAAAGGGCGGAGATGCGTGCGGCGGGCTTGTTCATGATCGGGTCCATGCGATGAGGGCAGCGGCCTTGGCCAGGTACACGCTAGGATTCTACCCTTGCCCCGTGAGTACCGCTGAAATGAGTGTCCCCACCCTGTATGTCGTCGCCACGCCGATCGGCAACCTGGCCGATCTGAGTCCGCGCGCACAGGAGGTGCTGCGTTCGGTAGCGGCGATCTGTGCCGAAGACACCCGGCGCAGCGGCCAGCTGTTGTCCCATTTCGGCATCCAGCAGCCGCTGGTGGCGCTGCACGAGCACAACGAAGACGCCCTGGCGCAGCGACTGGTCTCGCGCCTGCAGGCGGGCGAATCGCTGGCGCTGGTCAGCGATGCCGGCACGCCGCTGGTCAGCGATCCCGGCTTCCGCCTGGTACGGGCCGCGCGTGCGGCGGGCATCCGGGTCAGCCCGGTTCCGGGTGCCTGTGCCGCCATTGCCGCGCTCAGTGTGGCCGGCCTGCCCAGCGATCGCTTCAGTTTCGAGGGATTCCTGCCGGCCAAGGCCAGCGGGCGCCGCGACCGGCTGCAGGCGCTCGCCGGCGAGGTGCGCACGATGGTGTTCTACGAATCCTCGCACCGGATCGCCGAGTCCCTGGCGGACATGGCGGCGATCTTCGGCGGTGAGCGGCCTGCGGTGCTGGCACGGGAGCTGACCAAGCTGTTCGAGACCGTGCTGGATGGCGATCTGGCGGCCTTGCTGGCAGCGGTCGAAGCCGACGAGAACCAGCGCAAGGGCGAGTTCGTGGTGATGGTGCAGGGGGCCGGTGACGATGAGGAAGCGCAGCTGGCCCATGGCCGTCGCGTCTACGCCACATTGAGCGAGCACCTGCCGCCGTCGACCGCCGCCAAGCTGGCCGCCGAGCTGACCGGCGCACCGCGCAAGGCGTTGTACGGCCGGTAGCGCCGGGCCATGCCCGGCGTGCGCGTCGCGCGGCCTCGAACAGCCACCGGGCAGGAACCACCCGCGTACGGTAGAATGCGCGCTGGCGGAGCCGGCCAGACAGTCGCGTCATCCCTTGCGGGGTGCCGAGGAAAGTCCGGGCTCCACAGGGCAAGGTGCCAGGTAACGCCTGGGCGGCGCAAGCCGACGGAAAGTGCAACAGAAAGATACCGCCTACGTCTTCTTCGGAAGGCCGGTAAGGGTGAAATGGTGCGGTAAGAGCGCACCGCGAGTCTGGTAACAGACCGGCACGGCAAACCCCACCTGGAGCAAGACCAAATAGGGATCCTTTGGCGCGGCCCGCGTTGGATCCGGGTAGGTTGCTTGAGCGTTGCGGTGACGTAACGCCTAGAGGAATGACTGTCCACGACAGAACCCGGCTTATCGGCCGGCTCCGCCTCCATTCACCTGTGTAGCGCCGGGCCATGCCCGGCGGCATCCTGCCCGCCGTTCAGAAGTCGATGCGGCTTCCGGCGACGAATACGCCCTGCGGCCCGAAGCGGCGTTCATGGATCTGCCCGTGGCCATCACCATCGATCAGCAGCACGGTGCTGGCACGGGTGCCGTAGTCGTCGCCGCGGATGAAGGCCGGGCTCAACCAGCGCTCGCGTTCCAGTCCGATGCCGGTGTCCGGCAGGTCACTGTCGGCAGGCCGGTGTTCGTCGGCCAGCGCGGTCCATAGCGGGGTCAGGTCCGGGGTCAGATCCCTTTCGCTTTGCGAAGGAGATCTGACCCCGTCTTCTTCCAGCCAGGCCGTCAGCGCGGCCATCAGCCGCTGTGTCTTCGGCCAGGGGGCATCCAGTGCGCCGTTGGACATGCCATGCACGCCCGGCCCCAGGCGCTGCCGTTCGGCAGGGTGGTTGCCCAGATACTCCAGGCTGTCGCTATCGGCCAGCAGCAGGTTGAACGGGGCGTAGGCGCCGGCCACGGCCGCCAAGCGGTCGATATGCACTGCGGCCGGGTCGCGGCCACGCAGGAAGTCGGCCACCAGCGCGCCACGCGAGGGACCGGTCTGGGCGGCCAGCGGATCGCGCACATTGGTGACCACCGCCATCCGGCCGCCGGCACCGACGCCGGCCCAGCCTCCTCCGGAGCGGAGGTCGCGCCCGCCGATGACGGAGGTCTCATCCTGCCAGCGGGCCAGCGCCGCAGTGGGGCGGGCGTGGAACTCATCACGGTTGCCGGTCATCACCAGCCGCCAGCGCGGATGGTGCATCCAGCCAAGAGCAAGCAGGCACATGACGTCATTGTGCCCGGTTTGCGCAGTCTGGCGCCGCTTTCAGCCAGTTCCCGATGAATGCGGGGGCGATGTTTCACGCCCCCTGCACAGGCCTGAACTTCCGTTCAATCTCAAAAATTGAGACGGATCAGCAACTTGTGGATAAGCCTTGAACAATTCTCTAAAGGTTGCTGCAAGCCATTGATGTGGCTGGCGATTTCCCTGCGGAAAAGTTGTTGACAACCCTTCGCTCGCTGCTAAGGTGGGCATCAGAGGGAAATCCGGGTGTTTTGTGGGTTTTCGTGGTTCAATGTTTCACCGGGCGAAGGACAAGGTGCAGGCGTCGTGTTTCAGGGCGAGACGGCCATCACAGTTGACGACAAGGGGCGCATGGCGGTTCCCACCGCTTACCGCGACCTCGTCGCGCGCGCCAGCAACAACCGTCTCGTGTTGACCTACAACCCGTTCGAAGCCGGCTGCCTGTGGCTGTATGCCGAGTCCGAATGGGAGCGGGTCCGCGACGATGTCATGTCCAAGCCCAATACCCAGCGCGTCGTGCGCCTGTTGCAGCAGAAGCTGGTCGGCTCGGCCGCCCACCTGGAGCTGGACGGCAACGGTCGTATCAGCATTCCCGCCAGCCACCGCGGTGCGGTGGGCATAGAAAAGAAGGCGGTATTGCTCGGTATGGGCGACAAGTTCGAATTGTGGAGCGAGCAGGCGCATCGTGCCCTGATCCAGCAGACGTTGTCTGACGAGGATCTGGGCGATGGGTTGCTCGACCTGAAGTTGTGAGCCGGGGTGCCCGGATGCGCCCAGAAGCGCAGGCCGGTCACCTTCCGGTGTCGCAGTCGCCGGCGGTGCACCTGCCGGTCCTGTACACCCAGGTCCTGGACGGCCTGAGGGTGATCGAAAACGGACGTTATCTGGATGGCACGTTCGGTCGTGGCGGTCACGCACGTGGCGTGCTCACCCAGTTGGGGCCGGAGGGACGCCTGCTGGTCATGGACAAGGATCCGGAAGCCATCGCTGTGGCCGAGCGCGACTTCGCGCAGGACCCGCGCGTGTCGATTTTCCGTGGCAGCTTCGCCCAGCTGCTGCAGTGGAACGAGACGGCCGAAGGCCTGGATGGCGTGCTGTTCGATCTCGGCGTGTCCTCGCCGCAGCTGGACGTGGCCGAACGTGGTTTCAGCTTCGGCAAGGACGGCCCGCTGGACATGCGCATGGATCCGGACAGCGGCGAAAGTGCCGCGCAGTGGATCAACCGCGTCGAAGAGCGCGAGATCGCCGACGTGCTGTGGACCTATGGCGAAGAGCGGCAGAGCCGGCGCATCGCCCGCGCCATCGTTGCCCGCCGCGAGAAGCAGCCGTTCTCCCGCACCGCCGAACTGGCCGAACTGATCGCGTCGGTGATGCCCCGCGGCAAGGACAAGATCCATCCGGCCACCCGCAGTTTCCAGGCCATCCGCATCCACATCAACCGCGAGCTGGCCGATCTGGAGGCCGGGCTCGACGCGGCGGTGGAGCGGCTCAAGCCCGGCGGCCGGCTGGCGGTCATCAGCTTCCATTCGCTGGAAGACCGTATCGTCAAGCAGTACATGAACCGTCTGGCCAAGGCGCCGCCTGCCAACCGCCGCCTGCCTGAAGCGGTCGCGTTCGTGCCGACTCTGGACCTGATCGGCGGGGCCATCAAGGCCACGGACGACGAACTGGCCGCCAACCCGCGCGCGCGCAGCGCCGTGCTGCGCGTGGCCCAGAAGCGGGAGGCCGACGCATGAGCCGCCTGCTGCTGATCATTCTGCTGGCCTCCACCGTGGCCTCGGCGATCGGCGTGGTGTTCGTGCGCCACCGCCACCGGCAGACGTTCATCGAGCTGTCGCGCGCCGAGCGTGCGCGCGATGACCTGAACATCGAATTCGGCCGCCTGCAGCTGGAACAGGCCACCCTGGCCGAAGCCAACCGCGTCGACCGCATCGCCCGTGAAAAGCTGGGCATGAAGTTCCCCGAAGCCGCCGACGTAGTGGTGGTGCGCCCATGAGCAAGACCGGCCGCAACCGTCCACGCAACGCCTTCAACCTGCGCCAGCGCCTGCGCTGGGTGGCACTGGCGCTCGGCCTGTGTTCGGTGTCGCTGGTCGGCCGCGCGGCCTACGTGCAGATCATCAACAGCGATTTCTACCAGCGCCAGGGCGAGGCCCGCTACCTGCGCGAGCTGCCGATCAAGACCTCGCGCGGCATGATCACCGACCGCAACGGCGAACCGCTGGCGGTCTCCACCCCGGTGGCCTCGATCTGGGTGAACCCGCAGGACCTGCTGCGCGCCCCTGACCGCATTCCCGAACTGGCGCAGGCCGTGGGCATGTCGGTGGACGAGCTGAGCAGCCGCCTGTCGCAGAAGTCGGACAAGGAATTCATGTACCTGCGTCGCCGGATCAATCCGGACGAGGCAGAAAAGGTGGTCGCGCTGAAGATTCCAGGCGTGGCCGCGCAGCGCGAGTTCCGCCGCTTCTACCCGCAGGGCGAAGCGATGGCGCATGTGCTGGGTTTCACCAACATCGACGACCGCGGCCAGGAAGGCCTGGAACTGGCGTTCGACGAATGGCTGCGCGGCAAGCCGGGCGCGAAGCGGGTGATCCGCAACCGCAAGGGCGAGACCGTCGAGAGCGATCTGCTGCGTGCCGCCGAACCGGGCAAGGACCTGACCCTCAGCATCGATCGCCGCATCCAGTACCTGGCCTTCAAGGAACTGCGCAATGCGCTGGTGGCCAACAAGGCGGCCGGCGGTTCGATGGTCATCATGGACGTGACCACCGGCGAGATCCTGGCCATGGTCAACCTGCCGACCTACAACCCGAACTCGCTGACCGGTGCGTTGCCCGATTCGCGCCGCAATCGCGCGGTGACCGATCTGGTCGAACCGGGCTCGACGATGAAGCCGTTGACCATCGCCACCGCGCTGCAGGCAGGCGTGGTGACCAAGGACACCATCGTCGACACCAATCCGGGTTACATGACCCTGGGCCGCTTCACCATCCGCGACGTGCCGCGCAACAACGGGGTACTGAACGTGACCGGCGTGATCACCCGCAGCTCCAACGTGGGTGCCGCCAAGGTCGCGGCGAAGATGCCCGACCAGACCTTCTATGACGGTGTGCGGCGCTTCGGCTACGGCTCGGTACCGCACAGCGGTTTCCCGGGTGAGTCGGGAGGTGTGGTGATGCGTCCGGGCCGTTGGTCGGGAACCACCAAGACCACCATGTCCTATGGCTACGGCCTGTCGGTCACGCCGTTGCAGATCGCCACCGCGTACTCGGCGCTGGCCAACGGTGGTCGCCTGATTGCACCGACCTTCGTCAAGGGGCAGCGCAACGAAGGCCAGCAGATCATCGACGAGAACGTCGCCAAGCAAGTGGTGGCGATGATGGAAACGGTGGTCACCCAGGGCGGCGCCAAGCAGGCGGCGGTCCTGGGCTACCACGTCGCCGGCAAGACTGGTACTGCGCGCAAGGCCGGCCCCGGCGGCTACGAGCGCGGTCACTACAACGCGCTGTTCGCCGGCGTGGTGCCCGCCACCAACCCGCGCTTCGCCACTGTCATCGTCATCAATGATCCGCAGGCCGGCAAGTTCTACGGCGGCCTGGTGTCGGCGCCGGTCTATCACAACGTGATGGAAGGCACTCTGCGCCTGATGGATGTGCCGCTGGACGACCTGCAGTCGTGGCTGGCCGCGCAGCAGTCCGGAAAGATGGGGCACTCGGCCTCGATCCTGCCGGCCCCGCCGGCCGAGACCGCGTTGCCGGTTGATGCCGCCGCCGAATTCGATGCCGCGCTGCCCAGCGCGCAGGTCCAGACGCCGCCCGCCACGGGAGGCACGCAATGAGCCCTTCGATGTTGCTTTCGCAGTTGCTTCCGGACGTGGCCCTGGCGGGCCATGATCCCGTTCTGACCGGCCTGGTGCTGGACAGCCGTGCCGTACGCCCCGGCAATGCCTTCGTGGCCATCGCCGGCTTCGGCGCACACGGCTTGGGCTTCGTCGATCAGGCGCGCGCGGCGGGCGCCGGCGCGATCCTGTTCGAGCCACCGGCACCGGACGATCTGCCCGCACCGGCCGATGCCATCGCGGTGCCGGGCCTGCGCGCACGCATGGGCGCAATGGCTGACCAGTTCCACGGTGCACCGTCGCGGGCAATGGCGATGGTGGGTGTCACCGGTACCAACGGCAAAACGTCCACCGTGCAGCTGCTGGCCCAGGCCTGGCATCTGCTGGGAACGCCCAGTGGCAGTATCGGCACGCTGGGTGCTGGACTTTACGGCGCGGTCGAGCCGACCGGCTTCACCACGCCGCTGGTGCTGCAGATGCATGCCCTGCTGGCACAGCTGCGCGACCAGGGCGCGCGTGCGGTGGCGATGGAAGTCAGTTCACATGCGCTGGACCAGGGCCGCGTCGATGCCGTGCATTACGACGTGGCCGTGTTCACCAACCTCACCCGCGATCATCTCGATTACCACGGCGACATGGCCAGCTACGGCGCGGCCAAGGCCCGCCTGTTCCATCGTCCTGGCCTGAAGGCCGCGGTGATCAACCTCGACGACGCGTTCGGTCGCCAGCTGTTCGCCGACCTGCCGGCCGGCGTGCTGCCGATCGGCCTGAGCTCGCGCGATACCGACGGCGCCGTCGTGCTCGCCGACGCGCTGCAGCTTGATGGCCGTGGCATCGCCTTCGACCTGGTGATCGAAGGACAGCGTGCAGCTGTCCGATCGCCGCTGCTGGGCCGCTTCAACGTCGACAACCTGCTGGCCGTGGCCGGCACCCTGCACGCACAGGGCCAGTCACTGCCGCGTATCGCCGAGGTACTGTCGGCGCTGCAGCCGATCCGCGGCCGCATGAACCGCCTTGGCGGCGAGCAGGGCCTGCCGACCGTGGTCATCGACTACGCGCACACGCCGGATGCACTGGAACAGGCACTGGACAGCCTGCACGGGCATCTGCAGGGCACGCTGTACTGTGTGTTCGGCTGCGGCGGTGAACGTGACACCGGCAAGCGCCCGCAGATGGCGGCCATTGCCGAGCGGCTGGCCAACCAGGTCATCGTGACCGATGACAACCCGCGTGGCGAGGACGGTGACCGCATCGTCGCCGACATCCTTGCAGGATTTACCGATGCCGGCGCGGTGACGGTGCAGCGCAACCGTGCGCGCGCGATCGGCCTGGCCGTGAAGCGCGCCGGTGCCGGCGACATCATCCTGATCGCCGGCAAGGGCCATGAGCCCTACCAGGAGATCAAGGGCGTACGCCACGACTTCGACGACACCGAAGTGGCGGCCGCTGCACTGGCTGCCAAGGCCGGTGTGTTGGCGGCGGAGGGTGCACGATGAAGCGCACCCTGCTGTCGCTGATCGCGCACTGGGCCGGCGGCGAGATCCACGGCGACGATGTCGCCATCGATGCCATCAGCAACGATACCCGCAGTCTTGGCCCGGGCAGCCTGTACGTGGCCCTGCGTGGCGAGCGCTTCGATGGCCATGACTTCGCCGCCGACGCGCAGGCCCGTGGCGCCAGCGCGCTGCTGGTCGAGCGCCTGCTGCCGGTCGAGCTGCCGCAGGTGCTGGTCGCCGACAGCGAACTGGCGCTGGCGAAGATCGCCACGGGCATGCAGCGCGACCGCAGCACCGAGGTCTTCGCGATCACCGGCAGCAACGGCAAGACCAGCGTGAAGAGCCTGCTGCTGGCCATCCTGCACCAGGTGGCACAGCACGCGCACAAGGTGGTCTATGCCAACCCGGGCAACCGCAACAACGAGATCGGCCTGCCACTGGCGGTGATCGATGCGCCGGAAGATGCCGACTACGCCGTCTACGAGATGGGCGCCGGCAAGCCGGGCGACATCGCCTACCTGACCGATATCGCCCGCCCGCGCTATGCGCTGGTCAACAACATCGCGCCTGCGCATCTCGAGCGGATGGGCAGTCTGCTCGGCGTGGCCACCACCAAAGGCGCCATCTACGCCGCACTGCCGGCCGACGGCGTGGCGGTGATCAATGCCGATGATGCCTACGGACGCTGGTTCGAGCAGCACTTCGTCGGCGTTCCGCCGCGCTGCCGCGTGCTGCGTTACGGCCTGGAACACACTGCCGACATCACCGCGCGTGACATCCGCGCCGGTGCGCAGGGCAGCCAGTTCACGCTGGTCTCGCCGATGGGCGAAGCACGCGTGGTGCTGGGCCTGCCGGGCCGCCACAACGTCAGCAATGCGCTTGCTGCCGCCAGCCTGGCGCTGGCTGCCGGCATCGACCTGGCATGGGTCGCCGCCGGCCTGGCCGACGCACAGCCGGTGCCCGGACGCCAGATCGCCCACCAGCTGCGCAATGGTGCGGTGCTGGTGGACGACAGCTACAACGCCAATCCCGGTTCGCTGGCCGCCGCCATCGATGCGCTGGCGGCCGCCCCGGAAGAGGGCTGGCTGGTGCTGGGTGACATGCGTGAGCTTGGCCCGGATGCGCAGTCGCTGCACGCGCAGGCCGGCGTCCGCGCGCGCGCCGCAGGGCTGAAGCGCCTGTATGCGCTCGGTCCGCTCAGTGCCGCCGCCGCCGCCGCGTTCGGCGAAGGCGGCCGCCAATTCGCCACCCATGACGCGCTGTCGCAGGCGTTGAAGGACGAGCTGCACGCCGGCGTGCGCTGCCTGGTCAAGGGTTCCCGTGGCAGCGCCATGGACACGATCGTCAAAGCGCTGCTGGCGCAAGGAGAGGAATCCCCGCATGTTGTATGAACTGGCTCGATGGTTGCAGCAGTTGGAGAGCCTGTTCGGGCTGTTCAACTACCAGACGTTCCGCGCCATCCTTGCCGCGTTGACGGCCCTGTTCCTGTCGCTGTGGCTCGGCCCGGCGATGATCCGCAAGCTTGCCCAGTTCAAGGGCGGCCAGCCGATCCGCAAGGACGGCCCGCAGACCCATTTCTCCAAGGCCGGCACGCCGACCATGGGCGGTTCGCTGATCCTGCTGACCGTCACCCTGTCGGTGCTGATGTGGGCCGACCTGCGCAACCGCTACGTCTGGCTGGTGCTGGCGGTGATGCTGTGCTTCGGCGCGATCGGCTGGTACGACGACTGGATCAAGATCGTCCGCCGCGACCCGAACGGCTTGAAGTCGCGCTGGAAGTACCTGCTGCAGTCGATCTTCGGACTGGCCGCCGGCCTGTTCCTGTTCTATACCGCCGATGTGCCTGCCGCACTGACCTTCTACATTCCGATGTTCAAGTCGGTGGCGCTGCCGCTGGCCGGAATCGGCTTCGTGACCATCGCCTACTTCTGGATCGTCGGCTTCTCCAACGCGGTCAACCTGACCGATGGCCTGGACGGCCTGGCGATCATGCCCACCGTGCTGGTCGCCTGCGCGCTGGGCGTGTTCGCCTACGCCTCCGGCAACGTGGTGTTCGCCAACTACCTGCAGATCCCGCAGATTCCCGGTGCCGGTGAGCTGGTCATCATCTGCGCCGCCATCGCGGGCGCCGGGCTGGGCTTCCTGTGGTTCAACACCTATCCGGCGATGGTCTTCATGGGCGACATCGGCGCGCTGGCGCTGGGCGCGGTGCTGGGCACGATCGCGGTGATCACCCGCCAGGAACTGGTGCTGGTGATCATGGGCGGCGTATTCGTCATCGAGACCCTGTCGGTGATGATCCAGGTCGCCTCGTTCAAGCTGACCGGCAAGCGCGTGTTCCGCATGGCGCCGATCCACCACCATTTCGAACTGAAGGGCTGGCCGGAGCCGCGGGTGATCGTGCGCTTCTGGATCATCTCCGTCGTGCTCGTGCTGATCGGCCTGGCCACGTTGAAGGTGCGCTGACGATGAACGACCTGTCCCGCCAGGCAACACGCCTCGAAGCCATCGAAGGCAGCTACGACAAGTGGCTGCTGGGTGCGATGCTCGCGCTCACCGGGCTGGGCGTGGTGATGGTGGCGTCGAGCTCGATCGCGTTGATGAGCAGCCCGTTCTACTACCTCAACCGCCACCTGGTGTTCCTGGCGATCGGCATCGTGCTGGCGGCCATTGCCGCGCGTACCGAGCTGAAGTCCATCGAGCAGTACAACCAGGTGCTGCTGCTGGGCTGCTTCGCACTGCTGCTGGTGGTGTTCATTCCCGGTCTGGGCAGCAGCGTCAATGGTGCCCGCCGCTGGATCAACCTGGGGGTCTCCAAGTTCCAGACCGTGGAAGCGGTGAAGGTGCTGTACATCGTCTGGCTGTCCAGCTACCTGGTGCGCTTCCGCGACGAGGTCAACGCGACCTGGCCGGCGATGCTCAAGCCGCTGGGCGTGGCCGGTGCGCTGGTGGTGCTGCTGCTGCTGCAGCCCGACTTCGGTTCGTCGACCCTGCTGCTGGCGATCACGGCCGGCATGCTGGTGCTGGGCGGAGTCAACATGCCGCGCATGTCGATGCCGGTGATCATCGGCCTGGTCGGCATGAGCGCGCTGGCGATCATCGAGCCGTACCGCATGCGCCGCATCACCTCGTTCCTGGACCCGTGGGCCGACCAGCAGGGCGACGGCTACCAGCTGTCCAACGCGCTGATGGCGGTGGGGCGCGGCGAGTGGACCGGCGTCGGCCTCGGCAATTCGGTACAGAAGCTGTACTACCTGCCCGAAGCACATACCGACTTCATCTTCTCGGTGACCGCCGAGGAATTCGGCTTCATGGGCACCTGCGTCATCATCGCCCTGTTCGCGCTGCTGGTCGGCCGCACCTTCTGGCTGGGCATGCGCTGCGTGGAAATGAAGCGCCACTTCTCCGGCTACATCGCCTTCGGCATCGGCCTGTGGATCAGCATGCAGACCTTCGTTTCGATCGGCGTGAACCTGGGCATCCTGCCGACCAAGGGCCTGACCCTGCCGCTGATCTCCTCGGGCGGTTCGTCGGTCCTGATGACCTGCGTGGCGATGGGCCTGCTGCTGCGCGTGTCCTACGAGCTGAAGCGTGCCGAGCGCCGCCAGGCCGTGCGCATCGGCGGCGGCGACGATGCTGCCACCGCACCGGCCGAAGAGCCGTCCGCCCCGTCCGCGGGGTCGCTGCCGATGGGCGCGGACGCGCCTGCCGGCGCGGGCCCTGCCGTGCGTGGCACCAGCCGCCTGCAGTCCCGCGTCGAACCGACTTTCGGGAGGCTCGGATGAGCGCTGCCGACCACAACGTTCGCCCGGTGATGATCCTGGCCGGTGGTACCGGCGGGCATATCTTCCCGGGGCTGGCCGTGGCCCGCGTGCTGCGCGAGCGTGGCGTGCCGGTCACCTGGATGGGCGCCGAAGGCGCGATGGAAACCCGGTTGGTGCCGCAGCACGACATTCCGATCGACACGCTGTCCATCACCGGCCTGCGTGGCAAGGGCAAGCTGGCACTGCTGGGCGCACCGTGGCGGCTGATGCGCGCGTTGCGTGCGGCCGGCATGATCATCCGCCGTCGCCAGCCGCGTGCGGTGATTGCCTTCGGCGGATTCGCCTCGGGACCCGGTGGCATGGCCACCCGCCTGCATGGGCTGCCACTGCTGGTGCACGAGCAGAACCGCGCACCCGGCATGACCAACCGCATCCTGTCGCGCTACTCGCGCCGCCTGCTGACCGGGTTCCCGGGCACCTTCGCCAAGGGTGAAGAAGCGGTGGGCAATCCAGTGCGCGCGGAGATCGCCGCGATCGCGCCGCCGGAACAGCGTTTCGCCGATCGCCACGGTCCGTTGCGCGTGCTGGTGGTGGGTGGCAGCCAGGGTGCGCGCGCACTCAACAGCGGCGTGCCGCAGGCCATCGCAGCGCTCGGTGCCGAAGTGCCGGTGCAGGTGCGCCATCAGAGCGGCGAGAAGCTGCACGCCGAAGCGGTCGAGGCCTATGCCAAGGCGGGCGTGCAGGCGCAGATCACGCCGTTCATCGCGGACATGGCCGAGGCATTCGCGTGGGCCGACCTGGTCGTGTGCCGTGCCGGGGCATCGACCCTGGCCGAGTTGTGCGCGGTCGGTGTCGGCAGCGTGCTGGTGCCATTCCCCGCCGCCGTCGACGATCACCAGACCCGCAACGCGGAGTATCTGGTCGAGCGCGGCGCGGCGGTTTTGCTGAAGCAGGACGGAACGCTGGCAGACGGCATTGCCGCACTGCTGCGCGATCTGTCCGAAAATCCCGGCCGCCGCATGCAGATGGCGCAAGCCGCGCGTGCCCTGGCCAAGGTCGATGCCGCCGAGCGCATCGCCGATATCATTCTCGAGGAAGCTGTATGAAGAAGGCATGCCAGCGCGCCTGCCCTGCGCGAGGCCGCGCATGATCCGTCGCCTGCACGACACCAACGACCTGGTGCGCGCCTTCCCGCGCGTGCACTTCGTCGGCATCGGCGGCACCGGCATGAGCGGCATCGCCGAAGTGATGCTGACGCTGGGTTATGAAGTGTCCGGTTCGGACAATGCCGACAATGCGGCCACCCGCCGCCTGGCCGGCCTGGGCGCACGCATCATGCGTGGCCATTCGGCGGCCAATGTGCTGGGCACCGACTGCGTGGTGGTGTCCAGCGCGATCCGCGAAGACAACCCGGAGCTGATGGAGGCGCGCAGCCAGCGCATTCCGATCATGCCGCGTGCGGCGATGCTGGCCGAGCTGATGCGCTTCCGGCGTGGCATCGCCGTGGCCGGCACCCATGGCAAGACCACCACCACCAGCCTGACGGCAGCGGTGCTGAGCGAGGGCGGCCTGGACCCGACCTTCGTGATCGGTGGCCAGCTGCTGGCCGCCGGCGCCAATGCCAAGCTGGGCGGTGGGCAGTGGCTGGTGGCAGAGGCCGATGAGAGCGATGGCAGCTTCCTGCGCCTGAATCCGCTGATGTCGATCATCACCAACATCGATGCGGACCACCTGGAGAACTACGGCAACGACTTCGCCCGGGTGCAGGCCGCATTCGCCGAATTCCTGCAGCGCCTTCCGTTCTACGGGCTGGCGGTGCTGTGCATCGACGATCCGGAAGTGGCTGCACTGGCCGCCAGGACGCCGCGCCACGTCATGAGCTACGGCATGAGCCCGCAGGCCGACGTGCGCGCCGAGAACGTGGTGCAGGAGGGCTCGCGCATGCGCTTCACCCTGCGCCTGCCGCAGGGCACCAGCCAGGAAGTGGTGCTGGCACTGCCGGGCCGACACAACGTGCTCAACGCGCTGGCCGCCGCTGCGGTCGGTTGGCAGCTGGGCGTGGCACCGGATGCAATTGCCCGTGCGCTGGAGGCCTTCGCCGGCGTCGGCCGTCGCTTCAACGACCTGGGCGAAGTCACCACCGCCAGCGGTGCCAGGGTGCGGATCATCGATGATTACGGTCATCACCCGAGCGAACTGGAGGCGGTGTTCGCCGCTGCCCGCGGCGGCTGGGCCGACAAGCGCCTGGTGGTCGCGTTCCAGCCCCACCGCTACAGCCGCACCCGCGACCAGTTCGACAAGTTCGCTGCAGTGCTGTCCAGCGTCGACGCGCTGGTGCTGAGCGAGGTCTACCCGGCCGGCGAGGAGCCGATCGCAGGTGCCGATTCGCATGCGCTGGCACGCGCCATCCGCGCCCGCGGCCGCAGCGAGCCGGTGGTGGTGGGCAAGGCCGCCGAGCTGGCGAGCGTGCTGCCGGACGTGCTGCAGGATGGTGACCTGCTGCTGATGATGGGGGCCGGCGATATCGGCGCCGTCGCCACCCACATCGCAGTGGAAGGCTTCAAGGCGGAGGGCGAGGCGTGAGCACGCTGACCTTCCCGCCGCTGCGCAGTACCGACCCGGCCGTGTTCGGCCGCGTCGCCGTGCTGCTCGGCGGCACCTCCAGCGAGCGCGAGGTGTCGCTGGACTCCGGCCGCAACGTGCTGGAGGCGCTGCAGTCGCGCGGCGTCAATGCGTTCGCCGTGGACGGCATTCCGGCCCTGGCCCGGGCATTGGCGGGCGGCGGCATCGATCGCGTGTTCAACATCCTGCACGGCCACAACGGTGGCGGAGAGGATGGCATCGTGCAGGGCCTGATGGACGCCTTCGGCGTGCCGTACACCGGCTCGGACGTGCTGGGTTCGGCATTGAGCATGGACAAGATCCGCACCAAGCAGGTGTGGCTCTCGGTCGGTTTGCCCACCCCGCAGTACCGGAAGGTCACTGCCGAGACCGTCCACGCACAGGCGCGCGAGCTGGGCCTGCCGGTGGTGGTCAAGCCGGCCAACGAAGGCTCCAGCGTGGGCATCAGCCGTGTGACCGACGAAGCAGGCCTGGACGAGGCGGTGGCGTTGGCTGCGCGCTACGACGGCCAGCTGCTGATGGAGCAGATGGTGGTCGGCGACGAGCTGACCGTCGCCATCCTTGGCGACGTCGCACTGCCGTCGATCCGCATCGTGCCCAAAGGCCAGTGGTACGACTACAACGCCAAGTACATCGCAGAAGATACCCAGTACCTGTGCCCGGGCCTGGACGGCGAGGCCGAGGACGAGATCCGTCGCATCGCGCTGGCCGCGTTCCGCGCCGCCGGCTGCCGTGGCTGGGGGCGCGTGGACGTGATGCGTGACCGGGCCAGTGGCCGCTTCTTCCTGCTGGAAGTGAACACCGCGCCGGGCATGACCAGCCACTCGCTGGTGCCCAAGGCGGCCCGCCAGGCCGGCATCGGCTTCGAGGAGCTGGTGTGGCGCGTGCTTGAACAGACCCTGGAGGCTGGCCACGCATGAACGCGGTGCTGCGCATCTTCGTCTGGCTTCTGGCGCTGTCGGTGGTGGCACTGCCGGTGGTGGCCGTGGTCAATGGCTGGGTCGGCGCCGAGCGCTGGCCGCTGGCGAAGCTGCGCGTGCACGGTGAATTCAAGCGCGTGCCGGCCGAGCAGCTGCAGCAGGTGCTGTTGCCGTATGCGCGTGCCGGGTTCTTCGCGGTCAAGCTGCAGGATGCGCAGGACGCACTGGAGAAGCTGCCGTGGGTGGAAAGCGCGCAGGTGCGCAAGCAGTGGCCTGACGTGCTGGAGGTGACCCTGGTCGAGCACAAGCCTTTCGCCCGCTGGGGCGAGGGCCGCCTGCTGTCCGAGCAGGGCAAGCTGTTCCCCACGCCGAAGAAGCTGGCCGACCTGCAGCTGCCCGAGCTGGATGGCCCCGACAGCCAGACCGAGGAAGTGGTCAAGCTGTACAACGATTCACGCGCGCTGTTCGCGCCTGCCGGCGTCGACGTGCGCCGGCTGACCATGGATGCGCGCGGCAGCTGGTCGCTGGTGCTGAGCAACGGCACCGAAGTGGTGGTAGGACGCGATGACGCCCGTTCGCGCCTGCAGCGCTTCGTGCGCGTGCTGCCACAACTGGCCAACCAGGCTGCGCCGATCGAGCGCGCCGATCTCCGTTACACCAATGGTTTCACGCTGAGCTGGGGCACCCCGGCCGCGCCGGCTGACGCGCCGGCGACCCCGGCAAGAAGGACGCAGGAAAGGACATGAATCGCAAGGGTGACAAATCGCTGATCGTCGGCCTGGATATCGGCACCTCCAAGGTGGTGGCGCTGGTGGGCGAGTATTCGCCGGGCAATCCGATCGAAGTGATCGGCATCGGATCGCACGAGTCGCGCGGCCTCAAGCGCGGCGTGGTGGTGGACATCGAATCGACCGTGCAGTCGATCCAGCGTGCGGTCGAAGAGGCCGAGCTGATGGCCGGCTGCGAGATCCGTTCGGTCTATGCCTCGATCTCCGGCAACCACGTGCAGTGCAAGAACTCGCCGGGAATCGTGCCGATCCGCGATGGCGAGGTGACCTGGGGCGACCTGGACCGCGTGCTCGACGCTGCCAAGGCGGTGGCGATTCCGGCCGACCAGAAGATCCTGCATGCGATCCCGCGCGAGTACGTGCTGGATGATTCGCAGGAAGGTATCCGCAACCCGGTGGGCATGACCGGTGTGCGCCTGGAAGTGCATGCACACCTGGTGGTGTGCGCGCAGTCCGCCGCCGCCAACATCAGCAAGTGCGTGCAGCGCTGCGGCCTGCAGGTGGATGATCTGGTGCTGTCCTCGCTGGCCTCCAGCGTGGCGGTGCTGACCGCCGACGAACGCGAGCTGGGCGTGGTGCTGGTCGACATGGGCGCAGGCACCACCGACATCGCGGTGTTCGTGCAGGGCGCGATCTGCCACACCGCATCGCTGCCGATTGCCGGCGACCACGTCACCAACGACATCGCGCACATGCTGCGCACGCCGACCCCGGAAGCCGAGCAGATCAAGGTGCGCTACGCCTGCGCCCTGGCCCAGCTGGCCACTGCCGAGGAGAGCATCCAGGTGCCGTCGGTGGGTGATCGCCCACCGCGGCGCATGCCGCGCCATTCGCTGGCGCAGGCAGTGCAGGGCCGCTACGAGGAAATCTTCGAGATGGTGCAGGCCGAACTGCGTCGCTCCGGCTTCGAAGAGCTGGTGCGCGCGGGCATGGTGCTCACCGGCGGTGCATCGAAGATGGAAGGCGTGGTCGAGCTGGCTGAAGAGATGCTGCAGATGCCGGTGCGCGTGGGCATTCCGCAGCACGTCACCGGCCTGGGCGAAGTGGTCGGCAACCCGGTGCACGCCACCGGCGTGGGCCTGCTGCTGATGGGCAGCCAGATCGAGCATCCGCGCCGGCCATCGCTGCCGACCGGGCGCGCCGGCAGCATGTTCAAGAAACTCAAGACCTGGTTCCGCGGCGAGTTCTGACGCGGAACCCGTAACGCCGGGCATCGCCCGGATGCAACACCCGCAACACAACGCAACACCGGCAACACACAACCCACACAGCCGCAACGGCGGCATGCAGCAGGACGGCAGGACGCCCGAATGCCCATGCCATCGAAAGCGGATACAACGAGGACACGGACATGGCGCATTTTGAACTGATCGAAAAGATGGCACCCAATGCGGTGATCAAGGTGGTTGGCGTGGGCGGCGGCGGCGGCAATGCCGTGGCGCACATGGTCAACTCGGCGGTGGACGGCGTGGAGTTCATCACCGCCAACACCGACTCGCAGGCCATCAAGAATTGCGGTGCGAAGCTGCAGCTGCAGCTGGGCACCAACGTGACCAAGGGCCTGGGCGCAGGCGCGAACCCGGAAGTGGGCCGCCAGGCCGCCCTGGAAGACCGTGAGCGCATCATGGACGCCCTGCAGGGCGCCGACATGGTGTTCATCACCGCCGGCATGGGCGGCGGCACCGGCACCGGTGCGGCGCCGGTGGTGGCGCAGCTGGCCAAGGAAATGGGCATCCTGACCGTGGCCGTGGTCACCAAGCCGTTCCCGTTCGAAGGCCGTCGCCGCATGCAGGTTGCGCTGAAGGGCATCGAGGAACTGAGCCAGCACTGCGACTCGCTGATCACGATTCCGAATGAGAAGCTGATCACCGTGCTGGGCCGCAACGCCACCATGATCCAGGCGTTCCGTGCCGCCAATGACGTGCTGCAGGGCGCCGTGCAGGGCATTGCTGACCTGATCGTGCGTCCGGGCCTGATCAACGTCGACTTCGCCGACGTGCGCACCGTCATGTCCGAAATGGGCCTGGCGATGATGGGTACCGGCACCGCCCGTGGCGATGACCGCGCCCAGGCTGCCGCCGAAGCGGCGATCCAGAACCCGCTGCTGGACGATGTGAACCTGGCCGGTGCCAACGGCATCCTGGTCAACATCACCGCCGGCGCCGACTTCACCATGGCCGAGTTCGACGAGATCGGCCGCACCATCGATGGCTTCGCGTCCGAAGATGCCACCGTGGTGGTCGGTACCGTGCTGGATCCGGACATGCAGGACGAAGTGCGCGTGACGGTGGTGGCTACCGGCCTGAACCGCGTGTCGGCCAGCAAGAGCCAGCGTCCGGGCGAGCGTGCGCCGATCAAGCTGGTGCGCAACGCCACCACCGGCCAGCCGGAGTTCGGCGAGTTCGACACGGGTGGCGATGCGGTCTCCAAGGCCGTGGGCGGCATGGGCCTGGGCCTGCGTCGTGCCAGCAGCGATACCGCGGCAGCCTCCACCGCGTCGGCCCCGGCCTCTTCGGCCCCGGCGGCGGCGGAGCTGCCGAACGATTACCTGGACATCCCGGCGTTCCTGCGCCGCCAGGCGGACTGAGCGGAGCTGCCCGGGGCTTGTCCTCCCCGGGTCGCGCCACCATGTCCTGAAGTGCGGGCGCCGGGCCAGGATAGGCCCGGCGGCCCTTCACGCGTGTCCCACCCGCGCGCCGGTGTGTCCTGCCGCCGTTTCAGCCGGGGTAGGGGAGTGCGCGTGTTAATCTAAGGTGTCACTTCCGGTCTGCCCCCATGATCCAGCAACGCACCCTCAAGAACACGATCCGCGCCACCGGCGTTGGCCTGCACAGCGGGGACAAGGTCTACATGACCCTGCGCCCGGCACCGGTCAACCACGGCATCGTGTTCCGCCGCGTGGATCTGGATCCGGTGGTGGAAGTGCCGGCCAAGGCGGAGCTGGTCACCGAAGTGACCCTGTGCACCGGCCTGACCTGCAACGACGCCAAGGTCCAGACCGTTGAACACCTGATGTCGGCTCTGGCCGGCCTGGGTGTGGACAACATCATCGTCGAGCTGTCCTCGGCCGAGCTGCCGATCATGGACGGTTCGGCCGGCCCGTTCGTGTTCCTGCTGCAGTCGGCAGGCATCGTGGAACAGGATGCGCCCAAGCGCTTCATCCGCGTGCTCAAGACCGTGGAAGTGACCGAGGGTGACAAGGTGGCCCGCTTCACGCCCTACGAGGGGTACAAGCTGGGCTTCACCATCCAGTTCGACCACCCGATGATCCCGGCCAAGCAGTCACGCCAGGAAATCGAATTCTCCACGCTGGCGTACACCAAGGAAATCTCCCGCGCGCGCACCTTCGGCTTCATGCGCGACCTGGAGTACATGCGTGAACGCAATCTGGGCCTGGGCGGGTCGATGGACAACGCCATCGTGCTTGACGAGTTCCGCGTGCTCAACGAAGACGGGCTGCGCTACGCCGACGAATTCGTGCGCCACAAGATCCTTGATGCGATCGGCGACCTCTACCTCGCCGGTGGCCAGGTGCTGGGCGCCTACGAGGGCTTCAAGTCCGGTCACGCGCTCAACAACAAGCTGGTGCGCGCGCTGATGGCCGATGCCAGCGCGTGGGAGTGGGTCAGCTATGACTCGCCGGCGGTACCGGATCCGGTCGAGTACGCCACCCCGGCCTACGCCTGATCCACATAACGCTTTGAATTAAAAGGAAAAAACGCCGCCTCTCAGGGCGGCGTCCGCATTTCTGGAGGCTGCGATGGATACGACGCAGCAGGTGACGCGACTGTCGGTCTGTCGTCACGGTTTCGTGAACCTGTTGGATCGGAAGCCTGAATTTAACGTTGCTTTAACAACAATCTAACGACAGGTCCACCGGGGACCGCTAGGATGCGACCCGGCCCCCGAAATGTTTCACGCTGCGGTGACACGCGCGACGGGGAGCGGAGCAGGAGGCTCCGTTGTCCTCAGGACCGCTTCTTCGGCTTCGAAGGAACATCCTGCAGGGCTGCCAAGGCGTCGCGTAGCCCTTTGTGCGTGGCGGCTGAAACTGCGTGGGGGCCATTCCGGTTGTCGATCGCTGGGGAGCGTGAGGGAGTGGTGGACGCAGTCTTGATGGTCACCCTGGTGGCCTTCAGCCCGATGGACCGGGCCGCGTCGAGAAGCTGGGCCTCGGCAAGCCGGAACTTGGCATGCCAGACCGGGGACTCGACGAGAAAAACGAGGTGTTCCCCGTCCACATTGGCCAGCCGGCAACGGCTGCGCAGAGGTGGCGGCAACTGGGGGCGCAACTGACGGTCCAGCGCGTCGAGCCACAAGGCACGCCGCAGCGGGTTCCCGCTTTTGTCCGCCATTACCGCATCCAGTGCCGGTTTCGGCACGGAAGCGGGGCGAACGCTGGATTTCGGCTCAGACATGAAAACTCACTGATGGCATTCAAAAAGATCGTAATCAAAACGCGTGAAGGTCAGGCCAAATCGGCGCTCACGCGTTTGCGGTTCTATTTCGAGGACCGCCCCCGTGCCCTGCTGGGCAGCGTGCTCGGGGTAGGCTGCATTATCGGCTTTGCAGGCGGAATCGGCGCCAACGCGTTCAACGATTCGCGGCTGCAGGCCAAGGTCGACCGCCAGGAGGCTGAACTGGCCAAGGTCCAGCGCGATGCGCAGACCCAGGTCAACGCGTTGGCGGCCCGCCTCGGCGAGCTGCAGGCGCAGGCCACCCGCCTCAACGCCCTGGGCGAACGGCTGACCCAGATGGGCAAGCTGGAAGATGGCGAGTTCGACTTCAACGAAACTCCCGGCCTGGGTGACGGCGATGCCGGCGGCCCGACCTCGGACATCCCGGTCAAGGATGTCAACGCCGACTTACAGGTGCTGGAGCAGCGTTTCGCTGCTTCAGGCCGCCAGCTGTCGGTGATGGAATCGCTGATGTTCGATCACCAGCTGCAGCAGAACGCCGTGCCTTCGCGCATGCCGATCCGCAACAGCTATGTCACGTCCGGCTTCGGCACCCGTGCCGACCCCTTCGGCCGCGGTGCCGCCACCCACAAGGGCATGGACTTCCACGCCCGGGTCGGCGATCCGGTCATGGCCGTGGCCGATGGCGTGGTCAGCTTCTCCGGCGTCAAGGGCGGCTACGGCAACGTCGTCGATGTCGACCATGGCAACGGCTACGTCACCCGCTACGCGCACAATTCGCGCCTGGTGGTGAAGGTCGGCGATCTGGTCCGTGCCGGCCAGGAAGTGGCCAAGGCCGGTTCCACCGGTCGCTCCACCGGCGCCCACGTGCACTTCGAGGTGTGGGAAAACGGCAACGTGGTCAACCCGCGCAAGTTCCTCGGCGACGGCGGCAACACGCCGGTCGGCCGTATCA